>CAXBQX010000064.1:0-9813 GCA_963978365.1 uncultured Opitutales bacterium | reverse complement strand
CAGAAAGGCGCACAGATGGGCGCATATAATCCGCAAACACCGCAAAGGTGGCACCGGATGGACGGAAGATACCGTAATAAGCAATTCCGTTCACAATGGCACCCATCGCATGTTCACGGATACCGAAGAGAAGGTTACGCCCGGAATGGTTATCCTTGGTAAAGTCTCCCACATCCTTGATGTAATTCTTGGTCGATCCATGCAAATCGGCAGATCCACTGATCAGCAGGGGCATTGCCTTGGCGAGATCATTGATCACCTGGCTACCAGCAGCTCGGGTGGCCACACTGGCATCGGCAGCAAACTCCTGCACGCTGTTCATCAGATCCGCAGGAACTTCGCGGGAAATTCCGGAATCAAGCAAAGCGGCTTTTTCTGGGTTGGCCGCACGCCAGGCAGCGTAGGTGGCATCCCATTGTTTGCGCTCCTCAGCAAGCTGGGCCTTACGATCCGCAAAGAAGGCACGCACCTCATCCGAAACGTAGAAAGTTTCTTCAGGCAGGCCAAGACCCTGACGGGCAGCCTCGGCAAATTTCGCCCCGCCCTCCCCATGTCCGGCAGAGGTACCGGCGACTTCAGGAATACCCTTACCAATGATGGTCTTGATTTCGATAAAAGTGGGCTTTTCGGTATTGGCACGGGCACGCTCGAGAGCGGCAGAGATCGAAGCTAAATCGTGACCATCCTCGATCCGCTCCACTGCAAATCCATAAGCGGCAAATCGGTCGATCACACTTTCGCTCTGGCTGGCATCGGCCATAGCATCGAGGGTGACATCATTGGAATCGTAAAGGATGGTCAAATTATTGAGGGCTAAGTGACCGGCGAGGGAAGCAGCTTCGGCAGCCACCCCTTCCTGCAAGCAACCATCCCCAGCCAAGGCGATGACCTGATGGTTAAAAATTTCGTGCTCGGAGGTATTGAAGTGAGCCGCGGCCATTTTGGAAGCGATCGCCATACCCACGGCATTGCCCACACCCTGACCTAGAGGTCCAGTGGTGCACTCCACACCCGGAGTTTCCCCAAACTCGGGGTGTCCGGGAGTTTTGCTGTGAAGCTGACGGAAGTTCTTTACCTCTTCCAAGGGAAGATCATACCCGGCGAGGTGGAGCCAGCCATATAGGAACATACTGCCATGACCGGCGGAAAGGACGAAGCGGTCGCGATTGAGCCATTGGTCGTCCGATGGATCGACCTTTAAGTCTTTGCCGAACAGAACGGCCCCAACCTCGGCGGCTCCGAGGGGAAGACCCAAATGTCCTGAACTGCAGGCGTGGATTGCATCGATGGCCAAGCCACGGGCTTGATCGGCGGCTTGTTGGAGGATTTCTTGGTTTTGCATATCTTTAAATAAAAACTTCGAATTAAAAGAAGAAGACATTAGAGGTCTGCTCGACCATGGCGAGCAATTCTTGCCCAGTCCTCAAGTTCGGACGAAAAAAGACAGGAGTTACTCCTGGTAAATCACATCGGTGGAAGTGAGCTCGACCAGGTTTTCACCGGGGGCGACTTCCACTTCTTTGGACCAAATCGTGACTACATTCGTGTCCACATCCTTATCAATGCCGATGACATAATATTTGTCGTCCGGAGAAAGGTTCTCCAGGGAAGCCTGGCCATAAGGATCGGTTCGGGCACGTCCCACTTTGGCAGATAGCAGGATGGATTTAACACCCAGAGCGACTTCGGGATTTTGAGAAACATTTTTTTCCGCCTTGGCCCACAATTCCGCAACCGAGCGTACTTCCCCAGCAACCGCAGGATCCTTGGTCAAATCTTTAAGCAATTCACGAAGATCCTGAGTCGTTAAATAAATTTCAGAAGCCTGAGCGGGCTGCAGGGTACCGTCACGGGATGGCTTACGAGCTTGGAGTTTGAGACAAGTCTGACCGGGCTCCGTTAGCCCTTCGGATTGAGAAGGTGTGGGTTCTAAAACTGGAGGTTCAGGTAAATTTTCCGTGTACGAGGTAGTAGAACTGGTGGGGACCGGAGTTTTCAAAGCAAGGTTGGCAGAACCAAAGAGCGAGCCGGTGCTTCGGTTGAAGGATTCAGACTTAAGGGCCTTTTTCACTTCTGGCGAATCGTTGAGTAAGCTGACAACCGGGTGATTGGCATATTCGTCTTTAAGAAGATTATCGATGATCTCCTTGGAATCGACTGGGGGAGTATACCTTTTCCTCCCTTCTTCTAAAAATGCCTGCAATTGATCATCGGATGGTAAAGGGGTGGAATTTTTAGGTACCAATAAAAGAGAGGTATCGAAGAGTTGTTTTTCCCGGTCAGATAGATTCAAACTTTTATTCAAATTTGAAACCTTGGGTTTCTTGGTAATTTGTTTGGATGAGTGAAATTTGTGAATCGGAGACAAGCCTGGATTGGATGCGAGTTGATTTAAAGTGTACATTTTGGGGAGAGATCCATCCATCCTCTCAAAAATGCTGACTGATTTAGGGAAGATCAGAGGTACAGAGTAAGAGGAACGGGCAATCTCCACAATTCGATCCCCACTCAGTTGGTCCATACGCAGAGGAGTTTGAACAATAGAAGAAGAGAACCAGTCATCCGAAACTGCAAGCAACATAGCATTCGCATGGAATGCTACGAACAATGAAAAGAAGGCTGATCGGAAAATGGGCATAATCCTAAGGGTTTTTGTAATCTAGATAATTTCTTATAGCCTTGTAAAGATTTTCTTCTTGAAAGCATTGCGTAGAAACAATTTTTTTAACCTTTGCACAAAATAGAAATGCCCTGTCGCATATTTCGATTGTACTTAAATTTTCAGCCTTTTTAAAAATACCAGTTACACACCAAAACATTCATTTATGAGCGAAAACACGAGTGATGAATTCATGATTGAGGCAAATGGCCTCTCTAAGTACTACGGTGATTTTATCGCCGTGGAGGACCTTACTTTTTCTATACGCAAAGGAGAAGTGGTTGCCTTCCTCGGACCCAACGGTGCCGGGAAAAGCACGACCATGAAAATGCTCACTGGGTACCTGGCCCCTTCTTCTGGCACCGCCAAGGTTTGTGGAATGGAAGTGGCCAATAACCGCTCCCTGGTTGCCAACCGAATTGGATACCTGCCTGAAAATGGACCGCTTTACGAAGAGATGACCCCTATCTCTCTACTCAACTTTTTTGGGGATGCCCGCAGTATGGATCCAGCAACGAAGAAAGATCGTATTGCTCAGGTCATTGAGCAATGTGCACTTCAGACAGTTTTAACCAAACCGATTGGCAAGTTGTCCCGCGGTTTCAGGCAACGGGTTGGTATGGCAAATGTATTACTTCACGAGCCCGATGTTTTGATTATGGATGAGCCCACGGCTGGACTGGATCCCAATCAGGTACTAGAAGTACGCAAGACAATCAAGGGATTAGGTAAAACCATTCTTTTATCTACTCACATTTTACAGGAGGTGCCAGAAGTGGCTGACCGCATCATTCTCATCAACAACGGAAGGCTGATTTTCGAGGGCACTCCCGATGAAGTTAAAGGTGAGTCATCCCTTGATGCCTGGTTTAACAAACAAACTCTAGCCGCCTAATTTTTTCGACGATTTTCATGAACACTCAAGCCGTTCTCGCCGTATTTAAACGAAACTTAGCCGCTTATTTTGGCAGCCCCAGCGGATATGTATTTATTTGTGCTTTCTTGCTCGCCAGTGGACTAGCCGCTTTCTGGCCCCAGGAGTTCTTTGACTCCAACCTCGCCAACCTGGACCAATTAAACCGTTTCCTACCCCACATTCTGCTCGGTTTCATCCCTGCTATTACCATGAGCATCTGGGCAGATGAAAGACGCCAGGGAACCGATGAGCTATTGCTAACGCTACCCGGAAGCGACTTTGATGTGGTCATAGGAAAATACCTTGGTGCGGTGGCTATCTTCTCTGTATCGTTGGTGATCTCCCTGATCGCCAACTATTATGTTCTCAGCCAGCTGGGGAACCCTGATTTT
Source organism: uncultured Opitutales bacterium (assembly GCA_963978365.1). Classification (GTDB taxonomy): domain Bacteria; phylum Verrucomicrobiota; class Verrucomicrobiia; order Opitutales; family Seribacteraceae; genus Chordibacter. The sequence goes on along the minus strand of CAXBQX010000064.1, from coordinate 5,846 downwards.
GGTTTATTAGCTTCCACTTACATTGGATATTGGTTTGTTGGGCTTAGCATGATTGCGATCGGGATGGTTGCCTCCTTCCTGACACCCAATCTGACTGTGGCATTCGTTTTGGGCGTGGCCTTCAACTCGCCTCTCGCACTTCTACCTGATTCTGAATGGGCCATCGCAACCAACTTTCTCGATTTTAGCCGTGGTATCATCAGTACCTCCGGCATGATTTTCTTCCTTGGTCTGGCCATCGCCATGCTTTACCTCTCATCCATTCTAATCGGAAGACGGCACTGGGTTGGAAGCCCCCAAGGAAAGAGCAAATACTCCCACTTTGGTATCCGGGTGGCTGCTACGGTGGTGACAGCCTTTGCCCTAACCCAGTACTTTCGCAACCACGATGTCGTGCGTATCGATGCCACTGCGGAGCAACTGAGCAGTTTATCAGAAGGATCCATGGACCTACTTGGGCAATTAAATAGCCCTGTCGAAATCGATGCTTTTATCTCCCCCTCTGAGTCCATGCCTGAACAATATGTCCAGACACGCATTAATTTGCTTACGGCTCTGCGTGAGATCGATCGGGAAACCAAACTGGTTTCTGTGAACATTCATGTGATCACTCCCGAGGACAATGCATCCGCGACCGCGGAGAAGTATGGGGTAGAAAACCAGAATGGAGTAACCCCTCCCCTTTTCGTTATGGAAGGCGGACGGATGGTTCCCTGGCAAAAAGACCTCTACATGGGCCTCGTTTGTAAGGGAGATAATGGTCAGCAAACCATCCCTTTCCTCTACAAAGGATTACCCGTAGAGTACGAAATTATCCGCACCATCAACTCCGTAAGCGGATCGCAAAAGAAAAAGACTCTGGGTGTATTTGCCACCGATGCACCCGTGCTTGGTACAGCTGGCATGGGTATTATGGGATTTAACTTGGGTGGAGGCACACCGGCTTGGGAATTTTTCAACGAGTTAAACAAACAATATGATGTGCAGGAAGTCACCGGTGGAGATATATCTTCCGAAGATTACGATGCACTCATCGTTGTCCAGCCAAGCACTTTGGATAATGAAAAAATGGACGATCTGGTGGCGGCAATCAAATCGGGTATTCCGACAGCTATTTTTGAGGATCCACTTCCATTGATTCAAGGAAGTGTGACTGGCACTTATGAACCTCGCAGAAATAATAACAGTGGTCCAGAAGGTGGCAGTGCTCCGGAGAAAGGAGATCTCAACAAACTTTGGGACTTATTGCAGGTAAACTTCAACCTAGACCCGATGGAAAGGCTGAAAAAAATTCAGGACGAATTACAAAGCCTCAAGCAAAATGCCACCCGCAGCTTAGCTCCTGCACGCGGGCGCTTCCCTGAAGTTGGCACATTCTTCACCAGTTTGGATAACTTAATCACCAAAGCATCGGAATATGAGGCCAGATTAAAATCCAATGCATCTCTCAGCCAGAATGATTGGAATAGCCTAAAGCTTACCTCTTTGCGAAACGCTTTTGATAAGATGGAAAGCAACCACCCTATCCGAAATTTCGTGGAGCAGCGACTTCTCTCCGATCTCGATACCAGGTTGGGTGGGTTGCAGGAAAGAATCTTACGGGATCCCTATAATCCATTCCCCAAGATTCCCCGATCGGAGAATTTCCCGGATGAGTTTGTCTATGTGGGTGGATTACCCAACTCCTTTCATAACGACCCGATTACCTCGGAGTTACAATACTGCTTGTTCACCTGCCCAGGTACTCTCTATCCCCGTGGATCAGGCAACCTTAACTTCCAACCCCTTCTCCGTACACGCGGTGGTCCACTCGCCGGAACCACAAGCTTGGAAACCTTCTGGACTGGTGGCGTATTCGGAACTCCACGGCGGTTCAACCCAGACCGTACTCTCTACCCAGGCTCCGGTTTGCAGGAAGTGATTGCAGCATCCATTTCGGGCGAAGTGAAAGAAGGAAACCAGACCAATCAAATCAATGTGGTTTTGGTAGCGGATGTGGATATGCTCGCAGACCCATTTTTCAATATTCGCAGTCGTGGCCCAGAGTCTGATTTCCCGTTGGATGTGGACAATGTCACCCTCTCTCTCAACCTCATTGATCATCTTTCGGGTGAGGACAGCCTGCTTGATATCCGTAACCGCAGGAGGTTGCACCGCACTCTCGAAGAATTTGAGAAGAGCATCGAAGCTGCCCGTGAAGTGGCCTCCCGCACCATCCAGGAAGCTGAAAGCTCCATCCAGGAAATTTTGCAGGATGAAAACCGCAAGCTCAACGAAGCCCTTGCTGAAGTCCAGAACAGCCAGGGATCCATGACCCAGGGCCAGTTCATGCAGGTTCTTCAGACCGAGGCTGCCAAACTGCAAAAAAACCTCGCTAAAAGGGAGCGTGAATTACGCCAAACCACGAATGTGAAGGTGAAGGATGCAGAAAGGAAGAGGGACCGAGAAATTCGTGAGAAGCAAAGAAGCATTCAGCGGCTTTCTGTGTTTATTCCTCCCCTCCCCTTACTTTTGATCGCCCTATTCGTTTATTATAAAAAGCGTGCCGCTGAAATTCAGGGTGCAGTGGATTCACGGGTACGATCCTAAATCTTGTTAATACAAGCTTTCCCTCAACTTTCGACATCACTCAGATATGAACGAAAATAAGAAAACCATCACATTTCTCGTAGCTGCAATCGCGGCCGTAGCTATCGCCACCTTGACTTCTCCGACCAAAAGAGATCCATCAGCAAAACCTAATCTGATGGGCCAGGCCCTCTTTGCATCCTTTGATCCGCGAGCCGTCACCGGAATTGAAATTGTGGAAGTGGATGATGAAGATATCCAGTCCAAGTCCATTGAGGTCACTCAAACGGAGAAAGGATGGTTCATTCGTCGCCCGGGCAAAGCGGATTACCCTGCCAATGAGGATAACCAGCTCAAGGATGTTGCGAGCATGCTTTTCGATTTAAGAATTATCGATCAGGCAGGGGAAGGTGCAGGTGAACACAGCAAGCTAGGGGTACTGGATCCGAGCAAAGCAAATGCAACCGAGTCCGGAATCGGCCGCCTGATCCACCTCAAAAATAGCTCAGGATCCAATTTAGCCAGCCTAATCATTGGAGATGAAGTGGAGGGACTTCCTGGTACTTATTTTGTCCGAAAGCCTGAACAAAACGCAGTATTTCGGGTTGATGTGAGAAATGCCCGTAATGTTTCATCCAAATTTGTGGACTGGGTTGAGCAGGACTTCCTCGATCTCGATAAACGGAAGATCAAGCAAATCACCTTGGACAACTATGATGTCAATTTGGCTCAAGGTCAGATTAACCGGAAAAGTGATCCTTTCGTTTTAAATTTCGCTGATTCCAAATGGAGCCTTACAGGTTCCAATCTCCAGGATAATGAAGAGCTGGATAAGGAAGTTTTGGACGCACTCAAGGATGCTCTGGATGACCTCGAAATTATCGATGTGGAAAGAAAGCCGGATATTCTGGTTAAGAACCTTGAGCAAGGAAGTGAATTCTTCTCGAATTTAAGAGATGCCAATAATCAGGCCGTAGTCCAGTCCCTTCAACAAAAAGGATTTTACACCATCGCGGCCAAGGACGCCGCCGGACAAACTGTACCCAAAGTAGTATCCAATAAAGGTGAAGTTCTCGTTGGAATGGAAAGTGGTGTCGAGTATGTCTTGCGTTTCGGCGAAATTTACCGAGGCCCCGAAGAAGATGAAAATGCTACGGGAGACAGTCGCTACATCTATGCATTTGCCCGTGTAAATGAATCCCTGCTTACCCCTCCAGCACTAGACGCACTCCCCTCCGCTACTGGTGCGAAAGGGCCCGAAGGTGATAAAGGACCTGTCGCAAAGCCTGGCACTCCACCCGATTTCACACCCCCAACCGCTCCCCCAAGCATCACTCCGCCACCTCCTCCTGCAGGAGTAACAGCTCAAAAGTCGAAAGCTCCGGCCAAGACAACCACTGCCGACAACAATTCCTCATCAGAAAAAGACGCAGAACAAGCCAAGAAAAAAGCAGAGGAGGATGCTGAAGTTGCAAGAATTAAGAGTTCCAATGCACGCAAACAAAGAGAGTACGATGAGAAAGTCGCACAAGCCCGCCAAAAAGTGAACGAGCTTAATCAAAACCTTGCAGGTTGGTATTATGTGATCTCCAACGATGTGTATGAAAAAATTCGTTTGGATCGAGCCTCCTTTGTAAAGAACAAGGAAAACCCAGAAGTTGTTTTACCCGATGAAGTGGCAGCCTCTCACATCCTGATTTCTTACAAAGGAGCAGACCGTGCAGACGCCAAGATCAAGCGAGGAAAACAAGCGGCTAAAAAAGAAGCTGAGCGCATCCGTAATCTGATTCTCAATGAAGGGAAAGATTTTGCAGACATGGCAAAACAGCATTCGGACGGTCCTTCAGGTCCAAAGGGTGGTGACCTTGGTAAATTCAAGTTCGAAGTAATGGCCAAGCCCTTTTCTGAAGCAGCCTTTGCATTAGAGGTTGGAGAGGTTTCCGAGGTTGTGGAGACCGGATTTGGCTTTCATGTGATCAAAAGAACGGAGTAAGGTTCATTTCCACTTTTGTTTTGAGTCGCTAAACGCTTGAGATAGTGTGAGGTATGGCCTCACTCTTTCGCTCAACGCATACCTCCAGCATATGGGACCGCATCCATTCGGATGACGCCACCAAGCTTAGACTGAAGTATGATGCCTACTACCATATTTTTGAGGAACAGAGCGGTACCCGTGTAAAAAAAGAAGGCAAGGAGTATGTCATGCTATCCAGCAATGATTACCTTGGACTTTCTCAGCATCCTAAAATCAAAGAAGCTGCCACCAATGCCTTGCATCAATGGGGAAGCAGTACTACAGGAGCAAGGTTGGCTAATGGCGGGAGAATTTTTCATCGCGAGTTAGAGGAAGAACTCGCAGATTTTTTAGGAAAGGAGGCATGTCATGTATTTTCTGCTGGGTACTTGGCTTGTGCTTCTGCGATCACTGGTTTTGTTGATCGGAAGGACTTAATTTTCGCAGATAAAAACCTTCATTCCTCGCTTTGGAGTGGTATCCAGTTAAGTGGAGCAAACTGTGAAAGGTTTGCCCATAATCACCCAGAACATTTACGCGAACTCCTTTCCACTGAAGATCCTAAAGTCCCCAAAGCTCTGGTAGTGGAAGGAGTTTACTCGATGGAGGGTCACATTGCCCGTCTTCCTGAATTAATTCATGCGGCCAAAAAATATAATACATTTGTTATCCTGGATGATGCTCATGGTGTCGGTGTCCTGGGAAAAGATGGCAGAGGCACTGCAGATCATTTTGGAATGACTGATGAGGTAGATGTAATTTGTGGAAGCTTCTCAAAATCATTTTCAGGAACAGGTGGGTTTGTTTGCTCTACCCGAGAAGGGATTGACTACATGCGAAGTCACTCCAAGCAGACAATCTTCTCCGCTGCCCTTTCACCTGCTGCCACTGCCGGTGCCCATGCTGCTCTAAAGATATTTCGCTCCGAACCAGAACACCGTGAACGACTCAACAAAAATTTAACCCGTTATCTTGACCTGCTAAAAGAACTTGGACTGGATACTTGGGAAAGTGAATCGCCTGCTGTCCCCATTGTTTTAGGGAAGAAAGAAAAGGTTTACTACTTTTGGAAGGCACTTCTTGAGAAAGGAGTGTATGCCATCATTTCAATTGCCCCCGGGGTGCCTCCGGGGAAGGATCTAATTAGAACCGCTATCTCCGCGGCTCATACGGATGAAGATCTAGATATTATAGAGGATGCGATCCGTTATGCTGCCTCCAAAATTTAGGGATAACCAAAGTTTTTAGATTTTCTTCACCTGAA
>CAXBQX010000063.1:0-10374 GCA_963978365.1 uncultured Opitutales bacterium | reverse complement strand
AACCCGTTTTGCCTTATGACCAGTCGACGCAATTTCCTTCAACTTACTGCTAGTTCGCTCGCTTTTCCCTTTGTTGCCCGTACTTCCTGGGCTCAATCCTCCCCCAATGGACGGGTCCAGCATGCCAGTTTTGGTGGAGGGGGCATGGCGATGACCGATTTGCGAAATATCGCCAAGCATACCCATGTCGATGTCCGGGCGATCGCAGAAATTGATCCGCAACGCAGGGAAAAGGCAGGAAACCAATTTAAGCAGGCGAGGGTATATGCGGATTGGCGAGAGATGCTGGAGAAAGAAGGGGACGAATTGGACACCGTAAATGTATCCACCCCGGACCATATGCACGCGTCCATGGCGATGCAATCGATGCAGCGCGGTATCCATGTTTATGGACAAAAGCCCCTGACCCATGGAGTGGCAGAGTCCCGTGTTCTCACTGAATATGCCCGTAAGAAAAAATTGGTTACCCAAATGGGCATACAGTGTCACTCGATGAAAGAATATCGCACCGCTGTACGCTTGGTTCATGAGGGAGCAATCGGCAAGTTGGTGGAGGCTCATTCCTTTAGCGACAAAACTTGGGGCGACCCAAATCCAAAACCTGACCGCAAAGACCCCGTACCCGAGGGGTTGGACTGGGACCAATGGGTGGGGCCCGCTCCCTTCCATGATTATATTAGAGGGTACTATCATCCGGGTAATTGGCGGAAGCGTTTGGATTATGGTGGGGGTACCTTTGGGGATATGGGCTGTCATATATACGATCCGACTTTCAAGGCACTCGGTTTGACCTATCCCATATCCTTAAAATCCGTGGGTTCCTCACCCAATGAGCATAACTGGGGAGTGGATGCGGTGGTTGAATATCAATTTCCTCAGACACCCTATTCGGAGGGGAAGGTTCTTCCGGTTACCTGGTACGATGGATCCGCCCGTCCGCCAGCCAGGGTCCTGTCCATGCTTGAAGGCAAACCATTACCTAAGCAGGGATCGGTGATCATAGGGACTGAAGGGGTGATGCTTCTGCCTCACCTGGGTATGCCCAGCCTTTATCCGCAAAAGAAGTTTGAAAAATTCGTGATCCGTCCAGAGTCTGGAACCAATCACTGGCACGACTTCATCGATGCGGTTCGGGGAGTGAAGGAAATGCCCTCGGCCAATTTTGATTACTCGGGTCCTCTGACCGAAACGATCCTGCTCGGTGGGATAGCCTCGCACTTTCCCGGAGTAAACTTGCTTTGGAATGGAGAGAAGTTGGAGTTTACTGGCCACGCAGATGCGACTGCCCTTGTACAAAGAGAATACCGCGAGGGCTGGTCTGTTCAGGGCTTGGGCTAAGCTCAAAAAAAAGCACCGATTTCTCGGTGCTTGGAAAAGATTAGAGCCTTTAAGCCTGTCGACCTTCCTTTATGAATAATGGCTTAATGTATTTTGACGAAGGAGCAGAACTTGTACTGAATATCTTTTGTATGGGTACTATACGCCCCTTTTTTTCAAAATTCCAATTTTTCTTAAATTTTTTTTCAGGAGGGTTTGTACCCGTTTGGCAGATAGGTAACCTTTCGGTCATTGGGGACCGATTCCCCGGGGGTGCAACGGCCCGATGAAACTTCTTTTTCCAGCAGATCGAGCAGTTCTTTCACTTTGCCTTTTTTCTGTTGAAAGAGATTGTTTTGCTCTGCTTTGTCCGCTTTGAGGTTGTAGAGCTGCATGGGAGGGAGTCCTTGCTTTTTGGCATCGGGTTCCTTGGGAGCACTCCATCCGGCACTTCCAGCAGAGAGGCAGAGTTTCCAGTCTCCCTGGCGAATGGCAAAAGACCCATCGACGGAATGACTGATCAGTGTGGTTCGCTCGGTGGAAGTTTTTCCGGCGAAAGCAGGAAGTAAACTGAAGGAGTCCTCACCCGCATCCGGTCTTTTTTTCTGCCCGGTAATTTCCTCAAGGGTGGAGTATAGATCAGTCAGGCAGACCATGGCATTTGTGTTTTGCCCTGCTTGGATACCGTTTGGCCAGCGTGCGATTAAGGGTACCCGGTGACCGCCCTCGTAAATATCTGCTTTATGCCCGCGGAATCCGGCACTTGGATCGTGACCAAACTCAGCTAATTTTTCGAAGTTGGCCTGATTGGAGCAACCATTATCACTGGTAAAGAAAACCAGGGTGTTATCATCCACGCCCGCATCTTTGAGGGCTTGAAATAAATCTCCCATGTGGTGATCCACCTGCATCATGAAATCAGCATAAGGATTCATCTTACTGGCCCCTTTGAATGGAGGAACGGGAACGATGGGGGTATGAGGAGCGGGCAAGGGGAGGTAAAGAAAGAAAGGTTTTTTCTTTTTGGCCCGTTCTTTTACATAAGCCACACTTTTTTCGAATAAATGGGGCAGCACTTCATCAATTTTAAAATCGGGCCCGATCGGACCTTTCCGATACCAACCATATGGATCTTCGGTTCTATCAACTCCTTCTTCCCGATCTGGCAAAGCGGTGACCTTTCCAGTATCCACCCATACATAGGGAGGCATATCCAAAGAACCGCAGTGTCCGTAGTAATTGATGAAGCCATTGATATCTGGCCCATTCTTCACCGGTTTTTCAAAATTGATCTTATTCCATCCTTTTCCCGAACGGTCCCAGTCCCACCCAAGGTGCCATTTGCCAATCATTTGGGTGTGATACCCGGCTTGCTTGAGCAAATGTCCTACCGTAGCTCTTTCAGCAGGAATTAAATGATCGCTGTTACCACTGAGCACTCCCCGGGCAAGACGGGAGCGCCAGTTATACCGACCGGTGAGTACCCCATAACGGGTGGGGGTGCAGACCGAACTGGAGGTATGGGCATCGTGAAAGGTAATGCCCTCATCCGCCATTTTTTGTAAGTGTGGAGTTTTAATCTTACACTCCGAATTCGTCGGGGATATATCCCCAATGCCCAAGTCGTCAGCAAGGACGAAAATCACATTTGGGTGGGCATTCTGTTTGGCTGCACCGTACAGGAAACTGGCGAGCAGAAGAGGGAGGAAAGAGGAAACAAATTTCATGATCTTTGCATAAGCTGTATTGCATCTACTTTTGAACAAGCTTTCCTATTTGTCCACCTAAGACCTTGGGGGTTCTCTAAAAAGAAAAAAAGGGCAGACCGATTTCACTCGAAAAAAGTTAACTTTCTTTCACTCTAAAATCTATGAGAGCACACCAATCATTCTTTGGGATGGGTTCATTTCTGTCCGCTTTATTATTTATTGCGTTTTCGTCTTATTTAGCAGGGAAGCCAGAGAATAAACTGAATGTGATTATTATATTCACGGATGATCAGGGATATCAGGACCTGGGCTGTTTCGGGTCTCCCGATATCCGCACGCCCAGAATTGACCGAATGGCGAAGGAGGGCATGCGGTTAACCAGTTTTTACTCGGCCAACCCAGTCTGTTCTGCATCTCGTGCCGCCTTGCTCACGGGGTGTTATCCCAAGCGTGTGTTAGCAGATAAAACCGTACTTTTCCCACGCGATGAGGTGGGCCTAAATCCTAAAGAAACGACCATTGCCGACCTTTTCCAAAAGGATGGGTATGCCACAGCCTCTGTGGGCAAATGGCACCTGGGGCACCACCCGGAATTTTTGCCTACCCGCCAGGGGTTTGATTCATATTTTGGAATCCCTTATTCCAATGACATGAGCCATCCGGCGGGGGTCAATCGTCCACAGTACGGGCTTTGGGATAAATATTGGAAAGATCCTAAGAGCAATGACCTATGGATGACCCCGCTGATTCGGGATGAAAAAATCATCGAACACCCAGTCGATCAGCATACCATTACCCGTCGCTACACCGACGAAGCCATTTCTTTTATCCAAAAGTCGACCAAGGCAAAGAAACCATTCTTCCTATACCTGGCCCATAGTATGCCCCATGTGCCCCTTTACTTGCCCCGTGATATTCACGATGTGGATTCAAAATACCCCTACAAGGATGTGATCGAGCATATCGATGAGCAGGTGGGTAGAATCTACGATACCTTACATCAGTTTAACCTTCAGGACGATACCATCCTTGTATACACCTCAGATAACGGGCCATGGTTGATCTTCGATCATCATGGTGGGCAAGCACTTCCTTTAAGAGAAGGAAAGGGAACCACCTATGAAGGCGGGATGCGTGTACCCTGTGTGGTTTGGGGACCTGGGCGGATACCGGCGGGCACCCAATCCAATGAAATGATTTCAACCATTGACCTGTTGCCCACACTCTCCGCATTGGGGGGTGTAAAGGCCCAGACCCATGGGCCGATTGACGGCTTGGATCAGTCGGCATTGCTGCTCGGTAAGGGACCCTCCGTTCGGAACGAGTTTCTCTATTATACCAAACAGGTCCAAGCACTGAGGCAGGGGAAGTACAAACTGCGTAAAGCCAACAACGGTATCGAACTTTATGATTTGGAAGCAGATGTGGGAGAACAAAAGAATTTGGCTAAACAGGAACCAGAGAAAGCCAAAGAACTACTTGCCCGGATGATGGAACTGGATGCCGAGGTGACGGCTGGGATGCGCCCGATTGGCACCTTGAGCCGATAGAGGTTTCTTTTTCTAAATTAAAGCCTTTAGGTGAGCCACGCAGGCTTGGCTGAGACCTTCCAAATGATACCCACCCTCCAGGATGGATAGCACCCGGCTTTCAGCATGTTCATCGGCGATGGAGCGGATTACCCGGGTGAGTTCGGAAAAATCATCGTCCGTAAGCTGGAACTGACCAAGAGGATCTCCGAGTTTGGAGTCAAACCCGGCGGAGATGATTACAAATTCCGGGCGGTACCGGTTCATTCGGTGAACCAGATCATCGGCAAATGCATTTTCCACGATTTCCGCGTGACCTGAACCGGAGGGTAGGGGATGGTTTCGGGTAAACCCCAGTCCATTTCCCGATCCGGTTTCTTCCCGACTGCCGGTGCCCGGATACCAGGGGGATTGATGGGTGCTAAAAAAGTAGACTGATTCATCCTCGTAAAAAATATCCTGGGTGCCGTTGCCGTGGTGCACATCCCAGTCCACGATCAGAACCTTGCCAACTCCATGAACCGCCTGAGCATACCGTGCGGCCACCGCTGCATGGTTAAAGATACAAAAGCCCATTCCCTTCGATGGAGTGGCATGATGGCCCGGTGGGCGGCTCAGGCAGAAGGCCCGATCCATGTTTCCGGAGAGGATTTTATCAGTCGCACCGACCACTCCACCAGTCGCCCGGAGAGCCACATCCCACGAATCCTCACAGACCGAAGTATCGCCTGTGCTGAGTTGGGTGTATCCATCCTCGATCTCTTTTTCTGCCTGTATCAGGTAGGATGGTGCATGCACTCTTTGCAGATGCTTTATTTCGCAGGGTGTACAGGACAGAGGCAGAATCTTTTGATCGAGGCCCGCTTCTACAATCGCTTGGTGGGGATGGCTAACGCGCTTGGGTTGCTCAGGATGACCTGCCCCCGTTTTATGCTTGAGAAAGACGGGATCATAGAGCAACCCGCACCTGCTCATAACTTAGGCAGGTACTTTCTTCCCTTTGTGCTCGCTCACGAGTTTATGGAAAGAGGAAAAAAGAAACTGGGCATCGTTGGGTCCAGGAGCCGCTTCCGGGTGATACTGTACAGAAAATACCGGCTTACCCTCAATCCGCATACCAGATACTGTATCATCATTGAGGTTGTATTCTGTAACCACGGCCCCATGAGCTTCCAATTCTTCCTTGGAGGAAGCAAAGCCGTGGTTTTGGGAGGTGATGGAAACTTTCTCGGTTTCCACATTCTTGACCGGCTGGTTTCCTCCACGATGACCAAATTTGAGTTTGTAAGTCGATGCTCCGATGGCATGGGTGAGCACCTGATGGCCAAGGCAAATTCCGAAAATTGGATAGTCATCAATCAGCTCCTTGATAGTGGAGTGGGCATAATCGAGAGCGGAAGGATCTCCTGGTCCGTTGGATAAAAAGATCGCATCCGGGTTGTGGGAGCGGGCTTCCTCGGCGGTGGCATCTGCCGGCAGGACGGTGACCTCAAAACCGCTGCGTCTAAGGTTTCGGTAAATCGCTCGCTTGGCCCCGAAATCAAAAGCAACCAGGCGGTGAACCTGCCCGTCGGATGATTCAGAAGTAGAAAGAGATGTGCCCGGTACGGAGAAGGGTTGGCTGAGTTCACCTGATGCGTCCCAGACGAAAGACTCCTTGCAGGTGACTTCCTTAACGAAGTCCTGACCCACAATACCTTCCCAGTTTTTTGCTCTTTGCAGGGCTTCCTCATCGGAAATATCCTCCGTGCTCAGGCAGGCCTTGAGGGCTCCATGTACCCGGATACGCTTGGTTAAGGCACGGGTGTCGATTCCCTCAATTCCTGGAATTCCATGTTGTTCGAGATAGTCGGACAAGTTCCCCGTTGCCCGCCAGTTGCTCACCACGGGGCTAAGGTCACGCACCACAAAGCCCGCAACTTTAGGTCCGTCCGATTCCTCATCATCGAGGTTGATCCCGTAGTTCCCGATCTGTGGAGTCGTCATGGTGACGATTTGCCCGAAGTAAGACGGGTCGGTCAGAGTCTCCTGATAACCAGTCATACCGGTATTAAAAACCGCTTCTCCAGTAACGGTAGTTTTCGCTCCAAAAGCGAATCCGCGAAATAGGCTTCCATCCTCTAATGCGAGGACGGCGTTTCTTGTTTTGGGTTGCCAACTCATATGCTCGGAATCGCATGCTAAAGCAGTGTCTACCTAAAGCAAACCCGATTTATTCCCATAAATAAGAAAAACAGACTAATTTACCTAAGCTTTGAGGAACAAGGTTTGACTATCCCACAGTCACTCCCTAGCGAAGGAAAGATGGGAATTGATAAGGAACTGTACGATCGATCTAAAACGCAAAATATAGCCCTGCTCAAATGGTTGGATAAAATGGTGGAAATGTGCCAACCGTCGAGTGTGCAGTGGTGTGATGGTTCGGATGATGAATGGGATCAACTATGCGAGCAGATGATTGAACAGGGCTCGATGATCCGCCTGAATGAAAAAATACGACCCAATAGTTTCTTGGTTCGATCCGATCCACGGGATGTGGCCCGGGTGGAAAGCAGAACATTTATCTGCAGTTATGGGAAAGAGGACGCTGGACCGACGAATAACTGGGAAGAACCCCGGAAAATGCGGGCTAAGCTAAAGAGGTTATTCAAGGGATGTATGGAAGGACGGGTGATGTATATTGTTCCTTTCTGTATGGGTCCGATTGGATCGCCCATTTCCCAATATGGTGTCCAAGTTACGGATTCTCCTTACGCGGTTCTCAATATGCGAATCATGACCCGTATGGGAAAAGAGGTTTTGGATTCCTTAGGAGAGAAGGACTTTTTCATTCCCTGCCTCCATTCGGTAGGGATGCCCCTGACTGAGGGTGTGGAGGATGTGCCCTGGCCCTGCGACCCCGAGAATACTTACATTGTTCATTTTCCCGAGCAACGGACCATTGTTTCCTACGGAAGTGGGTACGGAGGGAATGCGTTGCTGGGGAAGAAGTGCCTGGCTCTGCGTATCGCATCCTGTATGGCCCGGGACAACGAGTGGATGGCTGAGCACATGCTTATTTTAGGGGTAGAAAATCCCGATGGGGAAAAGACCTATGTGGCGGGGGCTTTCCCCAGTGCCTGTGGAAAAACCAATATGGCCATGTTGGTTCCTCCAGACAGTATGACCGGCTGGAAAGTGACCACCGTTGGAGATGATATTGCCTGGCTGAAGCCAGATGAGGATGGTGGAATCAGGGCGATCAATCCGGAAGCTGGTTTTTTTGGAGTAGCTCCGGGTACATCCTGGGAAACCAACCCCAATGCGATGGAATCAATGAAACAAAATACGATTTTCACCAATGTGGCTCTCACGAAGGATGGAGATGTTTGGTGGGAAGGCTTAACCGATCAAGCACCCGAAAGTCTGATCGATTGGCGTGGAAATGACTGGAGCCCGGATTCAGGAACCCCAGCAGCTCATCCGAATGCACGCTTTACCGCACCGGCCAGCCAGTGTCCGACCATTGATCAGGACTGGGAAAACCCTGCAGGTGTTCCTATTGCCGCTTTTGTGTTTGGAGGGCGCAGAATGTCGGATATTCCCTTGGTCTATCAATCTTTCAATTGGAACCATGGGGTATATCTTGGAGCCACGCTCGCATCGGAAACCACTGCTGCTGCTGAAGGAAAACTGGGGAATTTAAGAAGGGACCCGATGGCGATGCTACCGTTTTGCGGATACAATATGGGGGACTATTTCCGTCATTGGATACGCATGGGCAAGAGACTCGAGAATAAACCCCGTATTTTTCATGTGAATTGGTTTCGGAAAGATGAAAACGGAAAGTTTCTTTGGCCCGGATTTCGCGAAAATATGCGGGTGCTGCGCTGGATAGTCGAACGCACATCGGGCAAGGCCCGTGCAGTGGAAAGCCCACTCGGTTGGGCACCCAGGCAAAGAGATCTCGATTGGTCAGGAATGGAATTTAGCGAAGAACAGTGGCAGGAGCTCATGAAAATTGACCCTGAAAGTTTGCGTATGCAAACCCTTAGGCACGAGGAGTTATTCCTGCAATTATCTGAATTTCTTCCGAAGGAAATGCTTTTCGAAAGAGAACTGCTCGTATCCAGATTGTAAGATTAGGCAACTTTTCCTGGGGCCGGTTGACTTTTCACCCAGCGGTAAAAGATAGAACCAAGTACGCCCACGGAAACGGCCATATTGGCAAGCTTCATCAGGACACCGCCAGCTTTTTGATCCTCAATCGGGGAGAGCTCCATGATGCGCTCGGCATAAAAATAGGTGTCATATAAAACATCCTTGGAAAAGGTAAGGATGGCAAAGATCGGAGTTTGCCCAAGCATGAGGGCAAGGATGTAGAGCATTTGTGGTCCAAACCGAACGGGTGGCACCCGGTCTGAGGGTGCACAGATGGGCCACCACATCAGCAAAGAGACAAAAAACATCGAGAGGTGTTCGGCCATATGAATGACCTTGTCCCGGATGGCGGCTTCATAAAATGCACCCACATGCCAGAAGGAAAAGACCAGAGTGAAAAGTAACCCTGCAATGATGGGGTGGGCAAGAAAACGCAGGGTTCCTTCCAGCAATGGTTTGGATGAAAGAAAGTGATCCACTAAGGCTTTGGGAAGACCGAGAAGAATAAAGAGGGGGCACACATACATAAGGATGTTGTGCTGGATCATATGGGCGGAAAATAGAAAGTTTTCACCTAGAGGATCCAAGGGAGATCCAACTGCGAGGTAAAAGGTGATTAACCCGGCTGAAAACCACAGAGAATGTTTAAGTGTGTTTGGTGAGTCCGGGCATACCTTTTCGCGATATGGGCCCATAAATAGGGAGTAAGCCCAACCTACAAACAGGATCCCACCAATCAGGGCTGGTTCGGTATGCCAATGGAGTAATGTAATCGGAGAGTTTTCCATGTAGTATGAAAAAGATTCCTAAAGATAGTCCCGCCTATGGCAAATGAGCGGGTTGTATCGAGTGGTGTAGGTTTCTTACTACTGAGATTCAGTCCAGAATGCTTCAGAACGTACTTTTAAACGAAAGTCAGCCGTGGTTGCGGATGAAGCGAGTAGAGCAGTGGTCGAAGCTTCAATTTCTTTTTCCCCTTGTGGATGGGATAAGTGGAAAAATGGGGTTTCTGGATTTAGTGAGTTGATCTCAATGGTATCAGCACCACCAGTAATACGGTAGGAAATAGCGTGGGGAATACCTTTTACTTTTTTCCAGTTTTTGGGGTTAAACTGATCCCCTGATTCGAAGTCTGACTTAGCTTGAAAGAATGCATCCTGTTGCAGGACAAAATCACTCGCTTTGTACGCATGCTTGGCTTTCCATTGGTCTTCGATTTTAGCCACCTCAAATTTTTCCACCACTGGGTGGGAGTCAGACATATAAATCACAGCAAAGTAGGTAGCCAAAGCAATGACTAATCCCATGAGAAATAATATGGTGTTCAGTACTTTGTCCCACCTGAGATGCATAAACCACCATACCACCCCGGTAAACTTGATGATAGAGGTTGCGAATAACACACCAATGATGGAAGCACTCTCAAATGTCTTAACATAAATAATCACAATCTCGACGCCGGTGATGGCGACAAGAAACATGGATAAATTAAAAAAGGTGAAGAAGCGCTTGCTTTCTTCTGCTACTGGGTCTTCAGAATGTCCGCTCATGATTTTAAAAATTAAAATGAAGTAAGATTACATGGCATATTCCATCAGGTAAATGACGGGGAAAATAATAATCCAAACAATATCAACAAAGTGCCAGTAAAGACCGCAAATTTCCACATCCAATGCATG
>CAXBQX010000062.1:0-10570 GCA_963978365.1 uncultured Opitutales bacterium | reverse complement strand
CTACCTCAAAAGCGACCCGGCGGACGGGGGCGGACTCGAGGGCATATTCGCGACGGTCATCCGCCGCCGGAAAAAGAATGGATACCCGCCCACTACCCGCACTCATAACTACACCGAGGCCCAGTTCGGGCTCGGCATCGCTCACCCAGCGCTGGCCAGGCATGATCTGTTCAGATTGCATGAGCATCTAAAATGCTCAGCAAAGTGGGAAAGGCAAAGAATAAGGAAGAGTGAAGGGTGAAGGGGGCATCCTGCCTGATATATCATGCATTTTGATGGTTATTGGACATAGGATTTAGGGTTTAGGTGCCAAATCGGGCTTTATGCATTTTATATCATGCAAAAAGATTGATTTCAGGCTTTGGTTGTGAAATATTTATCTGAAGTAACTAATTTTGCAGGATATATCATGCGTAGCGAGCAACTTGGACATTTAATTTCCTTTCATCGGAAGAAGGCTGGGTTGACCCAAGTCGGGCTGGCAGAGTTGGCGGGTGTCAGCCGGTCGGTGATCCAGGACATGGAAGCAGGAAAGGGACGAACGGTTTGGATACATATCGAAACAATCCTCTCTGTTCTTAATTTAGAATTGGAGCCTGTTGGTCCATTGGTGGATAAATGGAAACAATCCCGGGGAGAATCTGAATGACGGAAGGCCAAACAAAGACCTTTCGAAGGGCAGCGATTTTTCAGTCTGGGATCCTTGCCGGGCACTTAGAAGAAGTGCCTGATGGTGGATGGAGCTTTGTGTATGTTGAGGGTTATGCAGAGATCCCTATTTCACTGACTCTTCCTGTTCGCAAGGAGCCATATGTCTTTGAAACCTTTCCTGCGGTATTGGATGGTTTGTTGCCGGAGGGCGAGCAATTGAATGCCCTTCTCAAAAAACAAAAGATTGATCGTAATGACTGCTTTACACAATTGGTGACGGTTGGGCAGGATCTGGTTGGTTCTCTTTCGGTCTACCAGGCAGAAGTTTCCATTCCCGAAAAGCAGGCAAGCTAGCTATGGCATATTGCCCGATCAACTTAGAGCCGTTGCCTACGGGCCGGAGTTATTCGGAGCCAGGATTGAAGAGCATTCACTCCAAGCTTAAGCATCTCGAGCCTTTGGAGTACTCCTATGCAGCCCAGCTAAAGGAGGTGAGGAAGCGTTCGGACAAGATGTCGATTCAAGGCGTACAGCCCAAGCTTTCGGCGGTACTGAAATTAAAAGATTCCTCTTTTGCGCTGGTGGACCGGGGCGGACGATTTATCCTGAAGCCAAACCCGTTGGCCTACGAAGAAGTGCCTGCGAATGAGGCCTTGACCATGCGTATGGCTGCCGAGGCAGGAATTGAAGTGCCCGCACACGGGTTGCTGCGTGCCAAGGATGCGAGCTGGGTCTATTTTGTGAAGCGCTACGACCGAGTGGGGCGTACAGGGAAAGTTCATGTGGAGGACTTTGCCCAGCTTTCTGGGGCAACCCGCGAAACCAAGTACGATAGTTCCCTGGAGCAAGTGGTTCGATTACTCGAACAATTCTGTACTTTCCCCGCGATTGAAAAGCCCAAGCTGGCCAAGCGTTTGTTGTTTTGCTTTCTAACCGGCAATGAGGATATGCACCTCAAGAATTTTTCGGTTTGGATGCAGGATGGTGTTGTTTCCTTAACGCCTGCTTATGACCTCCTGAATTCAACTCTGGTTTTAGAGAATGCCAAAGAAGAAAGTGCCCTGCCCTTGCGGGGAAAAAAGAGGAAACTGAATAAGGAATTGTGGCTGAATTATTTCTGCAAAGAGCGCCTGCAATTGACGGAGGGGCAGATTGACAGCGTGGTAAAAGATTTAAAAGAAGCTTTACCTGTATGGGACCGCTTGATCGGGCAGAGTTTTTTGTCTGAAGAGCGCCAACTGGGCTACCGGACCATTCTTTATGAGCGGGCGAATCGATTAGGAATTTAGGAAGAGTGAAGGATAGGAAGAGTGAAGAGTGAGGTGTGAAGAGTGAAGAGTGAGGCGTGAAGGATAGGAAGAGTGAAGGGTGAAAGATGAAAAGTGAAGTGGGAAGCTTAGTCGTCCATTCCGGGGGAGCGTCTGAATTTTTTGGTTTGGGCGCGGGTGCCTTTGGCTTGTAGGCGTCTTTCTTTGGAACCGCGGGTTGGGGTGGTTGCCCGGCGGGACTTGCGTACCTGCATGGTTTCCTGAATAAGCTCTTTTAAGCGAACAAGTGCTTTTTCCCGGTTGGTTTCCTGGGTGCGGGCGGACTGGGACTTGATAATGACGGTGCCAGCGGGGCTGATCCGGCGGTCCTTCTTTTTTAAGAGGCGTTCTTTATAAACCTCGGGCAGGGAGGAGGCACGGATGTCGAAAAATAAATGAACAGCGGTGGATACCTTGTTTACATTTTGCCCCCCTGCCCCTTGCGAACGAATGGGTTGCAATACAATTTCCTGCATGGGGATGGATACTCTGGAGGATATTTGCAACATTTAGAAAGAGTGAAGAGTGAATTGTGAAGAGTGAAGGGTGAAGGGTGAAGAGATCAAATTAAAATAAGCATTCGCTTAATCCTCTCTGATCATTGTAGTAAATTGAGAAATGAAGGTATTGTTTTTAGATGAGAGTGGGGATCATAATTTAAGTGTAATCCAATCCCAGTATCCTTTATTTGTGTTAGGTGGAGTGATTATGGATATGGAGTACGCTGAAAATATTGCCACTCCAAGAATTAGAAAGTTTAAGAAGGAGATATTTGGCACCGAAAATATTCACCTTCATACATCTGATATCGTTAGGAATCGAAACGGTTTTGAAGCTATGAAAAACCCTGAGTTCAGGGAATATTTTTATCAAAGTTTGAACCTTTTAATGAGTGATCTTCAGTTTGAGGTCATTTGCTGTGTTATTAAAAAACAAGATCATCTGCAGAAATATGGGATGGCTGCTGTCGATCCTTACATGCTAAGTTTAGATATATTAGTCGAAAGATTTTGTATCGGTTTACAAAAAGAAAACTCAAAGGGGCTCATAATTGCTGAAAAAAGAGGTTCCCCTTTAGACCAACAGTTAGAGATTGCATGGTTAAACCTAAAGGTTCAAGGCACGAGGTTTATGCAAGCAAACCAAGTAGATAGAATTGTTGAGTCTTTGAATTTGAGGGACAAAAAATCAAATACAGCTGGGCTGGAGATCGCAGACTTAATAGTTTCACCGATTGGTCGGATGGTACTTGGTAAAAATATTAAGGAAGACTACAGAATAATTGAAGAAAAGTTTAGAAGAAGTCCAAGTGGGCATATACAGGGATATGGCTTGGTAATATTGCCCAAATAAAAAAGCCAACCCCCGCTACGCAGTGGTCAGCCTATACCTCCAACTTCGTACAATTTTTTCCCAAAAGCAAGAAAGTTTAGCTAGATTTATTCGGACATTTTATCAAAGACAGAGTGGTATCTTTCCACAGCATCCCTTGTTACTTGAAATTTACTTGGAGAGCTTGGATTTGATTTCCTGGATGGTGAAGCGTTGTTCTTTTAAGGTTTTGATTTGTTCGACGCGAAGGACCATGGAGGATGAAAAGAGTTGGTAACCGCTGGAAGTGGTTTCTGAAACTTCGAGCAAGCCAGAGCTGAGCCAGAAGCGAATGGTGCTGACATTTATATCCGTTTGCTTGGCCAACTGTCCAATGCGTAGAAGGGAGTCATCGGGCTCGGCCACAAAGTCCCCCTTCCCTGATGTGGCTTCCACATAAATATCGAGGGAGCGGTCCACTGCCCGATAGATGAGCTGCAAATAATCATCGAGGGGACCTCCGGTTTGGGCTTTTTCCAGAGCATCCAAATATTTACCACGCTCACTTTTACGAATAATGGCAGGAGGATAGCCATGGCACAAAAGAATGAAGTTCATGAGGAGACGGGCGGTTCGCCCATTCCCATCGACGAAGGGATGAATGGTAACCAGGCGATAATGAGCCTCAGCAGCAAGATCGACCGGATGAATGTTCTGGCTAGATTGGAGCCATTGATGAAAAGCAGACATCAAGTCAGGCACTTTACGGGGATTGGGCAGAACGGTACGGGACCCCGATAGACGAACGGGAACATTGCGGTAAAAGCCCGCATTTTGGTTATCAATTCCGGAAAGGATCATTTTGTGAAGGGAAAGAAGATCATTTTCGGTAAAGTTTTTGAGTGGTTTGCGGGACCTCTCAACGATCCAATCAAAGGCCTGTGCATGGTTGGTGGCTTCCAGGTGTTCGACCAGACTTTTACCGCCGACGGTGATTCCTTTCTCCACCACCATGGCAGTTTCCCGGCGGGTAAGGGTATTTCCTTCGAGGGCATTGCTGGTGTAGGTAAGCTCGACCCGAAACCATTCGTGCAGGTTGCGTGCGAGAGCCTCGGGCATCTCCCCTGCCCGATCAATCAGCTTTTTTATTTCCGTAAGCCGCTCAACTTTCATACATAAACCATAAAGTGTTACTTAATGGTTTTCAATATGGAAAAATCAAAGATTGAAGGGTGAAGAGTGAGAAGTGAAACTTACTCTGCGAGTTTGGAAAAGGTGGAGTTGTATCTGTCCATAGCATCCCTTGCCGCTTGTGACTTAATAGCAAGCATGTGTCCTAGTTTATTGTGTGCATCCATGGAATTATTCAGGTGTTTCTGAACTTCTGAATTTTTAATCCTTTTATCCAGATATTCCTGAATCGCATCCGTAAGAACATCGGAAATTTCACGATTCGAAGCTTTTGCGAATTTAACCAAGTTATCCCAAGTAACCTTGTTAAGGTCCGCATCAATATGAACTTCACTCATAACTAAAAATAAAACATTAGATTTAAAATTGATCAAGTGAACTGGAAGATTGAAGAGTGAAAGATGAAATATCTGGAAGCATGGAAAGGAGGAATGGTGAAGGAATTTTTCTATATATAAGTTACGAAGTTGTAAAATTTACAGGAATCAATTTAGCTACTTCTTTACTACCCAATTTAAAGAATCATGAACTATCAGGAATATTTAGCAGAGATTGAAGAGCGTAAGACGCAGGGGCTAAGCCCAAAGCCGATTGACGGCAGTGACTTGCTGGCAGAAATCATTAGCCAGATCAAGGACACCAATCATCCGCACCGCAAGGAGTCGATCGATTTCTTTGTCTACAATACCCTGCCCGGCACCACTACTGCGGCCGAGGAAAAGGCAGTTTACCTGAAGCAAATTATTCTGGGTGAGGAAACGGTGGAGGAAATCTCCCAGAGCTTCGCCTTTGAACTGCTCTCCCACATGAAGGGTGGACCATCGGTGCGGGTATTGATTGACCTCGCTTTTGGGGACGATGCAGGTATTGCCAGTCAGGCAGCCGAGGTGCTGAAAACTCAGGTCTTTTTGTACGAAGCAGATACCGACCGGATCGAGCAGGCGTATAAGCAGGGAAACCCGATTGCGAAAGATATTTTGGAAAGCTATGCCCAGGCAGAATTTTTTACCAAACTCCCAGACATCGATGAAGAGATTCAGGTGGTGACCTACATTGCAGCGGAGGGAGATATTTCCACCGACCTGCTTTCCCCAGGCAACCAGGCACACTCCCGCTCGGACCGGGAACTGCATGGAAAGTGCTTAATCTCCGAAAAAGCACAGGGAGAAATCACCGCTTTGAAAAACCAGCACCCGGACAAGCGGGTGATGCTGATCGCAGAGAAGGGAACGATGGGCGTGGGATCCTCCCGGATGTCGGGCGTGAACAATGTGGCTTTGTGGACGGGTAAGCAGGCAAGCAAGTATGTACCGTTTGTAAACTTTGCCCCGATCGTGGCAGGTACCAATGGGATATCCCCCATCTTTTTAACCACAGTGAGTGTGACCGGTGGAATCGGTATCGATTTAAACAACTGGGTGAAGAAACTGGATGCCGAGGGCAAACCGGTGCTCGATGCCAATGGCGACCCTATACTTGAACAGACCTACTCGGTGGAAACAGGCAAGGTACTGACCATCAATACCAAGACCAAGAAATTATACGAGGGCGACCGTGAACTGACCGATATTTCCGCAGCCCTGACCCCGCAGAAACAGGAGTTCATCCGTGCGGGTGGATCCTATGCGATTGTATTTGGTAAGAAACTGCAAAGCTTTGCCGCCGGTGCCTTGGGCATAGATATCCCACCCGTATTTGCACCAGCCAGGGAAGTATCCAACCCCGGACAGGGCCTGACCGCGGTGGAAAAAATATTTAATAAAAACATGGTGGGCGTGAAAGCAGGCACCGTGCTGCACGCAGGTTCGGATGTGCGGGTGAAGGTAAACATTGTGGGCTCGCAGGACACCACCGGGTTGATGACCTCGCAGGAATTGGAAGCGATGGCAGCCACGATTATTTCCCCCACGGTGGATGGTGCGTACCAGTCGGGCTGTCACACCGCATCGGTTTGGGATAAGAAGGCACAGGCAAATATCCCCAAGCTGATGAGCTTTATGTATAATTTTGGGCTGATCACCGCCCGGGACCCCAAGGGTGTGTACCACTCGATGACGGATGTGATCCATAAGGTACTCAACGATCTGACGGTGGATGACTGGTCGATCATTATTGGGGGAGATTCCCACACCCGGATGTCCAAGGGCGTGGCTTTTGGTGCAGACTCTGGAACGGTTGCTTTGGCACTGGCCACTGGAGAGGCAACCATGCCCATCCCGGAATCGGTCAAGGTTACTTTCAAGGGCGATTTGAAGCAGCACATGGACTTTCGCGATGTGGTGCATGCCACCCAGGCCCAGATGCTCAAGGAATTTGGAGATAATGTATTTCAGGGAAGAATCATAGAAGTGCACCTGGGCACCCTACCCTCCGACCAAGCCTTTACTTTTACGGACTGGACGGCAGAGATGAAGGCCAAGGCATCCATCTGTATCTCGCAAAATGAGACCCTGATTGAATCGCTGGAAATCGCCAAGAGCCGCATCCAGGTGATGATCGACAAGGGCATGGACAACGAGAAGCAGGTACTGCAGGGCTTGATCGATATTGCCAACCGTAGGATTTCCGAAATTCGCTCCGGCGAAAAACCAGCCCTCACTCCCGATGCATCGGCCAAGTACTACCGCGAATTTGTGGTGGACCTGGATGTGATCAATGAGCCAATGATCGCGGATCCGGATGTAAACAATGACGATGTTTCCAAGCGCTATACTCACGACACCATCCGCCCGGTCTCTTACTACGGCGGAGAAAAGAAGGTCGATCTCGGCTTTGTCGGTTCCTGTATGGTGCACAAGGGCGACCTGAAAATTGTTTCCCAGATGCTCAAAAATTTGGAGAAGGAAACCGGTAAGGTGGAGTTTCATGCCCCCTTGGTGGTGGCCGCCCCAACTTACAATATTATTGATGAACTGAAGGAGGAGGGAGACTGGGATATGCTCCAGAAGTACTCCGGGTTTGTATTTAATGACGATGCTCCCAAGAACAATGCCCGTACAGAATATGAGAATATGATGTATCTGGAACGCCCAGGGTGCAACCTGTGCATGGGCAACCAGGAAAAGGCAGCCAAGGGAGACACGGTAATGGCTACCTCCACCCGCCTCTTTCAGGGACGTGTGGTGGAAGACTCGGAGCGCAAGAAGGGAGAGTCCCTGCTCGCATCCACCCCGGTGGTCGTGCTGTCTGCGATCCTTGGCCGTATCCCAACCATGGAAGAATACCAAACCGCAGTGGATGGTATCCCGCTGACCAAGTTTGCTCCGCCCCTCCAGGCGATGAGCAACTAATTTTACAATCGCTGAATCTCCTCTCCTGCAAATTGCTGTTTGGAGGAGTTGGGTTTAGGATTTATCCAAAAGAATGAAGGACCTGCCCAAAGTATTGTTTGTGGATGACCAAGCCGAGGTGCTCGATGACCTCAGGTTGATTGTGGCCGAAATATGCGAACCCTACACCGCGACCAATGCGGAGGACGGGCTGAAGGTTTTTGAGAGCGAGGGACCGTTTACCATCGTAGCATCGGACCAAATTCTGCCGGGTATGAACGGGGCTGAATTTCTGGCAATGGTTAGCCGGAGGGATCCGTACTGCTCGACCATGCTGGTTACTGGGCATGCTAATTACCACGATGCGATGCGGGCGGTGAACGATGGGCATGTCTTCCGACTGTTGGACAAACCCTATGCGGAACAGGATCTGATCGACGCCATTCAGGCGGGGGTGCGACAACGCGAGCTCCTGGAGTCTGAACGGGTGCTCCTGCACGAAACCCTGGTGGGGGCAGTCCATGCCCTGACTGAAACCCTGGCTACGGTGAAGCCCTTGTTTTTTGGGCGTGCCCAGCGGGTAAAGAGAATGGCGGGAGAGGTAGCGAGGTATTTAAATTACCCTCATGTCTGGCGAGTGGAAACCGCGGCGGTGTTTTCGCAAATGGCATCCATCACCCTGCCGGAAGAGGAGGCAGAAAATGTTTTCCTGCGCAAACAGTTGCGCCCCCAGATTGTGGAACTGGTAAAGAAGTTCCCCGAGGTTATCACCCATTTGCTCGGGCATATTCCGAGGCTAGGGAATGTACGCGAGATCCTGGATTGCTTACTGGTAAGTTCCGCACCTTATCAAACACCGGATAAGGAGAATACATACAAAGCATACCAGATTCTGGACGCTGCTTTGGAGTATGATTACCTGGAAGTGGAGGGGCACGATTCCGAGGTCATTTTGGCCACACTGAAGGGCGGGCACAAAGAATTCGATAGTCAGGTGATCGAAGCCATGTCGCAACTGCTCCACAAGTCACGCACCCGTTACCTGGTAAACGAGTTACCTCTGGACGATTTACGGGTAGGTATGAGACTGGCAGAAGATTTAAAACTGGAAACCGAAATGCTGGTTGCCCCCAAGGGTACGGACATCAGCCGGCACTTTTTGCAAGTACTGCACAATTACGATTCCTGCTACGACCGCTCGCCCTTCCCAAAACTGATCAAAGTATTTGTTAGGGAAGGAGAAGAAGCTTCGGTTTAAGCATTTAGTAAGAATCAACTCAAGTTACTTTTGTATGTACATAGCATACAATCGTATGTATATTGCATACATAATGAACCCACTTGAGTTGCTATTCCCCAAGGCAAGAGTCGAAGTTTTCAAGCACTTGCTCTTACCCCCAACCCCACAATTACATCTGCGGGAACTTGCCAGGTTAAGCTCGCTTGCCGTGGGCACTATCCAACGAGAGGTAAAAGTTCTTCTTTCTGCAGGAGTGATTCTGGAAAGAAGAGATGGAAATCGTTTGTATTTTGAAGCAGATAAGAGCAATCCGATCTTTCAAGAGTTGCAAAGCATGACCCTAAAAACAACTGGGGCATCTCAAGTCATCAGGAAAGCAATTGGAGTAATAGAAGGGATCGACTTTTCTTTTATTTATGGATCATTTGCAGATGGTACCGCTGATCATGAAAGTGATATCGACCTAATGGTGATTGGTAAATGCGGATTAAGAAAACTTTCGTCGCCTCTTCGCAAAGCGAGTGAAAAAATTAACAGGGAAATCAACCCCACTGTGTACACGGCGAATCATTTTGCAGAAAGACTCAAAAATGGAGATGCATTCTTGACGCAGGTTTTTGAATCCGAAAAGTTATGGATTTCGGGAAACAGCAATGAGTTTGAAGCAATGGCAAAGCAACGGATGGCTTAAGAAACATAAGACCAACCGGCAACAGATCCTTGATTTACTCGAGATTGCGGATCGGGATATTACCGATGCGAGCACTGCCCGACTCAGTGCGGACTGGCAATTTGGAATCGCTTATAACGCAGCTCTGAAACTGTGCACCATTCTTCTTTATGCAGAAGGCTATCGACCCGAACGAAACCTTGCCCATTACCGCACTTTACAAGCTCTCCCGCTGATACTTGGGAAATCTAAAACTGGTGATGCCGATTACCTCGATAGCTGCCGTTCAAAAAGAAATACCGCGGAGTATGACTTAGCAGGAAGAACAAGTAGGGGCGAAGCCAAAGAACTGATTGATTTCTGTAAGGAATTGAGGGAAGAAGTAACTGGTTGGTTAAAAGAAAAACACCCAGATTTATCCAATTAGTTGTCGTGCTTATCTGCACCAGACCTCTTAGATAACTTTCGTTTCAGCCAAGTTTCTCTGGCTGCTTTAATCAGTTCTTTTTTCTCTGAAATGTCCGCTTGCGAGAGCGGAATTTTTCCCGCTTACTCCAGTTCAAGCAATTCTTTTTCGTAAGCGTCTAGTTTCACCGAGAGAACCTCAACCCTGTCTACCCGATGGACGACGGTGACTGGTACGCCTCCGGTTACTATTCCCACCTCCACCGAATTTATTTAATCCGCCCGGCTTGTGTGTACGAAAAGGTCGCTCGCCCCCTCCCTCTCTTTTTTGGGGATTGCGTGGATGGGGTTGACGCTGGGGAGCAGACTCCTGGGCAGGGTTGAAGCCCACCACTTTTTTTCGGTAAATACTCTTTTTAATTTTACGCTCCAGCAGGCGCAACGGCCCCTGATCCTCTGGGGTGATAAAACTGATGGCTTCCCCTTGTTGGTTGGCCCGACCGGTCCGGCCAATGCGGTGAACATA
>CAXBQX010000061.1:0-10802 GCA_963978365.1 uncultured Opitutales bacterium | reverse complement strand
ACCCCGGCTGGGATCGTGGAGCTGATCAGGCGCTCAAATATTGAGACCGCAGGTAAGCGGGTGGTTGTTCTGGGGCGCAGCCTGATTGTGGGTAAACCCATCGGTATGCTTCTGCTCAACCGGGCCATCCCAGGGAATGCCACCGTAACCTTCTGCCATTCGCGCACTCACGACCTTCCCTCCATCACCCGGGAGGCCGATATCCTGATTGCTGCCATTGGTAAGCCTCAATTCGTTACTGCAGAGATGATCAAACCTGGTTGTGCAGTGATTGATGTCGGAATCAACCGGATCCCTGACAGCAGTAAAAAATCGGGCTTTCGCCTGGTTGGAGATGTGGATTTTGAGCAGGTCGCCCCCAAGACATCCCATATCACTCCAGTGCCCGGTGGTGTTGGCCCGATGACCGTGGCTATGCTTATGGCCAATACTCTTCAAGCTTTTGAACAATCGATCTCGGCCCAGTGAACCAAGAACTCAAGACATTGGATGAGGAGACAGAATCATCTTCGGACAATGAAATAGGGCCGGCCCCTCTTTTCAAAAGGATGATCGCATTTGGGATGGATTTCATCCTGATTGTTTTACTTCTTCAACTGCTGGCACACTTTATGCCAAACTTTTGGGATGCCCATACCCAGGAAGAATTTCAAAACTTGCTCCAGCAAGCAATGACTCTGCCCCAAGATGAACAGATGGACTCCGAAGAAATGGCCCTTTTTATCCAGCAATCCGACCTCTCTCCAGAGACTTATGAAATGCTTATGGCTATGGTGGTATGGGCCTGTTTCTTACCTGTGATGTATTTCTTTATCGGAGAGCGTTTTTTCAATGGCAAAAGCCTGGGTAAGGCCACTTTTGGCCTAAGCAGTGTACGGATGAATAGCGAAGATGTTCCGCTTACTCCTTTTCGACAGTTCCTCAGAGCGGTGTGCAAAGGGCTGAGTGCCCTGTTATTGATCACACCTTTTCTGCTGCCTGGTATTATGAATTTTCTCTTTTGCTTTCTTAACCGAAAGCGTAGATGCCTGCATGACTTGGCCGGATCATCCTGGACAGTTCAGCAATCCCCAAAGAAAGACTCTGAAAATGACTGACCACATTCGCTTTGTCGGGGCCGGAAAAATGGTTTCTGCCATTGTTCATAGCTTGCTGCGTTCAGGTGCATTTTCTGCCGATCAAATTTCCTGCTGCTCTGCCAAGGATGGCACATCTGAAAAACTGTCTCAGGCCACTGGAATCTCCAGGTTTGATTCGGTGGAGGAAATGCTGGCAAACCCAACCTCCATTTTAGTGCTTGGTTGCAAGCCTCAACAATTGGGTGAGATGCCCGCATCCGTGAGCGATTCAACTTCGGGTTGCTTAATCCTCTCGATCATGGCGGGGATCCCCATAGCCCGCTTAAAACATGTTTTTCCTGACTCCCGGAATGTGGTTCGCTCCATGCCCAACACCCCTGGGCAGATTGGACATGGAGTCACCGGCTACTTATTTGACCAGTCACCCACTGAGGAAGATCGTAAGATGATCGAAAGCATCCTCAATGCACTTGGCCAATCCCACGAGCTCAAGGAAGAAGAGGATATTGATCGTGTTACTGCGATCAGCGGAAGTGGACCTGCGTATTTATTTGAATTTACCTCGGCTCTGGAAGAAGCGGGCCGGGCGATCGGCTTATCAGGAAAACTCGCCAGAGAACTTGCCATTGGGACCATGGCTGGATCTGCCCGTCTAATGGAATCCTCTGGATTAGACCCCAAGGATCTCCGGGATCAGGTGACCTCCCCCAACGGCACAACCCAGGCGGCCCTCGAAAGTTTCTCCGAAGACGATCTGCGCAGCATTGTCCGGCATGCAGTGGAAGCCGCCCGCACCCGTTCGATCGAGCTTTCCCATGAGTAACTGGTCGAAAGGCGACCTCGTTGTCACCGGAGGAGCAGGTTTGATCGGCAGTGCCCTCATTTGGGGGCTCAACAACCGTGGTTTCGAAAATATCTGGTTGGTCGATTCGCAAGATTCCAACGAAGCAAAAAATAGAAATTTAGATCCTCTTAGCTACAGCAGACATTTATCCCCCGAGGATTTCAGAAAACTCGTCCGCGAAAACAGCGATGAGCTTGGCTCAGTCTCCACTATTTTTCACCTGGGTGCTTGCTCCAGTACGACTGAAACCAATGAAGAGTACTTAAATGACAACAACCTTGGGTACACCAGGGAGTTGTGTGAGTGGTCGCTGAAACAGGATATTCGCTTTGTTTATGCCTCCTCGGCATCCACTTATGGGGATGGTTCACTGGGGATGGATGATCAGGACTTGGACTTAGCTAAATTTCAGCCCTTAAACCTGTATGGCTGGTCGAAGCATAAATTTGACCTTCTGGCCAAAGAGAATCAATGGCTGGAGCACATAGTTGGGTTGAAATACTTCAATGTATATGGCCCCAACGAGGAGCATAAGGGAGATATGCGCTCCGTGGTCAGTAAGGCCTACGAGCAAATCGCATCCACCGGTGAAATGACCCTATTTAAGAGCTACCACCCTGAGTACGGGGATGGTATGCAAATGCGGGACTTTCTTTATGTGAAAGATGCCGTGTTAATGACGATTTGGCTGGCAGAATCTACCCATGCCAATGGACTTTTTAATTTAGGCAATGGACAGGCACGCACCTGGCTGGATCTGGGGCATTCGATCTTTTCTGCCCTCGGTGCCGACCCAAATATCCGATTTATTGAAATGCCAGAAATCTTACGGGATAAATATCAGTATTTCACCGAAGCCAAGATAGAGAAACTACGTCACGCAGGATACAAAAATGAGCTCTTTAGCCTGGAGGATGCGGTCAAAGATTATGTGACCCAATACCTGGTCCCCGGCCGGCGGTTGGGCTCTTGATTTATTGGCTTTTGGATAGGGATTCCCGCTCGATCCCAAAGCCTTTTATTCAAAGAATATTTTTTTCTTTGACGAAGTTGTTTTTTTACAGAGAAACAAAGTTGTGGGAACAGTAATGGTGGATGAACGCAGGGATGCTTTGTGCGAATGGATCGGGCAATTCACCCCTTACGGATCCTGCGATATCGAAGTCGCTTCTTCGGATGCCAGTTTTCGTAGGTATTTCCGGATGGATACACCGGATGGATCGAGAATCATTATGGATTCCCCTCCTCATCTGGAACCCTGCGAGCCCTTCATTAATATTGGTCAAAGGCTGGCCAGTTCTGGGATTCAGGTCCCTAAAATCTATTTTCAAGACCCAGAACAAGGTTTTCTTGTTCTCTCTGACTTCGGGGACCGGCACTTTCAGGATATCCTGCACACCCAGGAAAGAAACGAGCGCTATGCGGATGCAATCCAGCAAATTGTAAAGTTACAGATTGGCTCACAAAGTTGGTTCGCAGAACTTCCTCTATTTGATCGTGACTGGCAGGCAAAAGAACTGGAAATTTTCCGTGAATGGTGCCTGCCCGATACTTCGCAGGAAGAATTTGCAAGCTACACTTCTCCTTTAATTGAAGGAATTGATGCGATCCCCAAGTGCATGATGCACAGGGACTTTCACTGCCGAAACCTTTTGGTTCTCGAGGACAACTCCATCGGAATCATAGATTTTCAGGGGGCGATGAATGGGCCAATCACTTATGATCTGGTTTCTCTGCTCAGGGATTGCTATGTAGACAACTCAGAAGACTGGATCTCGCAAAAAATCGCTGATTTTCGAACCCAGCTGATCCAGTCTGGCTTGCTTAACCCAGAAGTGGAATTGGGCACGCTGACCAAATGGTTCGATTGGGCGGGTTTACAAAGGCACCTAAAATGTGTGGGTATTTTCCATCGTTTAAAAATCAGGGATGGGAAACCCAAATACCTCGCAGATGTACCCAGGGTTCTCTCTTACATCGATCAGGTACTCTCCAATTACCCTGAATTATGCGACCTGAAATCTTTGGTTTCCCAAGCTCAGTTGCTTCAACCTTAACCTTCGAAAATCATCTATGAAAGCAATGGTATTGGCTGCGGGCTTTGGCAATCGTTTACGCCCCTTAACCGATCATACACCCAAGCCACTGGTCACCATCGGGG
This sequence comes from uncultured Opitutales bacterium, assembly GCA_963978365.1. GTDB lineage: Bacteria > Verrucomicrobiota > Verrucomicrobiia > Opitutales > Seribacteraceae > Chordibacter. The sequence goes on along the minus strand of CAXBQX010000061.1, from coordinate 6,718 downwards.
GGAAACCCCTGATCGTGCATCATCTGGAGAAATTAAGTGCAGCCGGATACAAAGATGTGGTGATCAACCTCGGTCATCTGGGGAGTAAAATTCCGGAAGCTTTGGGAAATGGGTCGGATTGGTCTCTATCCATTCAGTACTCGGACGAAGGTCCTGAACCCTTGGAAACCGGAGGCGGTATGGCCAAAGCCCTGCCCCTGCTTGGAGAGGATCCATTCCTTCTGGTAAATGGAGATGTGTGGTGCGACCTCGACTTTTCTTCGATTCCCAAAACACTCCACCAGGAAAGCTTGGCCAAGCTCTATTTAGTGCCTAAGCCAGCCTGGCGGACCCATGGGGATTTTGCGCTGTCCGGTTCCCTGGTCTGCGAATCCGAGAGCCCTGAATATCTGTACAGCGGGATTGCTATTTATCACCCCAAAATCCTCGATGGTGCAAGGGTGGAAAAGTTTTCCATTGTACCCAGGCTGAAACAAGCCATTGCCGAAAAAAAAGTGGAAGGCATCTTATACCAAGGAGAGTGGGATGATGTGGGCACCCCCGAACGCCTCGGTGCCTTACAGCAAAAATTCGGAAATTAGAAAGGTTTTTCCGATTTGGCGGGAACCATACGGTCCCGTAAAGAAGGCTCGTCTTCTGGGCCAAATGCATCGACCACATAGGCCACCACATCTTTGAGCGAATCGTTGGAAATTCCCTTCGATGCCGCAGCCATCACCCGGCCTGTTTCATCCAGTAAGTGGTACCCACGCTCTCCTGAGCGGAACTTTCTCATTTGCTCAAGGAAATACCACCCTTCCAAACGGTTCAACGCAGGCCCGGCCAGCAAGCGGTGCCCTTCCGCTTTTTCTCCATGGCAGGAAGCACAACGGGCCTCATAGAACAGCTTACCCCGTTCCAGATCCCCCTGGACCGTACGCACAGCGGGCTTGGGTGTTTGGCGGGCAAACCAATCGGCCAGATAGGCTGATTCCAGGTCGTTGTTTATTTTCTTCACCCCAATTCCCATGAGGTGCTCGGAACGGTTCTCTGGATTCTGCCCCCGTATGCCCGAACGGAATTTTTGCAATTGGTCGTAAAGATACCAATATTCCATCCCATCCAAGATGGGCCCACGCTGAGCTTCTTGAATCCCATGACACACCTGGCACCCCTGAACCAACTCATTACTTCTGGCCAGCGATCTTTTCTCCATCGTCTTGGTGATCATTGAATTTGGCTCAGGCTTGGGGTTGCAAGCAGCGAGGCCCAGGAGGCACACCAAGGAAGCAACCAGACCGAGAGTTAAAAGATACTTTTGCATTGCCTGCACAGGAATCTTTTTAGCGATGTCGTGATTTCTGGACAAGCGACAAAGCTTTACGCCATCCATTCAATGTTCATGATTGTGTGCTAAGTTATGAGCTGTGCGATTTCATTTCAAAAGGTCGAAAAAATATTTCCACCCGATGTATGTGCCCTGCAAAACATCAACCTCGATGTGGCAGATGGAGAGAGATTGGTGGTGGTTGGACCATCCGGCTGTGGCAAAAGTACCCTTCTTCGTTTGGTTTCTGGACTGGAAGATCTGTCCAATGGTTCCATCCATTTGTTTGGCAAAGATTGCAGTGGCACACCTCCCGGGAAACGCGATATCGGGATGGTCTTTCAAAACTACGCCCTCTTCCCCCACCTCTCTGCATACGAAAATATGGCTTACGGTCTACGGGTACGAAAAGAATCAAGCTACGACATCGGGAAAAAAATTAAAGAGGTCGCCCAAAACTTATCCATCTCTGAACTTCTCCAACGAAAACCACATGAATTAAGTGGTGGTCAGCGCCAGCGGGTCGCCCTGGGACGCCTACTTGCCCGTGATCCTAAAATTCACTTATTTGATGAACCCTTGGGCAACCTAGACCCCCAATTTCGCTTGGGAATGCGTTCAGAACTGGCTCGCTTACACGAGGAGAACCCACGCCCAAGCCTCTATGTGACCCACGATCAGGCAGAAGCGATGACCCTGGGCCAAAGAATATGCGTCTTACTGGATGGTCAAATTCTCCAAACAGGCACTCCGGATGAAATTTATAACACTCCAACCCATCGATTTGTTGCCCAATTTTTTGGATCTCCGGGAGCGTGCTGTATCGATGGTAGAATTGAGAGAAACAATGAAAACTTAGCCGAATTTAACCTCGATGGTTTCAGGCTTCCCTTGCCAGGGATAGAGCTACCCAATGGATCGATCACCCTGGGTGTACGTCCGGAAGACTGGGAAATATGCGAACCGGGCACTCCCAGCATTCACGGAAAAATTTTTAGAGTGGAAAACCTTGGTGATCATAGACTTATTGAAATCAAGCTCAAGGATTCAACCGTTTTCATTAAGACTACTAGGACTGATTTACACCAGGGAGAAACCATCTCTTTTCAGCCCGATCTTAAACGGGTCCACTGGTTTGAAAGGTATACCGGGAAGAGAATCCCGTAGTACCAAAATCAGGACACCACCCAATCGGACAGAGCGGTGCGGATTCTGCGAAAAAAGAATCCAAAGAGAAAAAGCATTGGCACCATGGCTAAAACTCCGGCAGCCAAGCCAACGGCTTCGGGTACCCGATAGCTTGAATCCGATAATTTGGCCAGAGCCAGTGGTAAAGTAAGTTGGTCATTCCCCAAAACCAATAGGGGTAAGAGGTGCTCCTGCCAGCTGAGAACAAAGTGAATCATTCCATAGGTAATGAGAGCGGGCATCATCAATGGGAGCAGGGAGAGAAAACAGCCGGTGTGGCTCTGTCCTTCCAGTAATGAAAGATCAACCAATTCTGTGGGAACTTTCCTGAATACCTGAGTGAAGAAAACAACCCCCAATCCGCTCGCAACCCCGGAAAGTAAAAATCCATACACATCACCGGTTAATCCAAGTACGCTGATCCATTCGAAAAGAAAGAGGCTCATCGCTTGCTTGGGAAATAAAATCAGGAGGATGGCTGCACCGAAAATGAGCTTTCTTCCCCGAAAATTACCCTTGGCAATAGCGTAACCAGCAGCAGCCGTCACTAAGCAGGCAAAAAGAGCCTGTCCACCGCTCAGCAGGATAGATCGAGCCAATACCTCCTTAAATTGAAATAAATCATTGGAAAATAATATTTCAAAAGCGAAGGGATCGAATGATGTGGGGATCAACTGATCGGGTTTATAGATTTGCTGGTTGGATTTAAAAGAGGCCAACAGCATCCAAACAAACGGATAAGCAGTCAGCAGCAGGACCAAGGTCAAAAAGCATCGCGAAAGAAAACGAACCATCATACTACGACCCGTTTTTTCGCGTTTATCCGAATCATAAGAAAGGCAATAGAGGCCGCACCCACTGCTACCATCACACTCATGGCGGAAGCGAGTGGCAGATCAAACCGCCCACTTCCCCCCGGGAAAGCGACCTGGTACGCATAAGTAACAAACAATAAACCTGCGTCGAGCACGCCACCCGAGCCACCGAGCAGGTTGTAAGCCCCGGAGAAAGCAGCCACCCCATCGACCAAAAGAAAAACCGCAGCAAACCAAAGCAGGTGACGAACGCCAGGAAGTAAAATCGATTGAATGATCTGCCCCCCACTCGCACCCTCCAGCCTAGCTGTCTCAAATTGCCACCTGGGGATCGCCCGCATCCCGCAATAGAGCAAAAGAGTCACCAAACCAACCCAGCGCCAAACTGATTGAAAAATTAAGCAGGGTAAAATCCAGTCTGGATTCATCATCCAATTAATCGGATCAAAACCAAGGGGCAGAACAATAAACTGGTTCAATGCACCCGATTTCCCATGAAAGAAGAGATAGAAAAGCTTGGCCAGGGTTCCGGGCAAGGCAAGAGATGGAATGAGCAGAACAAATAAACACAAAGCCTGTAAAATTCGATTGAGCTTGAAAATCACCACCGCCAGGCAAAAACCGAGGGTCAGAGATAGGCAGATTGAGCCCAGCACAAAGAGAGTGGTGTTTTCGATCGATTTTAGAAACTTAACATCGCTCAATGCAGTCTGATAGTTCCCTAGATAGATCGAGTTTTCCTGAATCGATGGAGAAGTGGACAATGTAGCCCCAGTACTCCCAGATAGGGACAATTCCACCCCATAAAATAAGGGCACCAACCAAAAGAGTGCCCAAAGCAGGATGAACGGGCCGAATAAGGGGAGAAAGGATGAAAATCCGGTTCCTGATCTAGCTCCGGACATAATAATATCTCAAAAAAGAATTATTCAGGCTTTGGTCCAAAACCAGCCTTCATCGCATCCCTTAACCTCGCGATAGTGTCCTCTGGGCTAAGGGTACCATACATTGCAGAAGGGAAGAAATTTTCCTTCATCAAAAAGATGGCCTGCGGGCGACCCGGGTTTACCGTAACCGGAGGGATTTCCTCTGCCAACTCAACCAGCAAATCTCCCATCGATTGCTCAAAATAAGGTTGCTCGCCCAATATGCGGGGATCTGTCCATGCCGGTTTGTAAGCTGGAAAACTGTTGCCCTGCAAAAACCTCTCTGCATTGGCATCGGGATCGGTCATCACAAATTCGATAAAGTCCCAGGCTGCATCCTGCTGCTTGCTCGAGTTCATGATCATCAGGCCCTGCCCGGCAAAGGTGGCAGTGCGTGGGCCGAGGGAACCGTCCGCTTTTTTCCAGGTTGGCAAGGGTAACATGCCCCATATCCCTTCCATTCCTGGGGCAAATTGCTGAAAAAGGTCGAGACCATACCAATCCGCCCCGATCACGCAGAGAACTTCGCCCATTTCCAAATCTCCGCTAAAGAAAACCGGGTCGAAAATGGATCCACGGTCCGGCAATACCGCAATTTGTTTTTCCGCCATTTTGGCAAATTCTGCGAGAATGGAAATAGCCACCTCCTCGTCGGGCAGAAAAGTGCCATTTTGATCAAATAAATCACTCCCTTTTTGTCGGAGGAGGGAGTCAAACATGGTACCGTCCAGAGCAAGGAGGCGCTGCCCGTTCTCATTCATCAATTTTTCGCCTACCGAGGCAAAGTCCTCCCAGGTGGTGATATCCTCCGGTTGGATATCAAATTGTTCAAACATATCCTTGCGGTAATAAAGGACTAGAGCACTCAGTGACTGGGGAACTCCGTATGTCTTTCCGTTGTAGGTAAAAACCTCCACCCTTTGCTTGTGCAAGTTCTTATCCAGCTTGGACTTGCGCATTTTTTTGGTAAGATCAACAAAAGGAGACGGTCCATTGAGAAATACCCCAAAAAAAGTCTCATCCAGTTGGACTAAATCGGGTGCCCCCTCCCCTGTTCTCATCACCGCACCTAGCTTATCCGGCATTTCCCGAAACCCATAGGCTTCGACCTTTAAATGAACCTTTTTACCAGACTTCTTTGCATACAAATCTGCCATTTGCTCATAGTAGGACTGGTCCTGAAAGGAGCTGATCCACAGGGTTAACGACTCTGCCTGAGCAAAGCAAACGGAGCAGTAGATAAATAGAATAATTAGCCGCAGATTAGGCAGGTAGTTTTTATACATTGAAGGCATGGATTTCTATCTAATTCCTGACTCTATTCCTTCGCAAGCCGATTGATTGATGAAAGCACCAAATCATTCAAGAAGGGATAGACCTTTGAGTGATGAAAAAACTTTTTTTAAAATTGATGTATTATTCTCGCTTAAACCGCTAATGTTTAAGACTATTATAGGAGTTTTATATTGAATGAGACTCACCAAAAAAATCGTTAACACAAAAAATAACCCGTAATCATAGAAAAATGAAAATAAAAAAACTACTACTCATATTGAGCACGCTAGGACTGGTCTCCAGCTTGTTTTCTCAATCTGGAAATAAATCATATAAACTAACCGATGATGAAGGTGATTCCATTACTGCCATTGAAGACCCACGTGCTTTGGGTTCATCGATAGGCGACTCTCCACTTGGTGAAATCCGAAATTACTCTGAGTCCGAACTGGATACCCTCACCCAATTTAACGGAACAGCTGCGGGGCGTTCTGGACTTTTCGCGATTTCTGGTGGCAATTGGACATGGAATGAAACTACCTTCACGGAGGAATATACTGCCAGTTCTGCAAAGCTTGAACCCGTTGAAGACTTGGGAGATTTTGTGGGAGCCCCCTTGGTAGCGAATGTGAGTGCGGAGCAATCCCCTGGTACTAAAACTGTCATGATTAACTTTTGGTTACAATACGACACTTCGAAATCTCCAAATGTCTACATTGAAGTATGGTTCCGTGAATCAGCAAATCAGCCTCAATGGGAGCGCTGTATGGCCATTACTGATTTCAATGAGGAACTTGGATGGAATCCTGCTACTGCCACGAATGATCTCTTAGTCGCACATACCAGACTTGGAACCGGATGGGTTTGGTTTGAATGGGATGCAGGTACAGAAAAGCCCAACTTCAAGGGAGAGAACTGTGAAATCCGAGTGATGGCAATTTACCCCAAGATGGATCCAAATTCCCAAAGTACTTTATTACCTGCGGAGCAACAAGGATCGGGATGGGATGGTTATGAAGTTGAACTCGGGGATCAATTTGTTCTCACAGGCGATCCTCAAGTAAATCTAGCCCATCCTGACTATGGACCTGATCCTGTACTCGCAAATGATTATTTCTTATCTTACATTCAACAAAACAACATTGTAAGGCAAGGCACTGCCAATATTGATGGTAAAAACTTCCCAGTTTATGCCCTCTCAGCCGATG
>CAXBQX010000060.1:0-10887 GCA_963978365.1 uncultured Opitutales bacterium | reverse complement strand
ATATCTTCAATTTTGGAAAGAGCCATTTCTAACTTCATTTCCAAGTCCATCGCTTTTTCAAGTAATGAGGAATCGCTTGGTGGCGTAGGGCTGTCAATGATTTCATTTGGGCGATTTTGCCATTCAGCTAACTTCTTCTTTAGTTGAGAATTCTGAGCCTGAAGGGCAGCAACCTCTGTATTGGAATCATTTGATGCGTTCAGTTTTTCCAAGGCTTCCTGTGCAGAGAGGAGTTCGATTTCAAGCTGAGCTATTCTTGAATCAGGATTGTATGCTTCTTTAATTTGCTGGAGGCTTAAATTTTCACTTCTCAAAGAGGCTATTTCATCTTCTAAGGATGAAATAACATCCGGATTTAACGCATCAATGTCTTTGATTCCAGATAAGTCATTTTGAGCAGCTATTAATTCGTTTTGCAGTGCTTCAATCGTGTTCTTGTTTTTATTTTCACTTAAATTCAAAGCAATCCTCAACTCATCATTTTCATTCTTTAATTGAGCCAATTCATCTTCCATCTCTACCAAGGATCCAACTCCAAGCTCCTCAGACTGGGATAATCTTTTGCGAAGTGCAGAAATTTCCTGATTCGAAGCTTCAAGCTGACTCTGTAAATCAGAACTGGACTTTAATTGAGCAACCTGAGCACCACTGTTTGACTCTCTAAGAAGCGAGATTTCAGTTTCTAAATTAAGGATTTCATCTTTCAATTTATTTTTCTCACCTTCAACCTCTTCAAATTTAGCAAGTTGACCACTCATGGTATCCGCGAGTTCGCTTCTCAAATTATCCACTTCCAAATTGGCTGCCTCTGCTTCCTGTAAACTTTCCTGCAGGATTCGTATTGTTCCCAAAGCTTCCTGAAGTTGAGCTACAGCCTGTTTGGTTTCAACAGACTCAGAAAAACCGGATTTTTTCATCTGTGCGATTTCTGTGCGGGCAGCTTCCAACTCTGTTTTAAGTTCAGAAACTAGAATCTTGGATTCGCTGGTAGTTTCCTGAAAGGTTTCCTGTTCTTCAAACATTTCATTTCTGGCATCCTCTAATTGCATTTCCAGGGTATTGAGACGGTTTGAAAATTCATCCTGCATTTTCTCTTTCTCTTCCAAGGCCACAACCAGTTCGATCTTGGCACGATTTAACTCGTCTTTTAAGGAGCCAACCACCTGGTCGCTGGTTTGGCTTTGTACAACTTGAGTCTCTTTGGTATCTTCAAGAACTTGATTTAAATCCTGAAGTTGACCAGCAATCACTTTTACAACTTCTAGTTCTTCCTCCAAGTCCTTCTTTTGTTGGGCCAAGGAAACAACCTCTTGGTCTTTGTTGGTAATTTCCAGTTCTCTTCTCGCCAATTGGTCTAAAGCTTGTTTGTTGCGAGCCTGAGCAAGCTCGAGCTCATTGGTAAGCTCATCGATCACATCAGTGGCTCTCTTTTGCTCATTCGCAAACTGATCGGACAACAAACGAATCCGGGATTCAGAGGCAGCCAGATCCTCTTCCATCTCAGTAACAAATGGAACCATGGGTAATTTACCATCTGCAGCTTGTTGTAGAACAGATTCAGCCATCTGTGCCTCCTCTTCGAGTTTCTTGATCGTTGTCGCAAATTCAAATTCACGTTTCGCGATATCTTCTTTGGTATCCGCAAATTCCCTACGAACCTGATCGAGTTCTGTCTGAGTAGCCTGCAATCGATCCTGAAGTGTAATCACATCGGCCGACAAGCCCTCGCGGTCGGCAAGATTCCCCTTTTGCAATCTCTCAATTTCATCATTGGCTGCATTGAGTTCAACAAGCAGCTTATTCACGAAGGCTGGGCTTGCTGATCTAGAAGGGGTTTCGTCAAGCTGCTCCATGGTGCTCTTCAATCTCAGCAATTCCTCTTGCATTTGATCTTTTTCAGAAAGCTCAATTTGCATACGGGCAATTTCACCAAGCGATTTCCTTAACTCTTCCTGAAGATTTACAAATTCATCAGTCCCAGGCTCAATCGGTTCTTGTTGGGTAGACTCGAGTGTTCTTTTGGCTTGAGCAAGCTCACGCTCCAAGAAAGCTAATCTTTCAAAATTCGCTCCGTTGGAATGAGCCATTTGACGGGCATAATCGAGTTCACGCCTTGTTCTTTCAAGCTCGGTAGTAATCGAGCTAATCATAGCATTGGATCGCTGTTGTTCTAAAAGCAGACTTTGCCTAGATTGCCTTAAGTCTTCCCTCGCCTGTTCAAGCTCCCTTTCTAAGCGATTAATTTCCTTGCTGACAGATTGAGCGGTTGCCGGTCCACCTTCCGCGTTTCTATATAAACTTTTTTTGGAGTTCTCTAATTCGTTAATGATTAACTGAGACTCTTTGAGGTTGGTTTGCAGAGAAACAATCTCCCGGTAAGCTTTACGGAGATCTGATTTTAGTTCAGCAGAATCAACAGAGAGTTCGGATTGAAAATTTTTGGAATCATCCAATTCTTTTCTTAATTTAGCTATCATCCCATCTTCGTCTTGGTAGGATGCGGAAGCAAGACTTCCAAAATCCTTAGGTTCTGAAAGTTCTACTTTCTTACCGATCATGCCTGAGTGTCTTAAAGGAAGAGCTTCCCGCGCTTGTATCACTGAAGAAATCTTGCGACCGACAGAGGTGACAGGGACTGTTTTTGAAGTAGCATTAGGCGGTGAGGGAAGTCTTTGGGCAAAACTTGCCTCAGCTTGGCTATCCAATGAGGATACTTCGTAGCTGAAATCTTTAACCAACCCGCTAGACATGGTGGACAGGGCTTCCAACTCGACGAGCGAACCATCTAGGTTTTCAGAAACAGCAAGGAGAGCAGGACGGGCTTCCTCCAATCTTCCTGCAAAATTAGTTTGAATGTCACCGAAGATTTCTTTCGCACTCGAAATTCTTTCCTCAGATTGCGATATGGAATCTTTCATCGAATCTTCGCGATTCTTGTAGCGTGAGACTAGGTTATCAAATTGAGCCCTGAGAATACCCTTGTCCTCTTTACTAAGTTCTTTGGATGAAATTTTTTGTTCGATCGAAGAAATCTGATTTTGAGATGACAAACTGATTTCTTTGCGAAGATTCGTCGTTAACTCTTCACCCTTTCGGATCTTAGAATCGATCGATGAAGCAAGCTCAGCTGCAGTTGAATTCTGGGAAGATGAGTCTGTCTCTAGTTGGCTAAAAGCAAGAGATCCCAAACCAAGAAAAAACAAAGGTAACCCAAACCATCCTTGTTTAAGGTAAGAAAGACAAGAATTTCGCATGTTGTTCACAATGGCATACCTGAAATCCAAAGCAAGAACAGATTTATCTCAATAACTTACGAGAAAAACCCTAACAAGTTTGCGTTCAAAACATTAGGGAATAAGTGCTCGAGGGGGGACTTGAACCCCCACGTCCAAAAGGACACCAGATCCTAAGTCTGATGCGTCTACCAATTCCGCCACCCGAGCATATGTACAACAAAAGGGAAAATGAGAGATAAATATTTAAAATGCATCGCCAAGGGGCCCTTGCCAAATCCCAAGTATGATCGATGCAAAAAGAAGAGAGATCAACAAAGGTTTGATGTACCCAATGCGGCCAGCCTCTTCCCAGGCATCATGCTTTGGTTCATCATCTTCGAAAACAGGACGAGGCTGAAAGCAAATCTCTCTTATCCACCCAAAATAATAATAAATAGAGATCACCACTCCAACAACCATTGCCAGAATGGAATAATAAAGCTCAGCTTCCAATGCCACGCTAAACAAAAGAAGCTTTCCAATAAAGCCAGCGAGAGGCGGAATGCCTGCCAATGACCCAATTCCTACGATCAAAGTCATCCCTGCCCAAGGAATTTTTCTTAAAAGCTCTTCATAATCTGTAAAATCATGCTCTGCATCATCCTTTACTTTCGCAATTGTCATAACTCCGAAAACGGCAAAAGAAGCCAATAAATAAGTGAACAGATAAAAGAAAAGGATCCATACTGCCCGATCACTAGTACCTGGGAGAATCATGGATGCCATAACCGCAACCATGAGATAACCAGCATGAGCGACTCCGGAAAGACCAAGCATCCTTTTAATATTTCTTTGTGTGCACGCAGCTAAGTTACCAAAGAAAATGGTAAAGGTAGCGATAAAGCCTAGGAGGGGTAAGAGGAATTCACTTAAACCTGCAAAAGGTCCATTTACCAAAGTAAGAAGAACAAAAAAACCAGCAGCTTTCGATGATACAGCCAAAAATGCTGTAACAGGCATAGGTGCTCCATGGTAAACATCTGGAACCCAAATTTGAAAAGGTGCAGCACCGACTTTGAACGCGATACCTGAAAGAATCAAAACTACCCCCGCACGAATAAGAGAGTGGTCAGGGTTTGCAGCAATTAATTGATAAACTGCATCAAAGGAAAACGCATCGGAAGTGGAGGTATTCGCTAAACTTGCACCCCAGGCTTCGGGGTTAACTCCCACTCCATAGATCAGAACAATTCCAAGAAGAAGCAAAGCAGAACTCAGTGCTCCAAAAATCAGGTATTTTATTCCTCCTTCCAGGCATTTTGGGGATTCCCGATCGAAAGCAACGAGTGGGTAGAAACAAAGAGCTACAGTCTCTAAAGCAACAAAGAAAACAATAAAGTGCTGGCTTTGACAAAGAATCATCAACCCAGCAGTGGCAACCATGGTGAGGTGATGAAATTCGCCAATTCTAAGTTTTCTCGATTGGAGAAAAAATTGAGCCAAAAAAGAAACTAATATAGAAGACAAGAGAAAGAAGCTTCTGGTGATATCTTGGTGAATCCCATGCTTAAGCATGCCCGAAAAGCTTTCCCGGTCAAAAGTGTGCCTAAGGAGCAAATAATCAAGAAGATGAACGGTAAAAAGGATAATTTGAAAAAGAATGGCAAATTGACCTGCCCTTTTCTTTCCAACGGAGGAATTTGAAAATAAATCAAGAGCAAGGACAATCAGAGCACCCAGGCAAAGAGTAAGCTCAGGCCAGATTTCGCCCCATAAATTATCTTTTGCAAAATTCAAATAAGATTCCATACAAGAGTCGCCTAAGGAAGAAGAGGGTTCGCTTCTTCAGGATTTCCTTCGCTGTCCGGGCAACAGGAAGGTTTAAAAGAAGAGGATTGTGATTCGAATTCAGCATACCTTTGTCCAATTTCCGTATCAATTCTGTGAGAAATCGTCAGGGGCCAAATTCCGATTAAGAACAAAGGGATAAGGATAAAGGTTGCAGGTAAGATCTCAGACTTACTCAGATCTGTAACCAAGGAGTGTTGGCTGCTCTTTTGGAACTCCTCAGATTCATTTCCGAAAAAGATTTTAGCCACTGCACGCAAACCAAAGACTGCAGAAATGATAATTCCTAATGCCGCCAGAATTAGAAAAACCATGTGGTCTTTGTTCTCACCCAAGGAAAGAAACACACCAAACTCTCCCCAGAAATTACCAAACCCAGGAAGCCCAATCGTGGCAAGAGTTGCCGCAAGACAAAAACAGGCGAGCAAAGGGGTTTTTGCTGCTAGCCCTCCCATTTCATCCATTTCAAATGTATTGGTTCGTTTTCTAACATAACTTGCCAAAAGGAACATCAATGCAACCGAGAGGCCATGGGCACACATAAGCATAACCGCAGAACCAACGCCCATCGTACTACAAACTGCAATACCAAGGAAGCAATACCCCATATGCATTACAGATCCATAAGAAATCATCGCCTTAAAACTCGTTTGAGCCATCGCTACAAACCCAACGATCAAAATATTCCCCAAGGCTAGCCACATGATCCATGGACTCCAGCATTCTGCAGCTTGGGGCAGTAAGGGAACCGCAATCTGGATCAGACCATACAAACCAAACTTTTTAAGTACTCCCGCATGCAACATAGATACAGAGGTTGGGGCCGCATCATACCCACGGGTTGCCCAGGTATGAAATGGAAAGAGGGCGACTAAGATCCCAAAACCAAAAAGCAACAAACCAAATATATTGTAGGCAGATCGATCCGATAGTGAAGCCTGAGCCAGTGCTTCGGAGAGATGAGGGAAATCAAATTTAGGTGCATCAATCATCACATTAAGAGCGACAAGACCAGATAACGATACCAACGCACCAAGAGTAAGATAAATGGTCATCTCCAAAGCTATCCCTCTACGATCACGACCTCCCCAAAGTCCAATCATGATGAAAGTTGGGATCAGGGCAAACTCGTGGAAGAGGTAGTAAAAGAACAGATCCACACTCGCAAATAAACCCATCAAACCAGACAACATGATAGCAAGGAGTGCAAGGTAGAGACGAAGGCGTTCGGCACCAGAATGAATCGCAGAGATTCCAGCAGCAAAACCGATGATGCCTGCCATAGCAAATAGTGGACTCGATACTCCATTCAAACCAAGATGGAAAGTGATACCAAGCTCTTGTAAACCCATCCTGGAATAGAGAATTTCAAAGCAATATTCTTTCGCTGGGTCAAAGTTGAAGAATAAAAGGATGGAGGCAATGAAAGGAAACCCAAACACTAGGTAAGAGAGCTTCTTGATCGAACTATCCTCCCTCGGTAAACCAGCAAAAAACAATAAAGAACCAGCCGCCGGAACAACAATAGAACCAAGTAAAAGTATCGTATTTAGGTTCATAAGTAAGACTTACTCAAAAATCCCCAAGGAGTAGATAATGAAACCCAATGTACCAAGCATAAACCAAAGAGCATACGCATGAACTCTCCCGATGTAACAGGCTTTAGCGAGCATCGCGATCAGTGCAGTAACGCCTGCAGAACCACGAACCATAAGACCAGATATAAATAAAAGCTCCATCACCTCCATAAAACGACAAAATGGATCTTGTATTTTGTTAATGTAAAAAGAATAGATCTGATCGAAGAACAGCTTGCTCTGACAAATTTCAAAGAAGCCAGGTGCAGATTGCGAAAGGGGATCTTCTTTATCTACCTGTGCGTACATTTTACGAGCAACTACAACGCCAATGATCCAAGCTGATGTTCCCAAAACAATCATCCACAGGTGATGCGGAAGGGCGGAAACAGCAGATAGGTCAGGTGCAAAATAGGAACCTATATTCAATGGGTAGAAGATATTGAAACCACCTACGACTGAAAGAAAAGCCAGCAAGATAAGTGGTAAAGTCATGTACAGGCTATTTTCTTTGGCTGATCGGGAGTTTTCAGAGCGGGCCTCTCCCTCAAAAGAAATAAAATAGAGTCGAAACATGTAAGTAGCCGTCAAGAGTGCACCCGCATAAAGGAGGCTAAATATGGGGAGATTAAAATTGTAAGCCCAAAGAAGAATCGCATCTTTGCTGTAATATCCGGATAGGAAATTAACACCTGAAATAGCGAGCACACCGATTAAAAAGGTCCAAGCTGTGATCGGCATCTTTTTTCTTAATCCACCGTAATTAAAAATATCCTGTTCATGATGACAGGCATGAATAACAGACCCTGATCCCAAGAACATAAGAGCCTTAAAGAAAGCATGCGTGGTCAGGTGAAAGAGAGCCAACCCCGGAGCCCCCAATCCAAAGGCAGCTGCCATGTAGCCTAATTGGGAAAGCGTAGAATAAGCCAAGATCTTCTTAATATCTCGTTGGACAAGGGCACAAAACCCAGCGTACAAGCCCATGGCCGCCCCGAGAAATGCAATTAAGCCCAAGGCCTGTTCAGTAAAAAGAAAATCAATTCTGATCAACAGATAAACACCAGCAGCAACCATAGTTGCCGCATGAATCAGAGCGGAAACTGGAGTCGGTCCTGCCATTGCATCAGGGAGCCATACATGCAAGGGAAACTGAGCAGACTTGCCGATAAAACCACATGCTAGAGCAAGGCATAATCCAGTAGTGATCAGGCTCGGAGAAAAATCAGCTAGATCCGCGAGTTCTCCAAGGTTTACAGTTCCAAAAGTCCAATAAGTTAGGACAATTCCTATAAGAAATCCAAAGTCCCCTACCCGATTGACAATAAATGCTTTCCTGGAAGCTTTTGCGGCTTCATCAGTTTGAAAATAGTGGGCAATCAGTAGGTAAGAACTGAAACCGACCAATTCCCAAAAAACAAAAATCATAATCAGATTGTCCGCCAAAGTAATTCCGATCATGGAAAACATGAAGATAGAAAGACCTCCAAAGTACCTCGGACGAGCGGGATCACTTTCCATGTAGCCGAGGCTAAAAATATGAATCAACAACCCCACAAAGGCTACGATAAATAGAAGTAGCCGAGCAGGATCGTCGAGTAAAACTCCAAAACGAAGTTCCCATGAACCCATAGTAAACCAGGCAGTATCCCAAACTAGCGAACTCTCCTGGGTCTTAAATAAAAGTAAAAGAGAAAGAAATAAGATGCCTGCCGCGGTAAAAACAGAAACAAGCGAAGCAAGGTTTCCTTTGGATCGTAGAAAAAGCAGGATGACCAATGCAGAAACAAACGGGAGAAAAAGTAAGCTTAATGCCAAATTGATCATATCCTAATTAATTTTTAAGCAAAGCCATGTCGTCTGTGAAAACGCTTTTTCGTTTTTTATACAGAGCGACGAGTAAGGCTAACCCTACAGCGACTTCAGCAGCCGCAACCGTCATAATAAAAAATACAAAAATCCCACCATCCAGGTTATTTCCAACGCGGGAAAATGTGACGAGGGCGACATTGATACCATTCAGCATCAATTCTAGAGACATCAGCATAAGCAAAATATTTCTTCGAATCAATAAACCTAAAAAACCAATGCCAAAGAGCACAAAGGCTAGAATAAGAAAATGGTGTGGAGTGACGGTTAGCATCAACAAAGAAAGATTGAAAAATTAAGAATTTGAAGAAGGGCTTCCAGTTTTTTTGCTCAAGATAATCACCCCAATCATAGCAGCCAGAAGTAAAAATCCGGATATTTGAACCGGTAGCATATACTTGGTCATCAATGCATATCCAAATGCTGAGATATCCGTGGAAAAGAAAAGGGAATCTGTGGATAATGACTCTGAAGCATTATCAAGGACTGGCCATATCTGATTGGTAGGTGGGGCACCTTCATGAGCAGGAAACAAAGCACTCAAAAGAAAGATTAACAGGCATGAAGTTCCAAATCCAATAAGACTCGTTTTCCAGTTCGATAAATTGATTTTGGAAGCTCCGGGTCCCACATCCAGCAGCATGATAATGAATAAAAATAAAACCATAACTGCACCTGCATAAACCAAAACTTGGAGAACCGCTAAAAAGAATGATTCGAGCAAAACAAAGAGAGCAGCCACGCCGACAAGGGAAACAATCATAAACATGGCAGCGGATACAGGGTGCCGAGATAAAACCATGGATAACCCACCACCCACCGAAAGAGCGGCAAAGATCCAAAATAATAGATCGACAGTACTCATTAAAAAAAAGATGCGTTTAAAATATCAGTGGGTATTTCCATGTTCTTCAGCCTGTTTTTTCTTATCCCACTTGTAGTGGCGGTCAGGTAAAGTTCCCCCTAATTCGTAGAGCTTTTGTTTGTTATTGATCATTTCCTCACGACTGTACCCAGAAGAGGAATACTGATCCTGCAAGAAAATAGCCTCCTCAGGACAGACCTCCTGGCAATATCCGCAGTAGATGCATCTAAGCATGTTAATTTCAAACTCTTGTGGAGCCTTTTCCACATGTTCACGATGCTCTTGGTCTTCGGGTACGCTTCCGGGGGTAATACGAATAGCCTTGGGAGGGCAGACAAATTCACAAAGCTGACAGGATACACATTTTTCTCTACCATTTGGATCCTTAACCAAGGTCGGGACTCCGCGATAATTATTTGGAATATGCGGTTTTTCCTCTGGATACTGAAGTGTAACCTTGGGCTTGAACATATTGGAAAAAGTAGTTTTCAGACCTGTCGCAATTTGAGGAAGATAAGTTCTCTCTGAGAAAGACAGAGGTTTTCGTTCTAATACAACTGTTTTGGCCATGAGTTATCGAAAGTGAAATTTAAAAGGTTCCATCAAGGATAGTAACGATGACGATATAAACGATCAGATTCGCAAGGGCGACAGGCAACAATTTTGTCCAACCCAGATGCATAACCTGATCGTAACGAAAACGAGGTAAGGTCCAACGAATCCAGATAAAAAAGAAGATAAGAAAAACGGTTTTGCAAAGGAACCAACCCACTCCAAGTAAAGAACCAATCCAGTTTGCCGGCCAGGGATCATTCATAAAGGGGAGAAAATGCCAGCCTCCAAGAAACAAGAGGGTAAACAGAGCAGATCCGATGACAATGTGAGCGTATTCGGCCACAAAGAAAATGCCGAATTTAAAGCTTCCATACTCGGTGTGAAAACCACCTACCAAATCAGTTTCTGACTCAGGCATATCAAAAGGCAGTCGGTTGGTCTCTGCAAACAGAGCGATTAAAAATATCAGAGCAGATAACGGTTGAACGATAATCAACCAAGCGGCTCCCTCCTGCGAATTGGCAATGCCAGATATACTCAACCCAGAGGTAGATACACCAGGGGCGGCAACCCATAAGAATACAGGAAGGAGAGAAAGCCCCATGGCCAGTTCATAGGAAATCATCTGTGCAGAAGAACGAATTCCCCCCAGGAAAGAATACTTATTATTGGAAGACCAACCAGCCAAAGCGATCCCATAAACCCCCAAGGATGATACAGCAAAGACGAATAAAATACCGACTTCCAAATCGGCTAATGCAAGGGTGGATGTGGAACCATCCTCCCAATACATCTGGCCAAAAGGTAGGACAGTCATGGTCGTGAGAGCAGGAACTAGGGCAACTAAGGGAGCTAAATAATAGTACAACTTGTTTACATGCCCAGGGACGATTTCTTCTTTAAATAGAAACTTCAGGCCATCTGCGAGCGGCTGAAATATACCCAAACCTTTTAAAAG
>CAXBQX010000059.1:0-11223 GCA_963978365.1 uncultured Opitutales bacterium | reverse complement strand
CAATTCTGAGAAGACTATGAGGCCGAAGCAAATCATCGTGATCCAGGAATAAGAAGTAGTCACCAGTTGCAATATTTGCAGCTACATTGGAAGCATAAGAAATATTTCTATTTTGAGAATTGAAAGTTATTTTGATTCTTTCATTTGCATTTGAATATTCCTTAAGGACTTGGATTACGGATTGGTTCGTAGACGCATCATCTACTATGCATAGTTCCCAGTTATCGTAAACTTGATCGATCACTGAGTCGATGGCACACTTTAAAAAATATGAAGATGGATTGTAGACCGGCATGATCACGGAAAGAAGAGGCTTTCGGCTAAGTGATTCATTCCTTGATTTAAAATTTATAAGGTCAGACGCACTTATTGTGTCATATCTTTTTGTCCACTCACTGTAGGACCTAAGTGCAAATGGTGGGGATTGTTCATATGAAAAGCATCGTCCTTCTTTTTCTCCATATGTTAGATAGTGTTGTTTTGCTGCCGTGAGATTATTTCCTAAAGCTTTTTGTAAATCTGGATTTAGTTCGAGATAGGTAATAGGGTCGAAAACAAAGATAGAGTCTCTCTGAAATGGATCCAATAGTTTCCTCCTAAGAAACCGTAGAAAACTCGTAGACTTCCAAGAAAAAGAATTTTTCATTCTATCAATCTTATCTTTTTTAAATAGCAATTCGTTTTCTTTGGATAACCTCAGTTGCTTTTCGGTATCGAGTTCATTTTCTTTTTGAATTCTAATATCATTTTCTATTGATATTTCGTTTAACGATCTGCGAGCCGCTTCCAAAACTCCATGTATTAAAAGCGAAACATTTTTATTATTAGTACCAAAACTTTCAGTTAATTTGAGTACAGTATATAAATCCTCACTTGCAAAATGCTTATAATCATCATTCTGCCAAATTGTTCGATTTAGCCATGTTTGCCTGAGACAGAGATAGATATGATACCATGGTTCTACTCGTTCTAATCTTTTCTCAACACTAGGGATTTCTTTAAAATTACCCGAGGAGAAAGCTGCCAACCTTATCCAATCTTCATCATGAAAATGAGTTTGGTGGGCGAATTCACAATCAATGATTCTTATATTGAGGTTATCATCGATTAAAATATTTCTGGCTGCTAAGTCCCCTGGTGACCAACGTTTCGAGAAAAATTGTGGAAGTAGTGAATCTTCCAAATGCGGAAAAACACATTTATTGAGAAAATCTTTGTCAAATAAGTGTAAGCTATTGTTAGAGAGAATAGTTTCTTTAAATTCATTAAATTCTTCTAGAAATGCTTCATGAGTGGATTCAACTTCTAATGAGCTGAATGTTTTCTGAATCTTACTTATTATTTTTGCAACATCTTCATCACTGATTTCATTAGAAGCATATTTTTCATCAATAGGCGTTCCTTCGAAAAATTCCTGCCCAAGAAGATCTAATCCTTGGTCAGTGCTAATGAATAATGGTTTACATGCGTATTTGGCGCATTCTTCATAAAATGACTTTGTTTTATCAAAAACAAATTTAAGATCTTTTCCTAATGTGAGGTGAATTTTTTCCGATTCTCCGAGTTTTAATTTGTAGAATCTTTTTCTTACCAATTCCTTCTTTGAGGTGTTATTGAATTCTTTGATATCAGCAGGTTTTGTGTGCTCTCGATAATCTATGGGCAAGAGATTGTACACCTTATCTAGGGAGATTTTTGGTATGTATTCTAATGTCATTTCAGATTATGAGAGATTGAGACATTGCTAAAACAATTTGAAATGCCAAAGGATCCATCTTCGTTAAATATTTCAAATTCCAAACATTCTCGAAGTCTATGAACTACTTTTAAGTCGCTACCTTCATAGTAGGTAAAACCTACAGATATAAAATATTTTCCGACGCCAAGATTGGCGTTTTGGACGAATTTAACGATTACGGAATCACCGCTTTCGAGGTTTGGCGTTTTTACATTTAAAAACTTTGTATTTATTCCATAAATTTCCTGCCCTTTAGAATCGCGAATGCGAAGAGCAAAAATAGGCTTTTTGATTTTGCTAAATGCGGTAGCCCTAAAAGTGATGGTAAATTCATCACCAGCACAAAGTATTGCTGTTTGATTGTTATTTATAAAAACAGAATTTAATTCTCCCAATTCTCCACCATATGAAAGTAGTTCAGGCCAATCTACTTTTTCCATATCTTGATTATGGGCAGGTGTTTCCGAATTTAAATTAGATTCATTACTTCCTTCAGAAATAATCTTTGAGTAGTGATTAATCACATTAATAGTTAAATCGTTTCGAACCAATTTTCCTTGATGTAGTAATATGGAAGTTTCACATAATTGGGCTATGCTGTTTAAATCATGAGAAACGAGAATTAATGAACCGCCTTTTTTCTGAAAATCTTCGAGGAAGCTAAAGCATTTTATCTGAAATCGGGCATCTCCTACCGCCAATGCTTCGTCTATTATGAGTATTTCTGCTTCTACATGAGCAGCAACAGCAAATGCCAGTCGCATTGTCATGCCACTGGAATATGTTCTAACCGCTTGGTTAATAAAATCACCAATGTCAGCAAATTCAGTAATTTTACCGACATTTTCATCAATCTGTTGCTTACTTAAACCTAAGATTGAAGCACTTAAATATATATTTTCAATTCCAGTAAATTCAGGGTTAAATCCAGAGCCTAACTCCAATAGAGCAGCTACTCTTCCACAAACTTCAATGTTACCTTTGCTAGGTTGAATCGTTCCGGCAATGATTTGCAGTAAGGTACTCTTTCCAGAACCATTTAATCCTATAATCCCGATTGATTCTCCTTTTTTTAACGAAAAAGATATATCATCTAGAGCTTTGAATGGTTTTGTAGAACCTTGATTTTGTTTTTCTGAAAACAATGATGTTAGCATAGCTAGCCAGCCAATATTAGCATTACTTGCTCGATTTGGTGGCTGGCTAAATATTTTGGTTATGCGATCAACCGCTAAAATTGGATGGAACATTTTGATTTTTAGAAAATATCTAGTACTCGATTAATCTGTATTTTGCACTAAGATATGTGGATGTTATTAATTTTAGGAGGTTCAGGTTATGTAGGAAGTGTGTTTGATAATTCCCCACATTACACTCAAAGTGAGGTTAAAGTTGTGTCCAGGAATGAATTAGACTATTCAAACCATGTTTCACTAGTTACTTTAATAAAGGATTTGCGAGCGTCTTTTGTGATCAATGCCGCTGGATTTACAGGCAAACCCAATGTGGACGCCTGTGAATCTGCTAAGTATGAGTGTTTGCAGGGAAATGCTGTGTTGCCGGGAATCATTCGAGAAGTTTGCGAAGACTTAAAAATTCCTTGGGGGCATATTTCTAGTGGGTGTATTTATTCCGGTAGGCGTGCGGATGGGAAGGGTTGGACAGAAGAAGATGAACCAAACTTTTCCTTTCGTTCACCTCCTTGCAGTTTTTACAGTGGCACAAAGGCATTAGGCGAGGAAGTTTTGGAAGGGGCAGAGAACTGTTTTGTTTGGCGGTTACGCATTCCATTTAATCATGAGCCCAGTCCCAGGAACTATCTGCAAAAACTTTTGAATTATGAAAACCTTCTGGAGGCAGAAAACTCGGTTTCACATCTGGAAGAGTTTTGTCAGAAATGTATTGAGTGTTTTACCAAAGATGTGGAGCCCGGGGTTTATAATATGACCAACCCTGGAAGCATAACCACAAGCCAGGTCACCGAATGGATGATCAAGGAAGGGCTGACCGATAAAAAATTTAAGTTCTTTAATTCCGAAGAGGAGTTTATGAATAAGGCCGCGATTGCTCCGCGTTCCAATTGTGTGCTTGATACCACAAAGGCCGAAAAAGCAGGCATTGGGATGCGACCCGTGGAGGAAGCGATGATTGACTCGATACGCAAGATGCGTCAGTCAGTCATTTCATGAATAAAATCTTAGTGACTGGCGGGCTCGGTTTTATCGGGTCCAATTTCATTCGCATGCTTTTGGAGGGAACGGAGTGTGCACTGGTCATTAACTTAGACAAGCAGACCTATGCTGGAAACCCTGAGAATTTGGCGGATTTTGAAAATGATTCCCGTTATCATTTTGCTTTGGGCGATATTACAGATGGGGCACTAATAACCAAACTGCTTGAACAACATAATCCCGATGCGTTGGTAAATTTTGCGGCTGAAAGCCATGTGGATCGATCGATTGATGGACCGGAACCTTTTGTGCAAACCAATGTGGTAGGGACACTTAAGCTCCTGGAGTCGTTTAAATCTTATTTCGATACTCAATCTGAGGATAGGAGAAAGAAATTACGATTTCTTCATGTCTCCACAGATGAGGTGTATGGCTCACTTGCTAAAGATGATCCTGCTTTTTGCGAGACCACACCATATGCTCCGAATAGCCCTTACTCGGCATCCAAGGCGGGGGCTGATCATTTAGTACGGGCATATCACCATACCTTTGGTTTACCCGTCCTAACTACCAATTGCTCCAATAATTATGGGCCTTATCAATTCCCCGAAAAGCTCATCCCTTTGATGATTTTGAATGCCTTGGAAGGAAAGAACCTTCCGATTTATGGAGATGGTGCAAATATTCGGGATTGGTTGCATGTGAAGGACCATTGCTCAGCCATTTGGGAAGTTCTACAGCGGGGCAGGGTGGGTGAGACTTATTGTATCGGTGGAAACTCCGAGCGTACAAATCTACAGGTGGTGGATACAATTTGTCAGCTGCTCGATGAAGTTCGCCCTGCGGGTGCACCTCACCAAAAGCTGAAAACATTCGTCCAAGACCGCCCTGGGCATGATCGCAGGTATGCGATTGATTGTACAAAAATTAAAGAGGAGCTGGGGTGGGTTCCTCAATATGGATTTGAAGAGGGTATGGCTGATACCGTAGACTGGTATCTTTCCAACCAAACATGGTGCGATCATGTGACCTCTGGGAAATACCAACGGGAAAGGCTGGGAGCTTCATGAAAAAGAGAAAGGGTATTGTCTTGGCGGGTGGGTCGGGTACCCGGTTGTATCCCTTAACCATGGCTGTAAGTAAGCAACTTATGCCCGTTTATGATAAACCCATGGTTTATTATCCAATTTCTATTTTGATGCTCGCCGGGATCAAAGAGATTTTAATTATTTCCACTCCCAGGGATTTACCCATGTTCCAAGAACTTCTCGGGGATGGCTCCAGGTTTGGTGTATCCTTTACTTATGCAGAACAGCCTAAGCCGGAGGGCTTAGCCCAGGCCCTTATCATAGCCGAAGATTTCCTTGCGGGTGCACCTTCCACTCTGATCCTCGGAGACAACATATTTTACAGTAATGAATTGGAACAAATTCTTGCTGAAGCGGATAACCGGTCCAGTGGAGCGACGATCTTTGGGTACCATGTATCCGACCCAACCAGCTATGGCGTAGTTGAGTTTGATGGCATGGGTAAAGCGATCTCTTTGGAGGAAAAACCGCAGAACCCAAAATCAAACTATGCAGTGCCGGGGTTATATTTTTATGATGAACAAGCAAGCAGCCGGGCAAAGGCTCTTAAACCATCTCTTCGTGGAGAGTTGGAAATTACCGATCTGAACCGGGTGTACTTAGAAGCAGGTGAGTTATCCGTAGAAGTGATGGGGCGGGGTACTGCTTGGTTGGACACTGGAAACCATGATAGCTTAGCATCGGCGACTGACTTTGTGAAAGTGATTGAGAGAAGACAGGGTCTAAAAATTGCCTGCCTTGAAGAAATCGGATTCTACAAAGGTTGGTTGAGCCTCGAGCAACTGAAAGAAGCAGCCATTGCCCATGGATCTTCAACATACGGAAAATACCTCTCCGATTTGCACGCCAGAAAATCAAAATAGATAAAAACATATCAACGCATCATGATGCGTTGATGAATAAACTTGCATTACTGGGTGGGTTTTGATTCCATGAGAGCATGTCAAAATCATTCATTTTCTCCTCTGAATCCGTTGGCGAAGGCCACCCCGATAAAGTCTCTGATTCCATTTCCGACAGTGTATTGGATGCATGTTTGGAGCAGGACCCACACAGCCGGGTAGCCTGTGAGACTCTTGTCAAAAGCAATTGTGTAACCATTGCTGGAGAGATTACCACCGCCGCGAAGTTTGATTACGAAGATGTGGTTCGCGAGGCGATCCGTAAAATTGGTTACACCAACGATGATGATATCTTTCACGCAGATCAGGTATTTATCACGAATCAATTGACTGCCCAGTCCCGTGATATTGGGCAAGGGGTCGATGCCGCTGCAGCTGAAGGGAAGGGCACTGCCGAGCAAGGAGCTGGAGATCAGGGCATTATGTTCGGTTATGCATGTAATGAGACTGAAGAGCTTATGCCTGCACCGGTTATGTTCGCTCATCGCATCTTGCGAAGAATGGCTGAGATTCGTCATGCCGGTGAACAAGCACCTTGGTTGCGTCCTGATTGTAAATCTCAGGTTGCCTTGAAGTATGTGGACGGAAAAATGGTTGGTATTCAAAATGTGGTGGTTTCTACGCAACATTCCGCTGAAGTTTCTAATCAGACTATCCGTGACTTTATCACTGAGGAGGTGATCAAGCCTTCCTTGCCGCAGGATCTTTTATCTTCTGACACCGAATATCTTATTAATCCGACTGGTCGTTTTGTGATTGGCGGACCTCAGGGAGACTCTGGTCTCACTGGCAGAAAGATCATCGTCGATACCTACGGTGGCTGGGGTAGGCATGGTGGCGGTGCTTTTTCTGGTAAAGATCCCAGCAAAGTGGATCGCTCGGCTGCTTACATGTGCCGCTGGGTGGCGAAGAATGTAGTGTCCGCAGGTTTAGCCGATCGTGCAGAAATTCAGCTCGCCTATGCCATCGGGCACCCTCAACCAACAAGTATCACCCTCGATTGTTTTGGCACCGAAAAAGTGGATGAGAGCAAAATTGAGCAAGCAGTAAAGGAAGTATTTTCCTTCAAACCTGCCGATATAGTCTCTCAATTAAATCTTCTCCGTCCCATCTATCGTGAAACCACCCACTACGGCCATTTTGGCAAGTCTGGATTGCCTTGGGAAGACACCTCTCGTGCAAATGATCTGAAGCAAGCGGTCTGCTAATTCTGGTCTACAATAACAATTATTGTCATCCGCTTTTCTTTCTACTCCGTTTTATAACCCATGACTACTATGACAGAAACCATCGCCCCCGTATCCCTCGACTATAAAGTTGCAGATATCACTCTCGCAGAATTTGGCCGTAAAGAAATCTCCATTGCTGAGCATGAAATGCCCGGGCTCATGGCAACCCGTGCAAAGTACGGACCTTCCAAACCATTGGCTGGAGTCAAGATTATGGGATCCCTGCACATGACCATCCAAACCGCGGTATTGATCGAAACCTTGGTTGAGCTTGGTGCCGATGTTCGTTGGTGCTCCTGTAATATCTTTTCCACCCAAGACCACGCTGCAGCTGCTATTGCCGCGGCTGGAATTCCTGTATTTGCCTGGAAGGGTGAGACTTTGGAAGACTACTGGGACTGCACCTGGAATGCTCTTACCTGGCCAGATGGATCCGGCCCGGATCAAATTGTCGATGATGGGGGAGACGCCACCTTACTGATCCACAAAGGAGTTGAATTAGAAAATGGTAGTGATTGGGTAAACTCTCCCTCTGGAAACCATGAGGAGCAGGTGATCAAAGACCTCCTCAAGAAAACTTTATCCGAGAAACCCGGGCATTGGGCCAAGGTGGCCGAAGGTGTTGTAGGCGTATCCGAAGAAACCACCACTGGTGTGCACCGCTTGATTCAAATGCAGGAGGAAGGCAAGCTTCTCTTCCAGGCGATCAATGTAAATGACTCCGTAACCAAATCCAAATTCGATAACAATTATGGATGCCGCCACTCTTTGGTGGATGGGATCAAGCGTGCTATGGATGTTATGATCTCAGGGAAAGTCGCGATGGTTTGCGGGTATGGAGATGTGGGCAAGGGATCCGCCGATTCCCTCTTTAACGAAAAAGCCAGAGTGATGGTTTCTGAAGTCGATCCTATCTGTGCCTTACAAGCCTGTATGGCTGGTTACCAAGTAACTACTGTTGAAGATGCCCTCGCTACAGCCGATATTTTTGTTACCACCACAGGGAATAAAGACATCATCACTGCTGAGCACATGAGCAAGATGAAAGACCAAGCGATTGTTTGTAATATTGGTCACTTCGATAATGAGATCCAAGTAGCTGAGCTTGAGAAGATGCCTGGCGTCACCAAAGAAATTATTAAGGAAGATAGCGTGCCCGGCGGACCTGTCAGCCGTTTTACTTTCGCTGACGGTCGTAGTATCTATCTTTTAGCTGAAGGCCGTTTGATCAATCTTGGATGTGCAACCGGACACCCAAGCTTTGTGATGTCCAACAGCTTTACAAACCAAACCATTGCTCAGCTTGATATTCGCAATAACCCAGATCGGGAAATTGGTGTGACCCGCTTAAGCAAGGAATTGGATGAAGAGGTAGCGAGATTACACTTAGGTAAACTCGGTGCCAAACTCACCAAACTTTCTACCGACCAAGCCAATTATATCGGTGTTCCGGTGGAAGGTCCTTACAAACCTGAACATTACAGATATTAAATTTATCTGGTTGTTTTATTTATAAGGCAATTTTTCCAAGAAAGCCTCCGATTTCGGAGGCTTTCTTGTTTTGTACGATTGTGTAATTTCATGAAATCAATTACACCTCACTGCTTAGCAATTTAATTTTCAGGTAGCCATTATGTTTTTTGACGAAACCAAAGTACATTTAAAAGCCGGTAACGGTGGAGACGGTTGTATGTCTTTTCTTCGACAAAAATACATGCCCAATGGAGGCCCCAATGGAGGAAACGGTGGCCGGGGGGGAGAGGTGATTCTTCAGGCCGATGAAAATGTATCTGATCTCAGGACTTTTCATTTTAAAAAGCAATGGAAAGCTAAGAATGGCGAACCTGGGCGGGGCAGCGACCAGAATGGCAGGGGAGGAGATCCTTGCATTCTTAAAGTCCCACTTGGTACAGAGGTACGGGATTTAAATACCGGAGAGATTATTTGTGAACTGCTCGAGCATGAGCAGGAAATCTTGTTGTTTGAGGGCGGAAAAGGTGGGCGTGGAAATGCAACCTTCAAATCCTCCACCAATCAAACACCCAGGCAATTCACCGAAGGAAAACCTGGGATGGAAGGTGAGTTTGTTTTTACTCTAAAAACGATTGCCGATGTTGGGCTTGTGGGGTTTCCCAACGCTGGGAAATCAACCTTACTCAATGTACTTTCCAATGCTACCCCCAAGATTGATTCCTATCCATTCACCACTCTTGTTCCCACGGTTGGAGTGATTGATTACCCAGATGATTTTCGTACTGTGACCATGGCAGATGTCCCGGGCTTGATTGAAGGAGCTGCGGAGAATAGGGGTTTGGGGCATCGATTTTTAAGGCATGTTGAAAGGTGCCGATTGATTCTTTTTCTTCTCGATCTAGCGGGGACCGATGGGCGGACACCGATCGACGATTTTTTGCATCTGCAAAAGGAATTACTGGATTACGACGAAAGATTAGTCGCCAAAGATTTTATAGTGGTGGGGAATAAGATTGATGAGGAGGAGAGTGCCCAAAATTTAGAACTTTTCCGTAAGCGCTTTCCTGAGATCAAAATCCTGCCTATTTCCGCTATTTTAGAAGATGGATTAAATGAACTGAAGGCTCATTTGCTTTCCCATTTTTCTTAAAAAACCTTTCAAAAAAGCATTTGTGAATAACCTTTTTTTTTTCAACTTGTTTTGCACAAGCGTTTGTGCAAAAAAAGGGAATGGGAGTGGATGTAAAAAAAGGTGAAAATTTAGCTGTTAAGATGAAACGTCAGGATCTCAGAAGTGAGGAGCTATCCTTGGAAAGGGGACTCTTTCTTCCTCATCTTAAGAATGAAACCAAGCAGGAACGAGCGAACCGGATCCTGGCAATGATGGAAGGATCAAACGATCGGTTAAACCGATTGCTTGAGATTTTCAACCGTATGGATCGATAATGGAACAAAAATCTATATCAGGCATAAATAAAGCCGCTGCCCAGATGGGTAAAAAAGGGGGCTTAGCTGGTAAGGGGTCTACCAAAAGACGCGGGAATGCTTCCTACTATCGTGATATGCAAAGGAAATCTGTGGCATCCAGATTAAAAAACCTGGAGAAAGTATCCGAAGCTAAAAAGAAATAGCTTACGCGGCCGAGCGTTTGCGTTCTGCCCGCAAGAAAACCGGTTCCATCGGCTTCGACTGTTCGAGAGAGTAGGTGTATCCTTCAGACGAGAAATCAGTCAGACTTGCAGGGTCCTCAATTTGATTGGTTATGATAAAATTGGCCATCAAGCCCCTGGCTCTTTTCGCATAGAAACTGATGATTTTAAAATTCCCATTTTTTTCATCCTTAAAAACAGGAGAGATAACTTCGGCATCGATTTTGTTTAATCTGGCTGCTTTGGAATACTCCAAGGAAGCCAGATTTATAATGGTTTTGGACTTGGATTGTTTGAGATCTTTTTGAATCGCTTCTGCCAGTCGATCTCCCCAAAAGGAATACAGGTCTTTCCCGGCTGGGTTTGCATAAACAGTGCCCATTTCCAGGCGGTAGGGTTGCATGAGATCGAGTGGTTTTAACAAGCCATACAGACCGGATAGAATACGAAGGCTTTTTTGAGCGAAGTTAAAATTTTGCGAAGAGAAATCCCAGGCTTTTAATCCTTCATAAACATCTCCCTTGAAGGCAAGTAGGGCCTGTTTCGAATTGTCTTTTTTATGGGAGAGGGACCAATTGTTAAATCGTTGATGATTCAGTTCTGCGAGCTTTGGGCTAAGGCTCATCAGTTTACCTACTTGTTCGGGACTTAATTTTGCCAAGCCTTGAATTAGGCTGTTAGAAAGGGATAGGAAGTCTGGTTCTGTACATATATCCGTGGTAACAGGGCTATCAAAGTCCAAGGTCTTAGCAGGCGAAAGTAAAGTTATCATGTCATTAAGCTATACCGCTTGGTCCATGAATCAAGTTGAGAAACCCTGAAGACACTGCTCTAAATCCGCTCAAATCATTCCGATCAGGGTTGCCCTAGGGAAAATTTCCTTTTTGTTTAGAGGCTTAATATCTCTTATTCTCGCTGTGTACCCCATTGTTATATTCATCTTGTTATTAGCAAACTGGATCGTTTTTTCCGG
>CAXBQX010000058.1:0-12194 GCA_963978365.1 uncultured Opitutales bacterium | reverse complement strand
ATCGGGGGAGAATTTGGCCGAACACCCTTTCGTGAGGGCAGAACCTCCAAGGGGCAACTGCTTGGGCGTGATCATTACCCCGACTGCTACACCATGATCATGGCCGGTGGGGGCGTAAAGAGTGGTCATGTTCATGGAGCATCCGATGAGCTTGGCTTCAATATCGCCAAAGACCCTGTGCATGTGCATGACCTGCAGGCCACCTGGATGCATCTGCTCGGCTTTGATCACGAACAATTAACTTACCGTTTTCAGGGTCGGGACTATCGATTAACAGATGTCCACGGCCATGTGGTCAAAGACCTGATTGCCTGAGGCCCTAGAGGTCTTTCTGCTCGAAATATACAGAAGTTTGGCTTTTGGGTTTGTTCCCAAAAAGCGGACGGTTAGGTTGATTTGGTGAAAATTTTATCTTTCTCCCCATTTTTATCTGTATTTGGTTTTTGTTTTGGTCTTTTCGCGAATGCCCATGCCCAGCAAGCCGTGAAGGATTTCGTGCTGCAGGATCCAGATCTCGAAATAACTCTCTGGGCGGAGTCGCCCCTCTTTTTCAATCCAACTAATATGGATGTCGATACGAAGGGGAGAATCTGGGTGACCGAGGGGGTGAACTACCGCAGGAGTCATACACGCAAGGAAGGAGACCGGGTGGTTGTTTTGGAGGATACCGATCAGGACGGCGTAGCCGATCAATCCACCGTCTTTGTGCAGGATCCATACTTAGTCGCCCCAATGGGGATCGGGGTGTTTGATAATCAAATCTTTGTTTCGCAAACACCGGATATTATTAAATACACCGATGTGAACCGGAACCTGGTCTTTGACGAGGGGGACACGCGTGAAGTCTTTCTCACCGGATTCATTGGGAGCAATCACGACCATTCCACCCACTCGGTCATTGGAGGACCCGATGGTAAGCTCTACTTTAATCAGGGAAATTGCGGAGCCAAAATCACTGATGGAGATGGCAAAACATTTTATGTGGGTAGTTTTTACTACAACAAAGGTGGACCCCAGGTGGGTTGGAATTTGAACCCCACCACCTTTGCTGGGAAGGAAAGTGATGACGGGCATGTCTGGGTGTCCGGATTTACCGGTCGTATCGATCCCGATGGGAAAAATATGGAAATTGTGGGCCACGGGTACCGCAACAGCTATGAGCAGATTTTCACCTCCTTCGGGGATATGTTTCAAAACGACAATGATGATCCCCCTGCCTGCCGAACGAGCTTTGTTCCCGAAGGTGCCTTTTTTGGATTTTGTTCCGAGGATGGCAAGTTCGGTTGGTCGGCCGATCGCATAGCCGGCCAAACCAATGCCGAGGCGGAGTGGCGCACCCATTTGCCGGGCTCCTTCCCCCCCGGTGATGTCTATGGGAGCGGTTCTCCGACCGGGATTACCTACTATGAGAATGGTTGTTTATCTGCAAAATATGAGGGGTCGCTATTTTCCTGTGAGCCGGCCAGGCGGATGATCTTCCGCTACCACCCAAAGCCTGATGGGGCAGGGTATGAATTGAAAAGAGAAGAGTTTATCAAACGGGTTGGTGGTGCCGATAACCGGGCGGGCGCATTTTCCGATGTCTTGGTGGGCACGGATGGTGCCCTCTATGTCGCCGATTGGTTCGATCCTATGGTGGGTGGTCATGGTGCGGCGGATCGCCAGCACTTGGGCAAGATATACCGCATTGCCCCCAAAGGATTTAAACCAAGTGGAGAAAGCCCGAAGACAGCCGAGGAATTGATGAGCAGTCCAGCTCATAATGTTCGCTTTGTCGGCTTCCAAAAATTTAAGGCCCAGGGAGCGGATGCCTTCGACCGCGTGCGGAAGCTAAGTCAACAAAGCTCCTGGATGGAAGGGCGTGCAACTTGGCTCTATCCCTATCTCGGAGAAAAGGGAGTGGCTGAGTTGAGAAAACTCGCTTCCGCATCCAGTGGATACCGATCCCGGTCCGCTGCACTACGAAGTGCCCTTCGCTATGACCTTGGCGGCTTGGGATGGGAGTTTATAGAGTTGCTGAGCAAGGATGAGTCTGCCCATGTTCGCCGGATTGCCCTGACTCACCTGCGAGATTTTCCTTACGAAAAGAAAAAGCAGGTTCTGCTGGATCTCATTTTGGCTGGGTCGATGGAAGACCGCACTTATCTTGAGTCAGTGGGTTTGGCCTCGGATGGAGTGGAGGATTTATTGTGGGCAGATTATTGCCAGCACCGAAACATTTCCGGAGCCAAGGACTGGGACAGGCAGGCCCACCTACTCGCCTGGCGTTTGCATGGGGACTCCATCGTCGAGCAAATGGTTGCCCGTATGCTATTGCCCGAAGTGTCACCCGGGCACCGCATGGAACTGGTTGCCTCCCTGGCAATGAACCGTTCCTTACACGCCTTCGAGGGAATGAAGAAGGTGTACCTCGAAACCAAAGACGAAGGAGTCAGGGATCTCGCCAAGCAGTTTTTGGTTAAGAGTATGGTGCACCGCTGGAAGCCTTATCCGGTTCGTGAATTTTTAATTAGCCAAAATATTATCGATGCGAAGCCCAAGCCGTTGGTGCAGGTCCCTGGTCTGAGCAGGGATGATGGAAACCTACAGGTTGCCAATGTGACCAAGCTCAAAGGGGATGCTACCGTGGGCAAAATGTCGGCTGCCCGGTGCTACAGTTGTCACCAGTTTGATGGACTGGGCGTGGAGTTTGGACCGAACCTCAAGGGTTGGGGGCAGAGCCGTTCGAGTGAGGAAATTGCCCGGGCGATCATCCATCCATCGGCAGGGATTGCCCATGGGTATGAAAGCCAGGAGATCACCCTGGAGCCCAAAGGAGAAGAACGAAAGAGCTTTTGGAGAATCAATGGCATCATTACCTCAGAAAGTGACCCGTTGACCATCCGCAGTGCGGGTGGGCTCGTACAGCAGGTGCCGAGTCATGAAATTCATTTCATCCAGCCCGGTCGCACTTCCCTGATGCTCTCTGCTCATCAGATGGGGATGACGGAACAGGATGTAGCGGATGTCGTTGCTTACCTAAAATCTTATTGATTAGCCGATTTCGGCCAGAGGCCAATGGCCTCGCCTTCGGATGTACTTGGTCCTATAGGTAATTCTCTGGATGAATCAGGAAGAGATCGATCAGTTTATATGTCGAATAACTGGGGCAAAGGCCTGCGGGGAACCGGTTATG
Source organism: uncultured Opitutales bacterium (assembly GCA_963978365.1). Taxonomy (GTDB): domain Bacteria; phylum Verrucomicrobiota; class Verrucomicrobiia; order Opitutales; family Seribacteraceae; genus Chordibacter. The sequence continues at coordinate 9,019 of CAXBQX010000058.1, read as the reverse complement.
GTGCAATCTTTGTGGAGCGGTTATGGCCGCATCGTGCGCATCCCTCTGCTTGGAGCAGAGATTGGTAGTTTGATCCTGAAACAGGTAAGCTCTGGATCTGGGGATCATCCGCGTGGGTGGAACACCGATCTTTCCCATCATCGAAAACTCAAATCCTACCAAGTCGAGGCCAACTGGTACGAGCGTATGAGGAAACTGGAGAAGCCTTTGCTCGCCCGTGTGCCGAACTGTCTTGGGAGTAAGCATGAAGGGGAGGAAGTCCTACTTGTGCTCGAGGATCTGGATGCCAGCGGCTTTGTCGGTCGCCGGAGTTTGGTCAATGCGCAGGAGTGGCAGGCCTGTGTCCGTTGGTTGGCATCCTTTCATCTGGAAAACATGAATCAGTCTACCGAGGGCTTGTGGGAGTCGGGCACATATTGGCATTTGCAGACCCGGCCCGATGAGCTTGCTCGTTTAGATGATGCCAGCCTAAGAGAGGCTGCCTCGGCCATTGACCAAAAATTAAAGGGTGCAAAATACCAGACCTTGGTTCATGGCGATGCCAAGCTAGCGAACTTTTGTTTTAACCAGAAAGGCCCGGAAGTGGCCGCGGTTGATTTTCAGTATATTGGTGGGGGTTGCGGGATGAAAGACCTTGCCTACTTTGTCGGCAGTTGTTTCCGCGATGAGGAGGCGGAACGAATCGAGAAAGAGGTTCTCGACTTTTACTTTTCTCAAATTCGGGAACTTGTTGAAAATGAAGACTTCCAAATATCTGCTGATGAATTGGAAGCGGATTGGCGTCCGCTTTACCGTGTGGCCTGGGCGGATTTCCACCGATTCATGAAGGGTTGGAGCCCCGGACACTGGAAATTGAGCGACTATAGCGAACGGGTGACCCGAGAGGTCATGGGATCCCTCTCAGTATGACCCTGCTTGCTGATCTTAGGGGACTGACGGAGTGTGCGGTGGATGCTGCCCTGGCTGCCGGAAAGGTGATCCAAGCTTATTGTGGGGGTGAGGTGGAAGTGTTCTCAAAAAAGGGTGGAGACACTTTGGCATCTCAGGTGGTCACAGAAGTGGATCGCAAAGCCCAGGATGCAATTCTGGAAGTTCTACGACCAAGTATAGATCAGTATAACCTGGCCCTTCTTACGGAAGAGAGCGAGGACGATGGCTCACGGTTCCAGCAGGAATACTTTTGGTGCATTGACCCGTTGGATGGCACCCTCGCATTTAGTGAAGGGGAGAATGGATATGCTGTATCGATCGGGTTGGTCACCCGCGATGGATCTCCGCAAATCGGAGTGGTCTATGATCCCGTGAGCGAGGTTCTTTGGCAGGCGGCTAAGGGGCAGGGGGTGCAAAGAAATGGCCAAGATGGGAAGGTCTCAGACCGAAATCATACCCTTACTTTTACTTTTGACCGAAGCTTTGAGGCCCACCCACAATTCTTATCCTTGTGCGATGCATTGTGTGAAGTTGGGCGGAAGTTTGGACTTAAAGATATCCAAGCCATCCAGTTTGGCGGTTCGGTCATGAATGCGATGCATTCTCTGGAGAACGGGCCCGGTTGTCACCTTAAGCTACCCAAACTGGAAGAGGGCGGGGGAAGCCTCTGGGATTATGCCGCCACTGCCTGCATCTTTGAGGAAGCAGGGGCCTGGGCGACGGATGTATTTGGGCAACCCCTTGAGCTCAACCGCAAGGAATCCACCTTTATGAATCATCGTGGCGTCCTGTACGCTTCAGATCCAGCACTCGCTGCAGCGATTATCCAGCACCCCTTTTTCACGGAATAAAAATGGACTCCTTGAAGCACCTCAATGAATTTCTTGGGTGGGCTGGTATTATGAAGTAATTTACGTGACGCAAAACAACAGATCTTAGACGCAAAAATTAACAATAAATAATTGTGACTCCCTGACTAATGGAGTGGGATGGAGGCAGTGCCCAACCTGTTTCCATATTTGCTTGTGTTTTGCATGCCCTTGATGGTTTTTGCGGAGTCCCTGAATTTCAATCGGGATGTCCGGCCCATTCTTTCTGAAAATTGTTTTTATTGCCATGGGGTCGATGGTAACAAGAGAGAGGCGGATCTGCGCCTCGACCTCAGGAAGGATGCAATCGAGGGGGGTGCCATCGTGCCGGGAGATTTGGAAGAGAGTGAAATGTACCACCGGATTCACTCGACCGAAGAGGACGAAATCATGCCTCCTCCCGATTCCAACCGGATCTTGTCTTCCGAGCAGAAGAAAATCCTGGAACAATGGATTTTGGAGGGTGCCAAATACGAAAAGCACTGGGCGTTTGTAGCTCCCGAGCAAAAGACGCCCCCCAAAGTGAAGCAGGTCGATTGGGTTCGCAACCCCATCGATTCCTTTGTGCTCCAAAAACTGGAGGAAAATAATCTAACTCCCAGCCCTGAGGCAAGGAAGGAAACGTTGATCAAACGTCTCTATGCCGACCTCATCGGCCTCCCGCCCACTCCCCAGGAAGTGGACGCATATATGCTCGATTCCTCCGCAGACGCGTATGAAAAAGTGGTCGATCATTTACTGGCCAGTCCGCATTACGGCGAGAGAATGGCTCTGGAATGGTTGGACGCCGCTCGCTATGCAGACAGCAATGGCTTTCAGTTTGATGGAGAAACCTACCAATGGATTTGGAGAAACTGGGTCGTTCAGGCTCTCAATGATGACATGCCTTTTGATCAGTTTACCATTTGGCAACTCGCAGGAGATCTTCTCCCAGATGCCAGCACGGAGCAGAAAATAGCCAGCGGGTTCAATCGCAACCATCTGAACAACGGAGAGGGCGGGGCTATTCCCGAGGAGCAGCGCTTTGTGATTTTGTTCGACCGAATAGATGTGACCTCCACCACCTGGCTGGGGCTGACCATGGCCTGCGCTCAGTGTCATGATCATAAGTATGACCCCATTACTGCCCGGGATTACTACAGCATGCTGGACGCGTTTAACCAGGTATCCGAAAGCGGACGTCCGGGCCAGCAATCCAAACGTGTGCGGGTGGCCGCTCCTTTTATCGAGCTGCCGACCGAGGAAAATAAAATCAAAATTAAGGAGTTTGAGGATCGGATTGCCAAGCTCAGGCTGGAATCTCAGGAAAAGGTTCCATTCGATCCCAACACCTCCCCCTTGCCCCGACGAAATGGTCCGGTGCAGGCTCGTTTTGTCCGGGTGACCAACGATACTCCCAAAGGAGTGCTCCACCTTGCAGAAGTGGAGATTTATTCCGGGGGAGTGAACCTGGCCTTGGACGCTCAAGCTTCCCAGAGCAGTCAGTTTGGTGATGCCTCAGCCAATCGGGCGATTGATGGCAATACCAATGGGGAGTTTGGCCAAAAGTCCGTCACTCATACCAAAGACGAAACCATGCCTTGGCTGGAAATTGATCTTGGTTCGGAAAAAAGAATCGATCAGATCAAGGTCTACAACCGGCGGGACAGGTTGGAGCACAGGCTTCAAAACTTTTGGGTGGTTGCTTACAACGCCAAGCGAGAGCCTCTATGGGCAACCCGCGGAGAAAAGGCCCCGATGCCCATCTGGGAAGCGGATTTGCCCCAAAGCTTTGAGGAATTCAGCAAGGAGCAAAACCGGACCCTGCAAACCTTCATCCAGCAAAATGATCCCAAGAAGGTCAAAGCTGCCCAAAAGCAGATCAAGAAATTGGAAAAACAACTTGCGAACTACAAGGGGGATCAGGTGCCCAAAGTCATGGTGATGAACGATGCCAAGAAGCGCCCGACCCATATCCTCAACCGCGGTGAATACCTGAACAAGGGAGAAGAAGTTTCTTTTGCCACCCCGGCCTTTCTTCCCCCTATGAGCAAGGATCTTCCCAGGAACCGGCTTGGTTTCGCTCAATGGCTGGTTTCCCGTGAGCACCCGCTAACCTCCCGGGTGCAGGTAAATCGGATGTGGCAAAGGTTTTTTGGTGTAGGCTTAGTCAAAACATCGGAAGACCTGGGTGTGCAAAGCGAGTATCCCTTGCACATGGACCTGCTCGACTGGTTGGCGGTGAAATTTCAGGATTTAGGCTGGAGCCAAAAGAAAATGCACCGTCTCATCGTGACTAGTTCCACATACCGCCAGTCCAGTAGGATGAACCAGTGGCAGCGGGAAAACGATCCCGATAACCGGCTCGTCAGCCGGTCCAGCCGTTTTCGTATGCCCTCGATGGTATTACGGGACTGGGCCCTTGCCAGTTCTGGTCTTCTGAACAGACAACTCGGAGGAAGCCCGGTATTTCCCTATCAGCCGGATAAGGTTTGGGAAGCCCTGGAGGTCGATAAGAAACGATCCTTTGATTATCCTCAATCTCTTGGCGATGACTTGTACCGCCGGTCTCTTTACACCTTTTGGAGGCGCACAGTGGGCCCCGTCAATATGTTCGACTCCTCGGACCGTCAGGCTTGCCGGGTCAAGCCCGGACAAACCTCTACGCCACTCCATGCCCTGACCACCCTCAATGATCCGACTTGGGTGGAAGCAGCCCGTTTTCTTGCCGAGCAGGTGATGCAGGAAAAGGACGAACTTCCGGAGCGGATCGAATATGCATTCCGTCTGGTCAACGCGGAGAACCCATCACCCAGCAAACTTGATATTCTGAAAGCGGCATACGAGGAGCAGGTAAATATTTATCATAAAAGCCCTGGTGATGCAGAAAAACTGCTCGCGGTGGGAGACAAGAAACGCAACCCAAAGTTGCCCCTGCCTGAGCATGCAGCCCTGACCAATCTATGCCTGGCTATTCTCAACCTCGATCAGTCCCTTACCCGCGAATAATTTTATAACCATGAGCCTGTCCACCGATCCTTGTTTTACCCAACTTGAAACCCGTAGAAGTTTTCTCGGCAAAAGTTCCACGGGGGTGGGCCTGGCGGCTCTTGCCGGTCTTCTCAACCAGGACAGAGCCTTGGGTGCAACCATCGGAAATTACTCCTTTCCCAATTTCACTCCCCGGGCCAAGCGGGTGGTTGTGCTCTGGCAGGGCGGGGGCCCATCCCACATCGACTTGTTCGACCCCAAGCCCATTCTTACCAAGATGGCGGGTCAGGATATCCCCAATTCCGTGCGTGGAGATACTCGCCTCTCGACCATGTCTTCAAACTACAAAGCATGGCCCTGCGTGCCCGAGATCAAGCCCTATCAAAAATACGGGCAATGCGGTACCGAGATGAGCACGATGCTCCCCAATCTGGGTGGATTGGCGGATGACTTTTGTTTGGTTCGAAGCCTCCATACCGAAGCGGTCAACCATGCTCCAGGTGTCACTTTCATGCTTACTGGTTCGCAGATTCCTGGCCGTCCCAGCATGGGGGCCTGGCTCACTTATGGCCTGGGCAGTGAATCGGAAGATTTGCCCGCTTATGTGGTGATGACCTCTTCGGACAAAGAGAAAACCTGCGGGCAATTATTTTACGATTATTACTGGGGCAGTGGTTTTCTTCCCAGTAAGCACCAGGGGGTAAAGTTTAACAGCACCGGGGCTCCTGTTCCCTACCTGGATAACCCATCGGGTATGTCTCGCCAGGGCCGCCGTTCTTTACTCGATAAGTTGTCCAAGCTAAACCTCGAACACTATGCGGAATATGGAGACCCGGAGATTCAGACCCGTATCTCCCAGTACGAGATGGCCTTCCGGATGCAGACCAGCGTTCCGGAACTACTCGATTTCAAGAAGGAACCCGAACATGTAATTAAGCGGTACGGCCCGGATGTGCAAGTGCGTGGTACCTTTGCCAATAATTGCCTGACCGCCCGTCGCCTACTGGAGCGTGGTACCCGCTTCGTCCAGTTGATGCATTCCGGATGGGACCAGCATAGTAACCTGTTTGGCCAGTTGGAACAACAGTGCGTAGATACCGATGCTCCTTCCGCAGCCCTAATTCAGGACCTCAAGGACAGGGATATGCTCAAGGACACTCTGGTGATCTGGGGAGGTGAATTTGGCCGCACTCCATTTGGGCAGTACAATTCCGGCGACTCCAAAAAGCCAACGGGTCGGGATCATTTTGGCCGTGCCTTCAGCTGGATTATGGCCGGAGCTGGAATCAAGCCCGGTTCTGTGTATGGGGAGACCGATGAGTTTGGGTGGAACATCACCAAGGGAGCCATTCATGTGCATGATATCCAGGCGACTATTTTGCACCTCTGTGGGATCGACCATGAGAAACTTACCTTTCGTTACCAGGGCCGGCAATTCCGCCTGTCCGATGTCCACGGTCATGTGGTCAAAGGCCTGTTTAGTTAAAATTTTACCTTCTTCCCTTTCTTTCTAAATTTATGAAAAAATTCAGTCGTTTGTTGTTCGTTCTTCTTTGGATGCCTGTGCTTGTCATAGCCGATCCATTTTCCGAGCTTTATTATTACCGTGCGGTGGAACCCGGCCCCATCAAGATATTGGAATGTGATCTTGCGGTATATGGCGGTACGCCTGCCGGAGTGGCCACGGCCATTCAGGCTGCAAAAATGGGTAAGAAGGTAATGTTTTTTTCTTTTAATCATTTTGTGGGTGGTCTGACTTCCGGTGGCCTCACTTCAACCGATGTGGGAACGAAAAAATCCATTGGTGGTTTGGCGAAGAAGTTTTATATCCAAGTCGGTCGAATCAGGGACTTTTCTCCATCTGCGGCGGAAAAACTTTATCTTACCATGCTTGAGGAAGTGGGGGTGGAAGTGTTTTTTCGACGCTGTTTGGTATCGGTGGAAAAGGAGGGTTCGCGAATTGTTTCTGCCACGATGGATACCGGAGAGACAGTCCAGGCTAAGGTCTTTGTCGATGCCACCTACGAGGGGGATCTCTTTGCGGCCGCTGGAGTTTCCTACTATGTGGGCAGGGAGCCTTCCGCCACCTATGGCGAATCCGTTGGCGGGCAATGGCAAACGCTTTCCTACAGGGATGTTTACCAGTTTTGTCGGTTGCCGATCAGCCCCTATGTGGTACCGGGTGATCCGAGTTCGGGCCTGCTTCCTGAAATATCGTCCGATCCGGCAGGCAAGCCAGGTGAAGGCGATTTTCGCGTTCAGGCCTACAACTTCCGAATGCACCTCTCCAACAGACCAGGTAAAATCTCTTTCCCTAAACCGATTGGGTATGACCCCCATCGCTACGCCTTACTGGGGCGGTTCCTAAATTTTGATTCTGGGCTCCGCTGGACTTTACATTACACGGTGGCTCCCATGACGGATGGCCCTGTGCAGATGCGCAATGGCGATTCAAACAATGCCGGGAGTTTCTCCAGCGATTATATCGGTGGGAATCACCGTTGGCCCGACGGCACCTATGAGCCGGTTTCCTTTGCCCAGCTTCCATCCCCCCGCCGTGGTCTGCCCGTTTCCCTTCTCAATCTTTATGAGCTAAGGGAAGATATCTTTCAGGACCATGTCTCCTATCAATTGGGACTTCTTTATTTCCTGGCCAATGATCCACAGGTTCCTGAAAAGCTTAAGGAAAGGGTCAACCGTTTCGGTTTGGACCCAAAGGAATTCAAGGAAACAGGTCATTGGCCGCATCAGCTTTATGTGCGTGAAGGGCGCCGCATGCTTTCTGACTATGTCATGACTCAGGCAAACTGTGAATCCAAACGAACTGTGGATGATTCCATTGGGCTGGCCTCCTACCCAATGGACTCACACTCCTGCCAGCGCGTAGTCGTTGAGGAAAAGGGAATCATGACGGTTCGCAACGAAGGTAATACGGGTTACAAATGCCCCAAGCCTTATCCAATCGCCTACCGCTCCATTGTGCCCAAAAAGGAAGAATGCACCAACCTGCTCGTTCCACTCTGCTTGTCCGCATCGCATGTCGCCTATGGCTCTATTCGGATGGAGCCTGTGTTTATGATCATGGGCCAGAGTGCGGGCGTTGCCGCCAGCCTAGCCATGGATGCGGGTGTTTCCGTGCAGGATATTGATATCGATAAACTCCACCAACGCCTCGAAGCAGAGAAGCAGGTTTTGTATCATTGATCATTCTTTAAGAAGCCCAACCCTGAAACGAACTTACGAACAGACAGGACTAGTCTCGATATAAATAATTAGCTACTCTCCGCTTAGGTATTGGTTTATTGGTTTGGAGTGAAAGAGTTTCGTGAAATTAAAAATATCTTCTGGGATGTGGACGGTGTCTTAGCCGATCTCAACTATGCCTACTACCATTTTCTCACCGGTCACCCCAAGTATCGCGAGCAGTACGAGGGGTTGAAATGGGAGCAATTACCCGAGGTTCTTCCGATCCTGCCCGAGTATGGTGCTTTGGAATTGAAGACTCATCCGGAGCTCGGAACAGAAATGGACCAGGACTTTTGTGCGGATCAGAAGTTTTTCCGAAATCGCCCCCTCTATCCTGGGGTGATCGAAGCCCTCACAGAATTGCACGAGGGTGGATACCGACAGTTCACCATGTCGGCCACCTTTGATGTGATAGCCAAAAGGGCTTACTTAGAGGATGTACTGGCCCCTGTGACAGACTTCCTCACCATTGAATGTGTGGAGCATGGAGAGTTTATGAACGACTCGGCCAAAAGGGACAGCTTGTTGGCTTGCTACCGAAAATACGGGCTCCAACCGGAAGAAACCATCCTAGTGGATGACCGCATCTACAATCTTTATGCAGCGATTGATTCAGGAGCCCACCCCGTACGGATGCGTTGTGAATTTACCACGGATCTGCCAGCTGAACTTTCCTGGGTCCCTGAATTCCCCAATGTTCCTGCACTCAAAGATTGGTTGCTTGAATAACCTTATTTCCCAGAAGGAAGGACGGGCTTGAGTAAATCTTTTTTATTATTGGTGGCGAAGAGGGCATTCTCTTCCTCAAGCTGAGTAATCATCCCTTTAACCATGGCATGTAGCTTCTGGGGTTTGGTATCAGCTAAATTGGATTTTTCATAGGGGTCTACCGTGAGGTTGTATAGCTCATGTTGGGGTAGGGGCTTTTTCCCTGGATTGATGGGGTAGCGGTAGATCAGCTTCCAGTCTCCTTTTCGATAAGTGGTGAAATAAGAACTCCTGTG
>CAXBQX010000057.1:0-12361 GCA_963978365.1 uncultured Opitutales bacterium | reverse complement strand
CAAACCCATCAGTATACCGATGATTGAAATGACTACAAGCAGTTCAATGAGAGTGAATCCACATTTATTTTTATTCATAAATTTTTACCATTTGCCGGGTTCAGAGGATGGGATGTTATCTGAATCTTCAGGTCGTTTATCGGGAGTACCATCTTCAGGAGATGCAAAAGGTTCCGACTTCCTATCTGGGCCCTTGGAGTATAATAGAAAACCCCCATTTCCATCTTTTCTATAAAATTCATAAACATAAGGTTCACCCCAAGGATCGATCAGGTAATGGTCATCTTCTTCTAAATTAAATATTCCCGAGTCATCTTCTGCAAAAGGTAGAAAAGAAAATTTATCTACCGGAATTAAGCTTCTTCTGTAATCTGATGGATCAAGCCTCTCCCACTCGTCGTCGATTAAATCGTGTGTCCCGTACAGTGAGTGCAGTAAAATTCGACTGCTATCCTTGCCCTGGTAGTCAAAGGTTTTAGGATAAGACCCGTACTCCCTCTTGTATTCGTCCAAAGCGGTCTTCAAGACTTCAATCTCTGTTTGTGCGGTTTTAATAGACTGCTTTTCAAATAAATACCCTGCTCCGCTAAATACAATTCCACCTACGACACCGATCACAATAATGACTACCATTAACTCAATTAGGGTAAAACCTCTAAGAGCATACGGTTTATTTTCTAAAGTCGCTTTCATAACAAAATTATTTTCGAACAAACCGAGAAAGCAATGGTTTTTCATCTGACATAGGAAATTTCAGGAAATAAAGAGTTAGGAAATAAGAACCAGCACCGATTAAGATCCAAAAAAATAGGTGCAAAAAGGACTCCCACTTTTCTGCTTCTGATTGAACGAATTGCCGAGCCAAGTAAATCGTGGTGAACATAATAATGGTTGCCAAGAAAACCATGAGAACCGGGGATATGTGTTTAGACAAAACTAAATGAAATCGTAACACATCAGATTTTACACAAAGGTAAAATAGTTGAATTAGGGCTGCAAAAACATTAGCCCAAGCTAATCCAAAAACTCCAAAGTGAAACATCAGCAAAAGGCTGAGCAACAAATTCGCAATAAGGCTCAATGTTGCGGCTGTTAGTGGTACCTTCATATTTTTTTGGGAGTGATAGGACTTAACCAAAAATGTCGAGACCGCATAGAGCGGAATCGTCCATGCGACTATTTTAAGGACATCATACGCCATGTATGCATTTTGCTCGGTGAATTCCTGCCACTGGAAAAGAACCTTAACAATCAAATCGCCAACCAGAAACAAACCAATCGCCGAGGGCAAAGTTAGCATCAAAATAAATCTTAAACCAAAAAAGAAATGATTAAGATAAGATTCTTGATCCTTTCGGTTGTTAGCATTCGCCAGTTTTGGAAATAAAATGGTGGAGATCGCGATTGCAAAAACGCCAAGGGGAAGCTCCACCAACCTAGCTGACATGTATAGATAGGTTACAGCCCCCTCTTGTTCTAATGAGTACGCTAAAAATCTTGAAATCAGAATATTAACCTGTGCTACGGCCGCACCCAATACTCCAACCCAAAAAAGAGAACCAACCTCAACAAGCTCTTCTGATTTAGATAGATTAAATCTCCATCTCCACTCAAATCTCTTCTTTAGCTCTATCCATGGCAAGAAGAGTTGGAAGACACCAGCCACGACCACAGAAATGGAAAGCAAAACGGCACTGGTTTGAAAGTCTAATTCATAGATCACACCTGCAGCTAACAAAGTAGCAATCATAAATAAATTAAGAATAATTGGGGAAACTGCGCCTGCATGGAAACTGCCTTTCACTTGCAGTGCAGCCACCAATATTGCTGAAGTGCAGATAAAGATAACATAGAAAAAAGTCACCCCGTTCAGGTAGGAAGCAACATGCCATTTCAAATTCTCAAATATAACGAATTGGTAAGAAATCAGGGCGAAGCAAGCTACCAAAAAGGAGAGTAAGCCAAGCAAAACCATCAATCGAGTAACTACTTGATTTAGTAGATTCCATTGAGTCAGGTTCGCCCCCCGAATATTGGAGAAAATCGGTATAAATGCTGAGCTTAGAGTTCCCTCCCCCAGCATTCTTCTGAATAAGTTAGGAATCGTAAAAGCGAGCAAAAAGGCTTCGCCAAAAAATGAGGTTCCAAAAGTTGCAAAAAATAAGACATCTCTAAACAATCCAAGTACTCTTGAAATTAGAGTACCCCCACTCACAACTGAAAAGCTTTTAAAAAAACTCAAGGGTGCAGATGATATTTAATTTAAAAAAGAAAAATCGAGTTATGGACTAAACCAACCTTTCCAGCAATTCGGTGGCTTCCATAAGCGGATCCTCATGATTCTGAGCTTGAGCTAAGGCTATCGTATTCTTCAAGGATACGACTGCATCCTTCTTTTTTCCTAATGAGATTTCCAGCTTAGCCTTAAGAAGATGGGCGAACATCCAATCTTCCCTTCCATCCACACAAATCTGCAGTTGACCAAGAGCTTCGTGTTCCTTCCCCAAGGAATGCAACTTCTGAGCATAAGAAAAACGAAATAAAAGATTACCTGGAGATTTGTCTAACTTCTCGCGTAAATTTTCGAGTTCTTCGCTCAATTGTAGCTTATAAAATTTCTATACAAACCACCGTGGTGTTATCGACGCCTCCGTTTTGGTTTGCTTGATCAATTAGTTCGTGGACTAAGTTTTGGGCGTCCATTGATTTACATAGCGAAGCAATTTCTTCCTTCTCCACCATATTTAACAACCCATCCGAACTGAGGATGATTTTATCTCCAGCAGAGGCTTGAAACTCGCCAGTATCTACCTGGAAATCGATATCCTGACCCAAGCATCGTGTGAGGGTATGATTATAATGATCAGGCATATCAACCGCAGCATCCGGGCCATGCTTTTCGATTAATTCAGCCGCCAAAGTATGCTCCTTGGACAGTTGGATCAGTTGCTCCGTTTCTTTCTCATACTTTAGAATGAAGGAATCGCCGACATGACCGTACAAAATGGAACTCTCTTTAAAAATAAGTCCAGAAAAAGTAGTGCCTATTCCATTCTGACCACCCACGATCGAACCACACTTTATAATGTTGTGGTGGATTTTTTGAATAGTTTCGGCAAACCCGTCTAAAGTAGCCGAAGAACCATGATGGATAAGACCATCAAAATATTGAACCGCCAGTAAACTCGCTAAGGAACCGTAGGGAAGCCCCCCTACTCCATCGGCAACGGCAAAAATACCTTTATCGGTAGATACTAAAAAGGAGTCCTCGTTCGTTTCTCTTAAGAAACCGACATCGGAATGTCCATGAGCTGTATATTTCACAAATTAATTTTTCGAAGGTATCTTTCTATCAAACCTTAGCATCCCAATAGGTCAAGCAAGCATGTTGATTCAAAATCTGAATGAGGCAGGTCCGCAATAAATTCTTTACCATAAGCTTTATTCAAAATTCTGGAATCCAAGATGATGAGAAATCCACAATCCGTAGATGAACGTATCAGTCTTCCCACTCCTTGGCGAAATCGAATAACTGCAGAAGGCAGCGTAATTTCTCGGAATGAACTCCGCTTCTGAGCCTGCAAGATCTCACTTTTTGCCTCAAGTAAAGGATGACCAGGATTTTCGAAGGGCAAACGGGTAATAATTACCTGAGAGATACAAGAACCCTTGGCATCAAAGCCCTTCCAAAAACTTTCTGCACCAAGTAATAGCACATCTCCTTCATCAACCACACGTTTTCTCAGTTCAGAACGCGAATGAGGGCCTCCTTGTGCATAAATGGATCTCTGTAAACGGGACCATTGGGGTCTTAGTTGCTCATGACAATATCTTAAATCGGAGTAATTGGTAAAAAGCACCAAAGTGCCACCTTCCACAGACTGGGAAAGTCCCCCAATTGCACGAGTCAAATAATCGAGGTATTGTCTACGGTCCGCCATTTGGGGTTCAGGGCAGTCATTACAAATCTTTATCGTCATTAGATTTTGGTAATCAAATGGGGACCGAACTAAGCATTCTTCTGCAAATTCCGCCCCGACTTCTTTTCTAAAATAATCTGCACTTCCTTTTCGGGTAATCGTTGCACTCGTCATCAAAACAGATGAATCCTTTGAAAAAACCTCTTCTTTTAAAATCGGGGCGATTTCCAAAGGAGCACTTCGTAAATAAATGATTTGATTGCTCCGCCCACCCCGCTCAAGCCAATAAACAGAATCAGGCTTTTTCTGATCAATCACTTCAGCAAGGTCGGATAAATACCCCTGTAACCTTTTGATCTTATCTCGAAGTTCAATCTTAAGAGTTTCATCTTTAGCGACTTCTGATAACTCAATCAGATTTCGTAATAACCGGCTAAGGGGTGGAAAAATTTCCATGGGCAGGGTTACAGATTTATGCAACCTAAGCCGGTCTTTTTGATCAAGAATATCCAGGTGTAGATATTGAAAGAAATTTTGTATCGCATCTACTGAGTGATCAAGGGCAACAAGATCAGCTTCCCTGGCCAATCGGGACAGCAAGCCCTTCCTCTTTTTAGGGTTATACAATTGGCGCATCAAGGTCTCGAGTGCCCATGAACTTAAGGACACTCCTAAGTGCTCACTGGCTACCTCCGTAATTTCATGTGCTTCATCGAAAACTAAAAAGTCATCTGGAAATAAAATACCGGATCCCTCATGAGAAGATGAAACCCCCGCACCCAGTAATGAGAATAATAAACTGTGATTCAGGATCACTAAGTCCGCATGATCAACAAGTGCCCTAGCTTTTCGGTAGTAGCAATCTTTCGCACTGCATCTTTGGGACGAACAAAGCGAAGAATCGGCGTTCACCATATCCCAAACGAGAGGATTTGGGCTCGGACTTAATTCTTGCCTGATTCCTTCAATCGGACCTGACGCCACCCAGTCTGCAATTCTCTGTAATTCCTGATACTGGGAGGCTTCGAATAAATCCCCTTTGCTAAGAAGGGCTCGATGCAGTCGATTTGTGCAAAGGTAATTCGCCCGTCCAACCAATAAAGCACAATTAAAGTCCCGGAATCCAGCAAGACCCTCGGATCGGTTAAATAATTCCCGAATAGTTGGAATATCTTTCGATAGTAATTGCTCCTGCAAATTAATCGTGTTGGTGGCGACAATACATTTTCTTTTCGTAAACACTGAAAAAATTAAAGATGGGATCAAGTAAGCCAAACTTTTACCCACCCCTGTACCGGCTTCAAAAATAAGATGCTTACCACTGATCAGACTCTTGGAAAAAGTCTCCGCCATTAAAGCTTGTTCAGGTCGAAACTCGAAACCCAGGTGGTTAACTAAATCTCCTTGTTCTGAAAATATTTTTTGAACAGGTCCTAAAAGGCTTTCCTGCGATAGACCTGACTCAGGTAAACTTCCAGATTCAACAAAATGAATCATAAATTATTAAAGAGATGCAGAAGGTAGTCAGGATCTATGGACGCACATATGGGTTGCTTGCCTTTTCTTGCCCAACCGTCGTGTTCGGACCATGCCCAACAGCCAATTCTGTATGATCAGGCAGGGTGTAGATCTTGTTTAAGATAGAATCTTTCAGATCCTCAAAATCTCCCCCAGGCAAGTCGGTTCTACCAACACTACCAGAAAAAATCACATCACCCACGAAGCAGATATTTTCCGACTCAAAGTAAAATGCGATATTACCCGGGCAATGACCTGGGCAGTGGAGAATTGAAACCCTTCTCCCCCATAAGTCCAAAGTTGATCCATCCTCAACCCAATCAGTAATATGAACCGGTTCCAGCACTAATTCAGGCAGCGAAAAACTCGACATCAACTCTGGTTTTTCAAACAGAATCTGATCAGATGGATGCCCGATTAATTTCCCTTCAAATTGAGGAAATTCTCGAACCCCAGCGATGTGATCCCAGTGTCCATGAGTAAGCCAAATCTCTTTTAACTTTAGGTTTTTTTGGGATAACATCTCCTTCACCTTATTTCCGCCAAATGGGGGGCAATCAATTAACACTGCCTCTTTCACATGATCATCCCAAAGCAGAAATGCATTGGTTGAGATCGGCCCGAGTTCAAGCTTTTGGCAACACAAATTATTCATCCTTAATTACTTATCGAAAGAACAAATTTCTCCAAGTTTAATGAATAAGTAAAAAACGAATTCATCAAAATCCTTGTTCCTTGACTTGGTCTGAGTAATTTATATTAATTCTCAGACTACAACTTTGGGGTAGTAGCTCAGTTGGTTAGAGCGCCGGCCTGTCACGCCGGAGGTCGCGGGTTCGAGTCCCGTCTATCCCGCCACTTCTTCGCCGTCACGCTTTTCAAACAAACTTATGACGAGCACGAAAAAGCAAAGTGTCAGATTAAATAATGGAATCTGTAAATCTTTGGGCATTGCATAAATGATCGAAACAGAGGGTATCCAAATCACCCAGGTCGAAACCAATAGGAAAGCCGACTCTCCTAGAATATATCCAAGCGATAACCAGGAACGGCCCTTCCTCAGGGTAAAACCGGCTCGCTTACATCCATAAAAGAGGGCGGTACACGGAGCAGACCAAAAGATACAATAAACGAACTGGTCAACCAAGACCTTGCTCAAAATGGTCTGAAAATCTGCCAAATAGCCAAAGAAATATCCCTGCAATCGGTAAAAGGCATCCACTTCCATCCCCTTCACTCCCCAAAAAATCAGGAAAAAAGCCAGCCAGGCCAGCTTTCTCCCGTTGGGAATTTTGCCTTGTAAAAAAAGTAGGCAATAGGGAATAAGTCCGCCAAAAAAAGCTGTCGATAGGCAGGAGTACCCATATCCCCATTCGGCCTTCCTTACTCCCACTTCTACTAGCAACATATTGAAGGCTGGATGCCAATGAAAGGCCACTATGATCAGCCCCCCCATGACCCACAAAACTATGCCGGCAAAAAGGTTCGCCAAGAGGTTTTCACGGCATCTCGCCCAACCCTGCTTAAATAAAAGAATCACCGATGCCATGAATTACCAAGTCACCCTACCTGCTTCGAGACTACTCGGCGAGCTTAGTGCCTGCCTTTGGAAATATGAGAAGAGTAAACTAAAAGGTATCTCCTTTCTTAAGGGAGAGAGCAAAAGCCACCAGCAAACGAACCACCGCTTCGAGGTCATGTAAGTCGATTACCTCACTTGGCGTATGCATGTAGCGTAAAGGAATACCAACCAAACCGGTAGGCACCCCATCCCGGGCCACTTGGATCGCCCTGGCGTCCGTACCCGTGGGGCGTGGGTCTGCCTCAACCTGAACCTCAATTTTTTCATTCTCCGCACAGGTCATCAATCTTTCAAAAACTCCGGGATGCACATTGGGGCCACGGGTCAGAATGGGGCCACCGCCGAGCTTAAAAGAGCCGTACTTGCGGTGATCCGCATCCGGATGATCGGTGGCATGACTGACATCCACCACCAGGGCCACATCCGGGTCGACTAGATGAGCCGAGGAAATGGCTCCCCTCGTCCCAATCTCTTCCTGAGAAGTCGATACTGCAGTTACCTTGCATTGGGGTTTCTTGCCCTTGGCCAGGCGAAGCAGGGCTTCGTTAACTGCATAGGCACCGCTCTTATCATCAAATGCACGGGAAACTGCCAGGGATCCGTGCAACTCCTCAAATCCATGATCATAGACAGCGGCATCTCCAATAGTCACTCTCTCCAAGGCTTCCTTTCTGTCCTTCGCCCCAATATCAATCCACATTTGGTGAAATTCCGGCACCCTTTTACGGTCTTCCGGAGTCATCAGGTGAATTGCCCGCTTTCCGGTAACTCCACGGATCACTCCCTTACGCGTGAGAATATCTACTCTGCGCCCAGAGATGATCGATTTATCATGCCCACCAATGGCGTCGAAGTAAAGGTAGCCTTTTTCGCTTACATGCTTGATAATTAGCCCGAGTTCATCCAGGTGTCCTGCAAGCATAAGGCTGGGACTGCCCGCCTTCCCAAGCACAGCGTGGCAACTCCCTAAGGCATCGATAAAAAATTCATCAGCCACTTTTTCCATCCGCTTACGCACCACCTCTCTGGCCTCCTCTTCATATCCGGATGGGGATCGTGCCTGCAACAATTCCTTGAGGAAAACCGGTGGCACTGCTTTTGGGGAAACCGTGGGCTTATTTTTCTTAGTCATTCTCACCTATCAAGCTAACCCAAAGAGAATTGGCAAGAATGGACAGCCTATCGTTATGAAATTTTAGGACTCGCGATCGTTCCGATCTTTTAGTTTAAGATCACTTCAATGACCATATATCCAGCAATTGACCTCCGGGGAGGAAAATGTGTGCGCCTGTTTCAGGGACTCGCCTCCGAGGAGACCATTTATTTTGAGGATCCGCTCGATGCCGCCCGGAAGTGGATAGACGAGGGGGCAAAGCACATCCACCTAGTTGACCTCGATGGTGCCTTTTCCGGGGGATCCGCTAATCTGGATGCGGTGCAAAAAATCGCTCAGGAACCACAACTTCGTGTCCAACTCGGTGGAGGTATGCGGGATGATCATTCCGTAAGGAAGGCACTCGCGCTCGGACTTAACCGGGTCATCATCGGAACCCGTGCCTGCACGGACCCACAATGGGTTGGCGAGCTTATTAAAGAGTTTGGACCCGATAAGATAGTGGTTGGCATTGACGCCAAAGACGGCCTTGTCGCGACCAAGGGATGGGTAGAAACCACGCAGATCGGTGCTATTGACCTAGCCCAACAGATGCAGGCCCTTGGAGTTCGCTGGATCATCCACACCGATGTGGCTACCGATGGGGCGATGAAGGGGCCCAACCTTGAGGCCCAGCAAAAAATCGCCGAAGCTGTCCCGTCCTGCCAAATCATTGCATCAGGGGGGGTGACCTCCTCTGGCGACATTGATGACCTCCGGGAATTATCCAAATCTACACCCAATATCGAAGGGGTCATCATTGGCAGGGCTCTCTATGAGGGCACCATCGAACTCGCCCAGATCCTGTAGCCCAGAGAATTTGCTAACCGAGTTGCCAATTCTTTAATTTTCTTGCCAACGCCCACCGCTAAACCTTTGATTCTCTTTTTTAGGCCCCTTATCAACCCCTTACCTTATTGTTATGACTAAGCTTACCTTTGATGTAGATTTTAACAAAGATCCCGAAGAAATCCTCAAAGAGATTCAAGAACGTGCCAAGGCTGAAGTGGCCAAGCGTGAATCCAAGATTAAATACGCATCCTTTCTTTCCAAACTTCATGAAAAAGTAAACGAAGAGATAGGGACTGAATTTAAGTCAATTAACGATTTGATCCGGGCTCTCACCCAATTTGCTAACCCGAAACTCAAGGAAAAGATCAGTTCTTCGGAAACTGGACGCCGCGTTACCATAAGTATGACTGGCGAGCTTTTCCAAGAAATTAAAAGTAGGTTATCACTCCCCAATCCGAATAAAGCGGCTATTGCTAGAGAAACGGGAGCCAGTGTGGTTCAAGTAAGAAAAGTCGCAAGTGGTGGTTATGATCAAAAATTTGCTGAAGATAAATCTACTAAAAGCTCAATTTCTTCATCTTCTGAATCTGCTTCTCTTCCCAAAGCTGTTCTTCCTGTACCCTCTTTACCCAGTCCTACAACTGAAGCGAAAGATCCTGAGCCAACTTTAGATGAGATTCCCGAGAAAGTTGTCAGTCAGCCCGAAGAAAAAATTGATTTAAATTCCTTGGCTGAACCGACTCTGACTGAGATTCCAACTCCCTTAGAGAGTTCAGATGATGAGCCCCCTTTAGCTCCTCCTCCCGCTCCTTCTTTGGATCTGCCACCCGTTCCACAATCTCCAGAATTACCTTCCCCTCCTCAGCCTGAGTTATCTGCTCCTGCGGCTCCGACTTTAGATGACTTGCCCCCAATTGCTCCGCCTTCCTTCGGCGAGGAGATGACTGATGTGCCTACACCATTGGCTCCCCCACCTGCACCAGGTCCTGTTGACGCTCCCCCTTCGCCTCCATCGGGTATGCCCCAGCCTTCCACAAGCAGTCCAGAAGGAGGTCCTGTGAAACCTTCCCTGTCGCTTAAGCCCAAGTCTGGTCCCGGAGGCAAACCCGGTAAACCCACCCTATCGTTAAAGACTGGGAAGAAAAAGCCGATGGGTCTGAAAATCACCCGCCCCCCCATGCGTCCGCCATCAGCCTAGCAGACAGGTTCAACCTTTGCACTTGTAGAAGCTTTTAAATCCTTTATAAACATATCCTTTTTGCGGGGCCGTAGCTCAGTTGGAAGAGCGCCACAATGGCATTGTGGAGGTCGTCGGTTCGATCCCGATCGGCTCCACCAATTTTTCATACAACATTAAAAGTTTTTGATGACCGAAGTTTGGGTTACTGGTTTAGGCTTTGTTACAAGCATTGGTTGCAACAAAGATGATGTAAAAAGTAGTCTTGTTAACCTTAAGCATGGAATAACATCGCCTTCGATGTTTCAAGTTCCTGAATCTCCTGTCAAACTTGCGGGAACAATCAAAGAGTTTGACCTTTCCTCTCCTGATGCGGAGGACTGGAGTTTCCCCTCTCGGTATACGATTCCCAGATCTTTACTCAGGAGTTTTTCCCCACATGTTTTATACGCTTGGTGTGCTGTGCAACAAGCCATTGAGGAAGCTAATCTTAGCCAATCTGATTTAGAAGATAGAGATACAGGCTTGTACACAGCCTCTGCTGGCTCCATGAGATCTATTCGTTCACACTTTGAAAAAATGGATAATCGAGGGGTAATGGCTTGCAACCCCCTCGCAATTGTCTCATCCATTTCCGGAACTTTAACTTTCAATCTCGTTGCTGGTCTGGGAATCCGAGGCTCATCTATGGGGTTGGTATCTGCATGTGCATCTTCTGGGCATGCGTTGGGCACTGCATTGGACGAAATTCGTCTCGGAAGGCAAAAACGCATGTTAGTTGTAGGGGCAGAAGATTGCAATTTTGAGAGTATAGTACCCTTTTGTGGGATGCGTGCACTATCTCTTGAAACTGACCCGAACTTAGGCTCTAGACCTTTTGATATAAGTCGAAATGGATTCGTTGGAACAGGTGGTTCGGTGGCAATGATCTTAGAAGAAAAAAGTTTAGCCGAAGAACGGGGAATCACTCCTTACGCCAAATTTATTGGTTGGGGACAAGGATCAGATGGACACAATGTTGCTATTTCACACCCTGAAGGCAGGGGGCTTGTTGATTCCATGCAGCGATCATTAAAAGATGCCAACCTGAATCCTAATGACATAGATTACCTGAACGCTCACGCAACTTCGACTCAAATTGGTGATGCATCCGAAATGAAAGCAGTAAAGAAAGTTTTTCCTGCTCCACAAAGCTTGAAAATTTCCAGTACCAAAGCCCTTACCGGTCACGGATTATCCCTATCGAGTATTATGGAAGCATCCTTTTGCTGCCTTTCATTAAAACATAGTTTTCTTCCTGGATCTGCCAATGTTCATAATCCTGACCCCGAACTGGGACACCTCACTCTTCTTCGACAAACAGAATTCACCCAAGCTCAAAATATTATGAGTAATAGTAGTGGTTTTGGTGGAGCTAATGTTAGTTTGATTTTCCAGAAGTGCTAAGATTTTGGATTCATAGTAAGCTTAAGCAATGAGTCAGGTCTCATTAGTAGATTTGATTAAAAATAGGAGAACTCGAAAACCTATTACCTACACATCTTCAGTGCCGACGAGTCTTGTGACCAATCTCATTGATACTGCTAGATACGCACCGAACCATCATCGTACAGAGCCAGCAAGGTTCTATCTTCTGAACCGTGAAAAAATCCTTAAATTAGCAAAACTTTTTGGAGAAACTATCAGGGGACATGAAAAAGAGTCATCTCGCGTTGAAAGGGCTCAAAAGAAAGAACGAGAATGGAGTCATGCAACGGGATTACTTGTAATAACTAGTTACTCGGATCATAATTCAATTCTTGTTCGAAAAAATCCTCAGGTCATTGAGGAAAATTTTGCCACGACCTGCTGTATCATTCAAAATCTTCTTTTACTTTTTGAAAATTTAAATATTGCTGCAAAATGGAGTACTGCTGAAGTTTGGCAACACCCAAAATTTGCTCGTACAGTAGAGATAAAAAGTCCGACCGCTGAAAAATTGGTCGGATTCATCTTTTACGGATACTCTGAAATGCCTCCAACTATTAGAAATCTATCGCCCCTGTCTGATCACCTGATTGATTTCACAAATAATCCTGAGGATTTTGACCTAGGACAGGTTTCATAATTGACCCTCCCATTCAATTTCCTCATAAGAGTACCTTTTGGTGATTCGGCGAAATAGCTCAGTCGGTAGAGCAGAGGACTGAAAATCCTTGTGTCCCCAGTTCGATTCTGGG
>CAXBQX010000056.1:0-12422 GCA_963978365.1 uncultured Opitutales bacterium | reverse complement strand
ATTGATGACATGAACGACTGGACGACCCTGTTTGATCAGAACAACCCGATCCAGACGCCAAACCTGGAGCGGCTCGCTGCCCGCGGTACATTTTTTAACCGAGCTTACTGTGCCTCCCCCGGTTGCAACCCGTCGCGAACCGCCATCATGAGCGGCCTGCGGCCCACCACCTCGGGGGTGTATCACAATGGGGATCCCTGGCGTGCGATTATCCCGGATGCTGTTTCCCTGCCCGAATATTTCGCCAAGGAAGGGGGCTATCAAACCTTGGGTGCTGGAAAAATTTATCACCATGGTCCCACCGGAGCCGAACCGGAGGGGCGACCCTCATTTCAGAAGTTCTTTAAAAAGCTCCCCATTCGCGGGCCGGGAAAAGATAGGAACTACAACGGCTATCGGAAGGAAGACAGGACCCCTCTGGCCAATCCTGGCTTCGACTGGGGGGTGCACGATCAGAAAATGATCGATGTCGATATGTGCGAATGGGTGGAAGCCCGCATGGAGGAAAAGCAGGACAATCCGCTCTTCCTCGCGGCCGGTATTTATAATCCCCACCTACCATTCTACGCCGATGCCGCCACCTTCGAGCGCTATCCAAAACACAAAGTCAAACTACCGCCCATGCCCGAGGGGGATATGGACGATGTTGGCCGAGTCGGCATCCGCATGACGGATAAGGAATCCTTTGTCTATGACCAAACCTCGAAGGCCGATCCGGATTCGCCCAAATCGTTGCACCGCATGCTCCAGTGTTACCAGGCCGCCTCAGACTATGCCGATCAAATGGTGGGCCGCCTGCTCGACAAGCTCGATGAGACCGGGCGTGCGGACAATACTATCATCGTGCTTTGGTCCGACCATGGCTACCACCTCGGCGACAAAGAATGCGGAGTGAAGTTCACCCTCTGGGAAAAAGCGAACCGTGTACCGTTTATCATGGTCGCCCCGGGAGTCGGCAAGCCCGGTTCCGTGTGCGGGGCGCCCGTCAGCCTGGTCGATATCTACCCAACCCTGGTCGAACTGGCCGGCTTGCCTCCCAAGGCAGATAACGACGGAGCCTCCCTGGTTCCTTTGCTCGCGGATCCGAATGCCGAATGGACACGCCCCGCCCTGATGACCGAGGGGCGTGGCAGCCACGCAGTCCGGACCCGTCAGTTCCGCTACATCCGCTATTACGATGGCTTCGAGGAACTCTACGCAGACAACGACCCGTGGAATCACGCCAACCTCGCGGCCAATCCCGAATATGCCGAGTTTCTGGCCCAACACCGGGCCCACCTGCCCAAGACCGAAGCCCCCGGGGAACTGGCTAAACATCTGACTCGGGATAGCAAAGCCGGCAGGCAGCCAAAGAATAAAGCCCCAAAGCACTAATCAACTCCGTAATGATCAAACATTCACCACTTCTCAGAGCACTCGTAGCCGGGATGCTCTTACTAGGGTCGTCCGCATGGGCCGCCACCCCCGGCACCAAGCCGAACATCATCGTCATCTTCACCGACGATCAAACCTATCAGGCGATTGGCTACAACGACCCAGCAGTGAAGACACCGCATCTTGATGCCCTTGCGGCAAGCGGCATTACGTTTGAGCGTGCTTATGTTGCGAGCCCCATATGCGCAGCCAGCCGTGCTTCGATGATGACAGGCCTCTTCCCGCAGCAGCACGGCGTGATGGCGCTAAACAAAACAGCCTTTTCGCCCTACCGTCTGGGCGCCCGAAGCGCCAGCCAGACGCTGCCAGACCGTTTAAAAAAGGCAGGATACTTTACTGCATTTTATGGCAAGTCACACCTTGGCCCGCCAACGACTTACGGGTTCGACGCCGGCGAGGAGTCGCGTGGCCACGATGATGTGAAGATGTTTGATCAGGCTTCAGCGTTCATCAAATCGCGGAAAGATCTCGACCAGCCGTTTTTTCTCTGGCTCGCCCCCCGTCAACCGCACGTCCCCCTGTTGCCGGAGCAGAAGTGGCTCGATTGGTATCCACCGGGCTCGATCCATCTAACGAAGAATTTTCGAGTGGAGCCCACCGACGCCAGCCTGAACAACCAGGGAACGCCAACGGAAACATTCTATCGCGATTCCAATCATCTCAACAATGTTGGGCGTCTTCCAGCAGGCCCACCGCGTGATAAGAAGACCATGCTCGCATTCATGAGGGCGTATTACGCGGTGGTTAGTCATCTCGATGATCAGGTGGGAAAATTCACCGATCTGCTCCGTGAGACTGGTTTGATGGAGAATACTGTCGTGTTCTTCCTGTCAGACAACGGGTATCATCTCGGTTCCCACGGGCTCGGTAACAAGATCACCATGCATGAGGAATCTGTCCGCGTGCCGATGTTCGCTTTTGGCGCCGGTATTACACCGGGGAAGACAACGCGGGCCCTCGTCTCTGCGCTCGACGTATATCCCACTGTGCTCGAACTTGCCGGAGCACCAAAGCCGCCGGAGTCAAGCATGGGGAAATCACTTCTACCTTTACTCAAGGATTCTCGCGCACCGCATCGCTTCACAGTTTTGTCCGAGTGCGTGGGCGTTGGAGGTAAACCAGGCGAAGGCCACCGTATGGCGCGTGGTGATCGATGGAAACTCATTCTCAGCGACAGGGACGAAGAGTTCCTTTATGACCAGCAGAACGATCCCTTTGAACTCAACAATCGTGTCGCTGATCCGGAGGTCGCGCCGGTGCTTAATCAACTCCGCCGCGATCTCTCCGCATGGATGAAGGAAATAGGTGACAGACCCTACCCATTTGCTAACTAAGCAAATTCAAACAACAGCAAAAAAGATAAGTACAAAAGATGAAGAAAAGGAATCATAAACCCTTGGGGTTATTCCTGAGTTCGTTGTTGTTGATCTTTGTTTCTGTTAGCGACACATGCGCAGAAACCAAGGTAAGCAGACCGAACATCGTCATCCTCTTCATCGATGATATGGGATATGGGGATATCGGGCCCTTTGGCAACCGGGTCAACCAGACGCCTCACCTCGATCGAATGGCAGAGGAGGGAATCAAGCTCACTCAATTTTATGTCGCCAATACCGCATGCACCCCATCGAGGGCCGCCTTGCTCACCGGAACCTACGCCCACCGCATCGGTATGGATGGTGGTAACGGCAATCTGGCAGTCACCTTCCCAGGGGACAGCCGGGGGCTGAACCCCAATGAGATCACCCTCGCCGAGATGCTGAGGGAGAACGGCTACGCCACCGGTTGCTTTGGCAAGTGGCACTTGGGAGACCAGCCGCAATTCATGCCTCTTGCCCAGGGCTTTGATACTTATTTCGGGATTCCGTATTCCAATGATATGTGGCCGCTCCACACGAGTAAGAACCCCATCACCAAGAGGAAGTATGAGCCCCTCCCGGTGATGAGACAGGACAAGGCGGTGGCGTATGTCGCGGATGGGGTGGATCAGTCTTTATTGGCCGAAGTCTTCACCGACAAAGCGATTGCCTTCATCAAGAAAAACCAAAAGAAGCCCTTCTTTTGTTACATTCCCCACGCCCATGTCCACAAACCACGCTATGCCCGGCCCGAGTATCTCAAGCGTGCCGAAGGCAACGTGAACCGTGCCCAGGTGGAGGAAGTGGATGATAGCATCGGGCGCGTCCTGCACACACTGAAGGATCTCAAATTAGATCGAAACACCCTGGTGATTTTCACTTCCGACAACGGCGCCGCAAGCGGCATGAGTAGTGGGCCTCTGAGGGGCGGCAAAGGCGGCCCCAAGTACGAGGGACATATGCGGGTGCCCACGCTCGCCTGGTGGCCCGGAACCATTCCGGCAGGGAGCATAAGTAAAGAAATCGGTGTCACCACCGACCTGCTTCCCTCCCTGGCCAAGCTAACCGGCTCCAAAGTTCCAGACGACCGAATCATCGATGGCAAAGACATCAGCGATGTTCTGCTTGGTAAAAAAGACGCCCAGTCCCCGCACCAGCTCCACTACTATGAAAACGAAGGAATCCGCAAGGGAGATTGGAAGCTGGTTAAAAAAGGGTCTCGGTCGGAGCTTTACGATCTATCCATAGACCTCGGGGAGAAAAAGGACCTTTCCGGCAGCCATCCTGAACTGGTCAAAGAACTGAATCGTGCTTTACAGAAACACGCCGCCAGCATTGCTGCCAATCTTCGACCGGCTGGCTTCGCCAAACATCCCAAGCCCATCCTCAGGGAAGTGGGAGATCTACCCACCCTAAAGCAATACCTCGAAAAACAAGAGCAAGCACCATGAACAATAAAATTATGATATTTATGAATCTCTTCTCATATGTAAAAAAATCCTTTGGTATTCTCGCCGCAGTGTGCCTGCTTGCACCGGCAGCCGCCATGGGGGCCAAGGGGAATACCGACCGTCCGGCTCAGCCAAATGTAATCCTGTTGCTGGTGGATGACCTGGGTTGGCAGGATGTGAAGTGCTACGATATCGACGAGCCTTCTCCGATGGAAACCCCCAATATGGATACTTTGGCCACCCGAGGCGTGTTGTTTCGCCAAGCCTACTCAGCAGGGCCGGTCTGTGCTCCGAGCCGGGCGGCGATCCTCAGTGGAATCCACCCGGCCCGGGCTCAGCATGTCGGTGTGGGCGGGGGCAATCCGCCCAATCCCCACAACCGCACGGGCTCACGGATGATCAACCCCTGGGACCGTGGCAGCCTCGCACCGAATGTGGTCACCCTCGCCACGGCTTTGAAAAAACAGGGCTATGTCACCGGTCACAGCGGTAAGTGGCACCTTAGCAAGGGATTGACCCAGCAACCTACCGAGGTCGGGTTTGACTGGAGTCGGGAGAACCACGGGATTCAGGAGAAGATGAAACCACATCGGATGACCGGTTTCGCTACCCGTGAAGAGAACGACCCCTACCGCCTGGATGACAACGGGTTTCCCCGTCACCAAAACAGCGAGGATGCACTGGCCTTTGTACGCCAGCATCAGGCTCAGCCCTTCTTCCTTTTTTACTGCACCTTCCTGGTTCACTCCCCGGTTCATACCCGTAGTCGGGAACTGCTCGATAAGTATGTCGAGAAACTAGGCGTGGAGTTGCCGGAAAATCCACAGGAATGGCGCCAGGGCGGACAGACCAACCCGTTCTACTGTGCCATGGTCGAGCAACTGGATTACTACATTGGTCAGTTGTTTGCTTATCTGGAATCCACCGATGACCCGCGCTGGCCAGGCCACAAACTCAGCGAGAATACCTACATCATCTTTACCTCCGACAACGGAGGAATGGAAGGAGTGGAGGAAGATATCTTTACCGATAATTCCCCGCTCGATGAAGGTAAGCTTCATCTGCAGGAAGGAGGCGTGCGGGTTCCCCTGATCATCACTGGGCCGGGCATCGAAGCCGGACAGGAGTCGGAGGTGATGGTCAATGGTTTGGATTTTTATCCAACCATCCTCTCTCTCGTTGGTGCACCCAAAACACCACGCCCCAAATTAGATGGGTGCGATTTGTCAGCCCTACTGCTTCAGGACCCGACCGACCCGGCTCTGGTACGGGATACAACCGGCAAAGTTCGTGACACCATGATCTGGCATTTTCCCAGCAGTGTCTGGATGGAAAGCTCGATCCGTATGGGCGATTACAAGCTGATGCGCAACTACGACTTGGGCGGGCTGAACAGCCGCTGGCGGCGCAACCCGGCACCCCCGTTGGAGCTCTACCGGCTCTACAATACGGAAACCGGGGTTCCCATCCGGGAGGATATCGAGGAAGCGCATAACTTGGTCGAATCCATGCCGGAAAAAGCCCGTGAACTGAACGAGCGCCTT
The DNA here is from genome assembly GCA_963978365.1 of uncultured Opitutales bacterium. Taxonomy (GTDB): domain Bacteria; phylum Verrucomicrobiota; class Verrucomicrobiia; order Opitutales; family Seribacteraceae; genus Chordibacter. The sequence continues at coordinate 6,635 of CAXBQX010000056.1, read as the reverse complement.
ACGGAGATGCTCACCGAGATGAAAGCCACCTACCCGTCGTTCAATCCATATTACTCTGGCGAACTCCCCCACAAGGACAAGGTGCCAGTTGTAACAAAACACGAGCAAGAGGGCAGGGCAGTCCGGGTGACCTACAAGGAGAGAGGGGCACGGGTGGCCGAGGCCAGTTTGATCTACACCACCGAGGGTACCCACCCGCGTGCGGAATGGTTTCGTCTGCCAGCAAAGCTACTGCCCGGGCAAGTGGCCGAGGTCACGCTGCCGGCTGGTGCCACACATTATTTCATCAACCTGATCGACGAGAATAATTTTCTCGTCAGCTACCCGGATTTAGAGGAGGCAAACGAGACTCCCAATGATTCTGTAGCAACAGAAACGACAGGTAAGAAAAAGCCCAAGGTCAATTACTCGGAGGCAGCTCTCAAGGTCCATTGATCCTTCCTTGATTCAGGCAACCATCCAAAGGATTGATCCGCATGCCACGCAAACTTAGCTTTCTCGCCTTTCCGAGAGTCACCTTATACGGGGCCCTCCTGGTGACAATTTCCTTATCGGTTGGAGCCAAAGATCGGATCCTGCTCGATTTCAACATGAAGACGGAACCACCAGCGGACTGGGCGGTGGAAGGCTACGCATTCGGTACGCGTAACCCGGTCCCGAATGAGCGGCAGAAATATGCCCTCGCTACGCAAAGCCAGCGCTATGTAAAGCAGGGGCGGATGACCTCGCCCCCGTTCTCCATCGAGTCGGACTACCTCAGGGTGCACTGTGCCGGGACCTATCACCCAACGAAAATGGCGGTTGTCCTGCTGGTCGATGGCAAAGACATGCGTTCCTGCTCGCCCGAGCCCGGGTACGGATTCCTGGGGGCCAAGCTGCCGCAGATCCGTTTCTTTCAGCCCCCGGACCCGGCTGAGTATTTTTTCGATGTGCGTGAGTTACGCGGAAGGCAGGCCGTGCTGGAAGTGCGTGATCAGCATTACGATGGCATTTTCTTTGAGGTGAAAATCACCGCCACGGATCGAGGTCCGGACAGGAAAGAGCAGCTCATCACCAAGCCTGTGAATTGGGTGGAGGAGCAGTTTGAGACGAAGATCGAGGATGGTTTTTTATTGGTCCCTGTCGGGCATCTTGCGGGCACGCCCTTGCAGATGGTCACGGTCGAGATTGACGGAGAAGAGAAGCTCCCGGTTCATCTTCCGATTGCCTTTGGCGATATGGAGGTTGCAGGCTACGAGGCGGTTTATGACCTCTCCCCATTTCCGGGCCAACAACTCAAGGTCACCTACCATCGCTTCGGCAAGAGCAGACCAGCGAAGTTTCTCATGCAAAAAGAGATACCTGGCAGGGAGGTGTCTGATCAAAAGCCGGCGTTTCATGTGTACAACCGGATCGGGATGCTCAATGACCCCAACGGCCTAGTTTACTACAAGGGCGAGTGGCACCTCTTTCACCAATTCAATTACAATGTCTCGCACCTCGACTGGATGCACTATGTGAGCAAGGACCTGATGCACTGGGAGGAACGCCCAATCGGTATCTTTCATGATGCACTGGGATCGATGCATTCAGGTTCTGCCGCGGTGGATGTGTTCAATACATCTGGCTGGGGAACAGCGGATGAGCCGCCCTTGGTTCTCGCATATACCTCGTCTGCAGGCAACGGGGGGGCAGATAAAATTCAGACCCAGTGTCTGGCCTACAGCACCGACGGCGGGCGAAACTTCATCAAATATGACGGCAACCCAGTCCTGGGGCGTGAGCAACATATCATCAAGGACCGCCGTGGGGATCAAAATGCCCGGGATCCGAAGATTTTCTGGTTCTCACCCACACAGGGGCGCGATGCCTATGCCAAGGATGGATACTGGGTAATGGTTCTCTTTGAGCAAAGAGGTCACAACATCTATACCTCGAACGATCTCAAGACATGGACCAAGACGGGCAGCATCGATGGCTTTCACGAGTGTCCGGAACTGTTCCCGCTGGCCGTGGATGGGGATCCTAACGATGTTAAATGGATCATGTACGGGGCCAAAGGCCAGTACCATATTGGTGCCTTTGATGGCAAAACCTTCAAGCCGGAGACGAAGCAACAAACCCCGATGTTCTTCGGAGACAAGTGCTACGCTTCCCAGACCTTTAATAATACAGAGAAGGGCCCGGATGGGCAGCCCCGGCGTATCCAGGTCACCTGGCAGGGTGGACGCCTCGGGCAAATCTCGCTCCCCAATGAGCTGACCTTGCATCGTACACCTCTGGGCATGCGGGTGTGCCAGCTTCCCGCCAGGGAGATTGAAAACCTCTACATTCGCTCCGAAACCCTCGATGGTCTGGTTTTGGAGCCAGGTGCGGCCAACCCGCTCGAAAAGATGAAAGGCGGCCTCTACGATATCGATCTGGAAGTAGACCTCACTCAGGCAAGGCAGCTCATTTTCAATATTCGGGGAAACCGGCTGGTCATCGATGCATCCAAGGACGGACTGTCACTCGGAGATCAAATGAGGATTCCTGGCACGAAGAAACTGCACCTTCGTGTGGTGGTGGACAATACCTCGCAGGACATCTACTTCGGCGAACACGGTCTCTTCTACTCTCCCCGGATGATCAAACCCGGCAACGATCAATCGATCCGCATCGAAGCCACAGGGGGCAAGGTAACCCTCAGCAAATGCCGAGTTCACCAATTAAAATCCATTTGGTGAAAACATCTTAAAACTCAAGAAAAGCAAAACTATGAAAAAAAGAAAAGATGCTCTCTTACTGGCCTTGGCGTGTCTTATCACTGCCAGTCTCTGCTCGACTCTGCGTGCAGCGGAAGAACCAGCACAGGACATGCAAACCTTCCCGTCTTACCTCGATGTTGGGTATGACCAGAAGCACCGCCCCCAGTTCCATTTCACCTCCCGTAAGAACTGGCTCAATGACCCCAACGGCATGGTCTATTACGATGGGGAGTATCACCTCTTTTTTCAGCATAACCCAAAGGCCAATAAATGGGGAAACATGACCTGGGGCCATGCAGTAAGTAAGGACATGGTGAGATGGGAGCAATTGCCCCATGCGATCTTGCCCTACGGTGGTGGAACGATTTTTTCCGGTACCGCTGCAGTGGATGAAAAAAACACGCTCGGCAAGCAGCAGGGTGATGTTAAGACGCTGATTGCGAGTTACACCCTGGCGATGAGGGGACCCTTCTATCAAGCAATTGCTTACAGCACAGACAAAGGGCGCACCTTCGAGCTCCTCAATGAGGGCAAAGCCGTTGTCCCCAACCAGGGCATTGAACGGGGTGAGCGGGATCCAAAGATCTTTTGGTATGAGCCGACCCAAAAATGGGTGATGATCCTCTGGGTAAAGAAAGCAGTCACTGCAAAGGACAAGCAAAGAAAGCGCTTTAAGGACGTGCCGATTGGCCCGGGCAAGGTTCGTTTCTTTACCTCCGACAATCTCACCGACTGGAAGGTGGCGAGTGATTTTGACCGCGACTGGGCCTTTGAGTGCATGGACTTTGTCCATCTCCCCGTGGACGGCGATTCCAGCAATAAGAAGTGGCTGCTCTTCGATGCCAGTTTCGACTACGAGATTGGGGAGTTTGATGGCACCACCTTCACCACCGATAAAAAAGTCGGCCTGGGAGATTACGGGCCGAACTACTACGCCGCCCAAACCTTCAACAACAGCCCGGATGGACGCACCGTGGTCATCGGCTGGATGAGGCATAGCCACTTCGACAAGGTCGGCATGCCCTTCAACCAACAGATGTCCTTCCCTACCACGATGGAACTGCGAACCACCCCGAATGGCGTCCAACTTTTCCGCTGGCCGATCCAGGAAATCGAGAGCCTCTACACCAAGAAGCATTCTTTTGAAAATAGCACCATCGCAAGCCTGGCAAAATCACTGGGTGGTATCAAAACGGACCTGATTGACGCCTCCATCGAGTTTGACCCCAAGCAGACTGGAGATCTCGAATGGATCCTGCGTGGTCTGAAGGTATCCTATGTTGTGGATAAGAAATTTTTTGTTTACCAGGGGCGCCGCGTGTCCGCCCCTGCAATCGATGGCAAGGTCAAGCTCCGCGTACTCGTGGACCATGGATCGATTGAATTGTTCGCCAACGATGGGGCCGCTGTGGCTACCCACTTCGCCCTGCCAGATCCACAAAACCGAAGCATCAGCTTATCGGGTAAGGGCAATGCCACAGTTTCCATGGTGATCAACGAATTAAAGTCGAGTTGGCCTGAAAAATAATTTGGATTCGAAAACAAGAAATTCTTCTTTTCGGGGCATAACCTTTTGCTAACCCAGCAGAATTTCCTCACAAAAGAATGAATGATTAAAAGTCACTTTTTCACCCTTGCATTTATATGTCTGTCTACCTGCTTGTTCGCCGACAAGAAGGTGGGGGAGGGCAGGCCCAATGTTCTGCTGATCTCCATTGATGATCTTAATGATTGGATCGGTTGCCTGGGTGGGCACCCCCAAGCTAAGACTCCCAATATCGACCGACTGGCTGCCCGTGGCGTACTTTTTAATAACGCCCATTGCCAGGCACCGGTGTGCAATCCCTCGCGGGCCAGTATGATGACCTCCCTTTATCCTGAAAGTACCGGGATTTACTTTTTGTCTCCCGACCTCGCCGAATCCGATGTGGCGACGAAAAACACTTTACTCCCGAGGAGGTTTGAAGAGGAGGGCTATCAGGTCACGGGTGCGGGCAAGATCTTCCACGGAAATCAAAATAAGAAATACATACCCAATTATTCGGACAACTTTGGCGGGTTTGGTCCCCTGCCAGAAAAGAAGATTTCCTCCTTTGCAGGTCACAAGTTGTGGGACTGGGGGGTGTACCCAGACCGCGACGAAGATATGCCGGACCACAAGATTGCGGCTTGGGCAGTTAAGGAACTGGAAAAAGAGCCTAATCAACCCAGTTTCCTCGCCGTTGGATTTTACCGGCCTCACGTACCCCAGTATGTGCCCCAAAAGTGGTTTGATCTATACCCCTTGGAATCCCTGCAACTGCCCAAGGTGTTGGAGAGAGATCTGGATGACTTGTCGGAATATGGAATCAACCTTACCCGGCTTAACCATGTGGCCCCAACCCAGGACTGGGTGAAGCAAAGCAACGAGTGGAAACCGCTGGTTCAGTCTTACCTGGCCTGTGTAAGTTTTGTGGATCATCAGGTGGGGAAGCTCCTCGATGCATTGGACAGCAGTCCGGCCAAAGAAAATACCGTGGTTGTTCTTTATTCTGACCATGGCTTCCACCTCGGGGAAAAGGAGCGCTGGGCCAAGCGCAGCCTTTGGGAGGACAGCACCCGGGTACCCCTTATCCTTGCCGGTCCAGGTGTGGTCCATGGGAAAGTATGCTCCAAGCCCGTGCAATTACTGGATGTATACCCCACGCTTTTGGAGATGACAGGGCTCAAAGAAGATAACAAACTGGAGGGCAATTCCCTGGCAACTCTTCTTCAAAACCCTCGGGCGGAGTGGCCCAATATGGCACGCACCAGTTTCGGCCCGGGGAACTACAGCATCCGTTCCGAACGCTACCGCTACATCCATTACAATGATGGTTCGGAAGAATTTTACGACCACGCGAACGACCCCCATGAGTGGAACAACCTGATTGGGAAACCGGAATTTTTCTCGCAGATCGAAGAACATCGATCCCATAAGCCCAGGCAGTTTCATCCGGTCTTGGGAACGGTATCCACAGGACACAGAGCCTTTCATGCGAGTGAGGAAGCCAGGAAGCAGGCAAAAATGTTTGATGCTTTGGATTGGGAACGCCCGGTCGATAATCCGGTATTCACCACCACCTTTGGCAACAATCATGACTCGGTTCTATTCGTCGACCCGGAGTTGGAGTATCCCTATCACCTGATCATCAGCCACACGACCGAAGCGGCACATCTGTGGCGTGCGAAGAAATTCTCCTGGAGCAGCGCAGACTGGGAACTCGTTTCCGACCAGTACTTCATCGGTAAACACTATGAGTACGATGACGGGGTGAAAGTGGATGGGACCTACTACCTCTACGAAGAGGGAATTGTTTACACCTTCTCTGGCCCACTGGAAGAAGCCAGCGGTAAATGGAAAGCCGCCGGCACTTTCCCCAGCAAGCAGTGCGATGATATTGGCATCTATTATGAAGACGGGGTGTTTCACATGTTTGGTGAGCATGGACACTTCCCCCATGGGCCGGATGGCACCAGCCTCGCTCACTTCAGTTCCACCACCGGACTGGGGGACTGGAAATTGGTCAACGCCAAGGCGGTCGATCCCAACCCAGATGGCGGGCACAAGTATGGCGTGGGGGATGCCACCATCGAAAAGATTCATGGAACTTATTACATCTTTTGCGACCGCGAATCCAAGGGCAGTCCTTATAAGGTGGTGGCGTGGAAATCCAAAGATATCAATCAGCCCTTCGAGTATGTGGGCAAAGCGATCACCCCTCGTTCGGAGGAAGCGGATGACTGGGACAACCACCGCATCCAGGACCCCGACATTGCCTACATCCCGGAGTTGGGCCGATATGTCATTACTGCCAATATGATGGACCGAGACGGCAACCCCGGTGGCAACTTTCCCGGCTTGAAAGGAAATATGACCCGGGTGATCGG
>CAXBQX010000055.1:0-12455 GCA_963978365.1 uncultured Opitutales bacterium | reverse complement strand
ATGCTTAATTCTCTTTATGACTAAAATATTTCTTACACCTATCCAAGGATTTTATAAGTCAGGTTTCAGCGAGATCTGCTGAGAACAGGACACCCATAAGAATTTACTCAGCAGGCTTTGAACGTATCCAATCGGAAAGAATCTGAATTTCATCCTTGGTCAACTTGGCATCTCTTCCATAACAAGGCATCCGGTCGTTTTCATCTCCATAGAATCTCTCGTTTTCAGGATTTGCTATAAAAGCGACCGTCCATTCATTTGACCCATAACCGGTGAGATCGGGAGCGTAGCCATCTCCTTCCGAGTCAATATCATGACAATCGATGCAGGCGAGACCATCCTGGAAAAGGGAATCATCGTTATAGAATAAAGACATTATTTCCTCTCGCTCTTCTTCTTCCAAAGGCTTTTGATAAGGCAACTCCGCCATGTCTGAGAGCAAGCGGGCAATTTTGGGAAGTAAAGCGGTTTCCTCTTCCGAGTATTTCGCAAGAACCTTTCTGGCCATTGTTCCGTCCTTAAAGGCAGTACCCCCAAAATATTCCTCCGAAACATAATGTTTGTGGTCCAGAAGCTTAGTAACCCAATCCACGCTGGCAAAGCCGGCTAGTTCAGGTGCCGATTGGGGCTCATCCACCGGATAACCTCGCCCATCGTGGCCATTATAACGGTGGCAACTCGAACAATGAGCGGCAAATAATGTGCGTGCCCGGTTTTCTCGATCACTTCTTAATAAGGTAACCGCACCTGCAGGTGGAATCCCCTGCTCCTGTACAATGTTCAAAACCCGATCTGCCTGCCAGTTTGCTTCTTCTAGAGCAGCAGAATGCCTAAGGTTGGCTCGATCCTCTGCGAAGGCGAGCAAAGTCAAGGCCACGGAACCAGCGATCAAGGTCCACCAAAATCCAATATTTATCTGATGCCCAGGTTTGGAGATTCCGATAAAAGGTTGCAAAAAGATCCATAGAGCAAGGAATGCAGGAATTATGACTGCCCCCCAGAAAGCCGGAACATATTTAAGAAGCTGAAATAGAAATAAGAAATACCATTCAGGACGGGCCGGAAATTCATTTGCCGGATCTGCGGGAGGGCCTAGGGGTGCCCCTCGGAAGTAAAGAGTAAGACCAACGACTGCGAGTAAGATTGCCAAACAAGCAATCGCATCTTTGAGGATTTGATCGGGCCAAAAGTAAGAATCTTTTTTAGGCCTGGGTTCTTTAACATGAATACCGTGCTTCCGAAAAAGATAAATGTGAACCACTACCAAACCAATCAACATCGCCGGCAGTACTCCTGCATGTAAAGCGAAGAAACGAGTAAGGGTGTGATGACCATACTCGACTCCGCCGACAACGATTTTTTGTAGAGCAGGTCCAACCCAAGGGACTTCAGCCATGAGGTTTGTAGCTACAGCAGTCGCCCAATATCCTTTTTGATCCCAGGGTAGTAAATACCCTGTTAGGGAAAGAGCCAAAGTAACTCCCATCATCATGGCACCAAACCAAAAATTTAATTCTCGAGGGGCCCGATAGGCACCATCGATCACCACTTGCATCAGGTGTAGAACCAATAGGACAATCATCGCCTGAGCCATGTAATGATGCACCCCGCGCAAAAACCATCCTCCCCATACCTGATATTGTAAGAAATAAACACTTTCCCAAGCGGTTTGAGCACTGGGACTGTAAAACATCCACAGGAGCGTTCCAGTTACAACTTGGGTAAAAAAAGCAAAAGTAAGGCAACTCCCCCAAACATACCTCCATCTTGCTCCTCCTGGAACTTTTTCGTAGAGGACTTCGTGGAGCAGGTTGCGATAACCTGATCGATCATCCAACCAATCAAAAATAAATTTCATTAAAGTGGGATTTTTTCAGGCACATTCGGACGGAAGTGCTGAAATTTTATCCAAACAAACCCATCCTCTACCTTTGTCTCCATTGTATCCATAGGGCGAGGACTTGGGCTATTCTCGGTAGTAACGGATCCATCGAGCCCAAATGAGCTATTGTGACAGGGGCAAAAGTAATCGTTGCTTTGTTTGCGAAAGTCGATGGCACAGCCCAAGTGAGGACACTTTAGGTTAAATGCAATTACATCATCAGTCCTACGTGTGAGGTAAACAGCCCCGACCGGCACATCTTTGTATGTTGTCCATGCATCAACAACTTTTTCCTGAATTACTTCAAATTTGGCAGGCGATCCATCTTCAGGGAGGGAAGCCAGAGCAGTCACTTTAGACCATGGCTCGGAGCTTTTCTCTCCAGAGCTTTTCTGGACGGGATCGAGTAAAGCTGGAATTCCTGAGGCTAAAGGAAAAATACCACAAGCTGCAGAAGCCCCAATAGTTGCGACACGAATAAATTTTCTTCTGCCAATTTCTTCTCCACTTAAATCGCTCATCAAAACCCGACTAAACCTACAGTAAAAATCTGCTTCTTGGTAAAGAAGAAAACTTAGGGAAGAGGAGGAAGCGGAGGTAAATCGCCAAACCCACCGCCATCATCTCCCGGTAATGGGGGGAGTCCACCTTCATCCTCCATACCAGGCAGAGGGGGTAGCCCTCCATCATTTCCACCAGGCAATGGAGGAAGTCCAATATCGTCAGATTCCTCATTAGGGAGAAGTGGAGAAGAATCGACCGAATTCGATGCTTCGTCTAAGACGGGGTGGCCAGGTAAGTCCTCAGTATCATCTACAGGCAAACCTGGGAGGGAGGGGGAATCCGAGGGTAATTGAACAGGCTCATCCGGGAAGTTCGGTAAACTTTCTTCAGAAGTTGGCAGTTCCGGTAATTTGTCAGCAGAAGAGTCCAGGGAGTCTTCTTCCTCCATTGGTGGGAAACTAGGCAAATCTGAAAAACCATCCTCCTCAATTTCCCCCTCTGGCTCTGATACAGGGAAGGAAAGATCGGGTAAGGGCTCTCCCACAGATTCTTCCTTAGGAGCAAAATCAAAATCGCTATCTTCAGTTGATTGAGGAAGAATTGCAGGTTCAGGAAGCTCCAAATTGGGCAGAGAATCTTCGGACTCTGCAGGAGCACTCAAGTCATCGTCCATGGGAGGAACAGAACCATCTGCGGGAAGGGATAAGGGAGTTCCATCGGAACGCCAAGTTGCTTCATTACCATGCCGAACACCATTTGTGTAGGCACGAACATACATTTTTTGTCCGTTTGGCCACCAACGGGTTACAGAACCGTGCCACCTACCCTCCCGGTAGTTTCTTTCGTACATTTTAATCCCATTGGAAAACCATTTAGAGCTTTTCCCATGCTTTCTCCCCTCCTTCCAGGTTTCATCGGAGGAAACAAACTCTCCGCTTTCCCCGATATCTACGGTAAGTATCCTACCCGAGAAGGGATCGTTACTGGACTTCAGATATAGTAAACCGTAGCGGGATACAAAATTATTGTCATATTCTGACTGACTGACTTGGTAGGCATCGTCGCTTGTTTGGCCCGTAAATTTAGAATCAACTGAAGACTTGTGGGTAGGAGCATTTGCCCTTCGGTATCTATTCTCACAAGAGGCAAATAAAAAGAGCACAAGCAAGGCAGGTAAAATTTGCTTCATCATGCCCCCATCCAAACATTTACCATAAGATTTGCAAGTTTGAAGCTTAGGTTGCTACTAACTACAGTTAATTACTTCAAACTTGATTTAACCGATTGTTTCGATCATAAACGATCGCATTCTATCATTTTCGATCATTGATCGATTCCAGCCTAACTAAAATCAAGATACACTCATGACCCTTGAACAACTTCCTATTCTCCTGCCCGCGATTGGTGCAATTGCACTCCTCTTTACCTGGTGGAAGACTCAATCTATCAATGCAATCTCAGAAGGAACCGAAAGGATGTCCAAGATTGCAAAAAGCATTCAGGAAGGAGCGATGGCGTTTCTTCGTGCAGAATACAAGGTATTATTTTTCTTTGTAGTAGCAGTTGCTGCTCTTCTTTACTGGAGCGGAAACAACAACCCCAATAGTCACGGCCTAGTCGCTGTATCTTTCGTAGTAGGAGCTTTTTGTTCAGGTTTGGCCGGTTACCTTGGAATGAAAGTGGCCACGAAAGCCAATGTAAGAACAGCCAATGCCGCGAAAGAAAGCCTAGGTAAAGCTCTCGAAGTTGCTTTTTCCGGGGGTGCAGTGATGGGCCTTGGAGTCGTTGGTCTTGGTATTCTCGGACTTGGGGGTCTGTTTGCTTATTTCAGTGATTATTTTGGTGCTTTCGAAAACAAAGATGCTTTAAGCACTACCCTATCCGTCTTAACTGGTTTTTCCTTCGGAGCATCTTCGATTGCCTTATTTGCCCGCGTAGGTGGGGGAATTTATACCAAAGCTGCTGATGTCGGAGCCGACTTGGTTGGAAAAGTAGAAGCTGGTATCCCTGAAGACCATCCCCTTAACCCAGCAACCATTGCAGATAATGTAGGAGATAATGTGGGCGATGTTGCTGGTATGGGTGCTGATTTGTTTGAGTCTTATGTGGGTTCTATCATAGGAACGATGGTTTTGGGTGCGGCTATGGTCGCAGGTTCCTCGAACTTCTCCGATTTCCTCGGCGGACTGTCTCCTGTTTTCCTTCCCCTTATTTTGGGTGCAGTGGGAATTATTACATCCATTCTCGGGACCTTTTTGGTCAAAGTTAAAGATGGAGGAGACCCACAAAAAGCACTCAACACTGGTGAATTTGTTTCGTCAGGTCTGATGATTGCAGCTTCCTATTATATCATCAACAAGTTCTTGCCCGAAACTTGGACTTTTGGTGAGGTCAGTTTCACTGCGATGGGAGTTTTCTGGGCCACGATTATTGGTTTGGTTGCTGGCCTGGCCATAGGAATGATTACTGAGTATTACACTGGCACACACAAAAAGCCCGTTAAAGCAATTGTAGATCAATCCATTACCGGATACGCCACAAATATCATTTCTGGTCTTGGAGTTGGAATGATTTCCACAACCCTGCCCATCATCGTAATTGCAGCTGCTGTGATAGGAGCCCATGAGATGGCCGGTCTTTATGGAATCGCTATTGCTGCAGTTGGTATGCTTTCCAACACCGGAATTCAATTAGCCGTGGACGCGTACGGACCTATTTCCGACAACGCCGGCGGAATTGCAGAAATGTCCGAACTCCCCAAAGAGGTCCGTGAAAGAACCGATAAGTTGGACGCGGTCGGTAACACGACTGCTGCTATTGGTAAAGGCTTTGCTATCGGGTCGGCTGCACTTACTGCTTTAGCCCTATTTGCTGCATTTACTGCGTCTTTTAACCAGACCCATCCTGATAGCCCTTTATCCGAAATCAATATTCTTGATCCGAAGGTTATGGCAGGTCTTTTTGTCGGAGGTATGCTTCCTTTCTTATTTAGTGCCTTAGCGATGGGAGCTGTTGGACGTGCTGCCATGTCTATGATTCAGGAAGTTCGCAGACAATTTCATAACATCCCTGCCCTGAAAAAAGCCTTGGAAGTGATGAATCAAAATGAAGGGAAAGCCAGCTCGGATTGGTCTGAAGAAGACAAAAAATCATTTGATGATGCGATTGACTCAGCTGAGTACGGTAAATGCGTGGAAATTTCTACCCAATCAGCGATTAAAGAGATGGTTGCACCTGGAGTTGTTGCCATTGCCACACCTGTGCTGATTGGCTTTGGTGGAGGAGCAACCATGCTTGGTGGCTTATTGGCAGGTGTGACCGTTAGTGGAGTGCTCCTTGCACTATTTCAGTCCAATGCAGGTGGTGCCTGGGACAACGCCAAGAAAATGGTTGAGGAAGGCTATGAAATTAATGGTGAACGGCATGGAAAGGGATCAGACCTACATAAAGCCGCAGTGGTTGGGGATACCGTTGGAGACCCGCTGAAAGACACCTCGGGTCCATCCCTCAATATTCTTTTAAAGCTTATCTCAGTGGTCGCTTTGGTTTTAGCTCCCTTTATTACCGTAAGCGGTTTACTAGGTTAAATTATTTTAACAATCTATTCCCCGACAGAGCGGGCAAATTCGGCCCGCTCTTCGGGGTTTGCTTTGTAGTAGGAGGTTCCTGCCACAAAAACATCCACTCCTGCTTCTAAGCACTCTTCTACATGCTGGGGGCCTACCCCACCATCCACTTCAATGAGAAAGTCGTGACCTCCTTCTGCTCTTTGTTTAGAAAGCTCACGCACTTTATCTAAAACATAAGCTTTAAAGCTTTGACCACCAAAACCAGGGTTTACGGTCATACAAAGACACAAATCGACTTGGTCTAGGTAAGGAAAGAATAAATCAACTGGAGTATCTGGGTTGATTGCTAAGCCGGTTTGGATTCCAGCATCTCGAATTTTCTTAAGTGCCGACACATGATCATACTCAGGCTCTAGATGAATGGTAATTAACTCGGATCCTGCGGCAATGAATGGATCCAAATATAAATCCGGACGCTCAAGCATCAGGTGAACATCAAAAAATAGTTTAGAGCCCGATCTTAAATCAGCAACAGTTTGCGGACCAAAACTTAAATTCGGAACAAAATGACCATCCATGAGGTCCAAATGAATCCACTGCCGACCATCGGTCTCCACCTCGTCCAAAGAAGAACGAAGGTTTCCATGATCACCTGCAAGTAATGAGGGAGCCAAAATCTTTTTCATGTAAAAATCTATACCCTCTTCACCAAGCTTGGTTCAATAAGGAAAGACTAACCTCCGCTGCCAGACTCTCCGCAAGTGCCTGCATCGCCATGGCTTCATCGGGTACACGGGTGGATTCTCGTCTGAGAACCGATGAATTGCCGCTCGCATTTTGTGTGAAAATCGTGTGTCCTTTTTCATCCAACAGTTCAATTGTTGCGATTGCACGCAGATTAAGCCCCGCAGCCAGCAAAGTGTCTCCGGGACGATAAGCTTCTGTAGAATCACCATATTGGGTAATCTGGACGATTAAAGATGCATCCGCATCAGTCGGATTGTTAACCAAGTGAAAACTTCCGTCTTTGACTATGATTTTTCTTATTTCGCGATCCAGTTTTGGTCCAAGTAAAGGGGCTAGAGAATCATTTTTTACCCGGAGATGAAGTTTATAAATATCAGACACTGGATGCCCCATTTTTAAGGCACATCCTGCAATAAAGAAGATGGAAAAGAATGGAAAGGCAGCGAAGGCAAAAAGTCGCCTATTCATTGCGTAACTTCGCAACAGACTTCTCTGCTTCCCTGGCAGCATCAGATTCAGGTGCAGTCGTGATGGCTTGGTTGTAAAATTGGAGAGCAGGTTGATTTCCTAGTTCTTGCCATCGAATCAAAAAATACTTTCCGTACTGCTCTACATACTTTCCGACTTCCAGTTTACTTTGGGCAAGGCTTTCTCTCATGGCTTGCCTACCTTTTCGGGCAAGTTCCTTTCTTTCGGATGACTCTTGAATGCGCAGCTCAAACTGTTGTTGGGTTTCATTCGCACCCCTCGGTGGAGGCTGTTCAAACAAAATCAGGTAATCTTCATAATAATTCAGAGCTTGCAAGGTGGAACCCTGATCATAAGAAGGGCCGGACACAAAACCTTGGTGTATTTCCCCGAGCATAAAATAAGCTTTTTCACAATGATAGTGATCAGGGTAATAATTCACCAATCTTTCAAGAGCATCGACGGCTTCATCGGTTTTATCATCCTTTAAAGAAATTTCCGCCAAAACGAGAAGAGCACGGGGGGCAAATTTCGGTCCTCGGGAAAGTTCTACAATTTGATTAAACCTCTCCCGGTCCTCAGCTCCGGATCGCAATCGGGGAACCACACCCCACTTCTTGGGCAGGTCTTCCGTTGCAATCTGCTCTGCGATACGCATGAGGGATGAAGCTACCCTCTCGAAATCATACCGTACATATGCCTGAGCGATAAGTTGCAAATGATCGAATGACTTCTTCCAGTCTCCCTGCTTTTCCCTGATCATCGCCGCACGATATATGGATTCAGGCCCTATTAAGGTTGGAGTGTTTTCAAAATCAATAATCAGGTCACACCGCCGCTTGGTAAATTTTTCAAATAATTTTAAGGCGTCCGAAAGTTCATCCGTTCTTTGCAATTCAATCGCTTCTAAAAACCACTCCCTGGCTTCATCATCCTCGTAAGGATCACGATTCTTAATGAAAAAACCAGTTCCAGGAAAGAGATAGGTCTTAACCTCATCTGTTTGTTTGGGGGCTCGAGGGTTAGCGTCTGCCTGTTCAAAACCTAGGGTAAGGATACAGATTGCAACGGAGAAAAAGATTGTTTTTGAAAACATGACTAAAATCGAACGATTGTGGATGACCATGTCAAGCCAGCTCCAAAAGCAACTAACAAGCAAAGATCGCCACCAGACAATGCTTTCGTTTGTACAGCCTCATTTAAAGCCAAAGGTATGGATGCCGCAGATGTATTTCCATAACGCTCGAGGTTGCAATAAAACTTATCCATCGGCACCTCCAGTCTTTGAGATAAGCTTTCCACAATCCTCATATTCGCCTGATGCGGGATGACTAGGCTCACATCGCTTATATCAAGGTTCTGCTCCTTAAGTAATGTACGACAGGAAGACTCCATCACCCGAACAGCTGACTTGAAGATTTCCCGTCCATTCATCTTCAGGAAGTGTTTTCGGGACGAAATGGTTTCAGGACTTGCTGGCAGTGCAGATCCTCCTGCAGGTTGACAAAGAAGAGAGGGGTTTGATCCATCTGCCCCGCAGTAAAAACCTAGTAATGCAGGTCCATCTCCCTCTTTAGAAAGAACGGCCGCACCAGCTCCGTCTCCAAACAACACACAGGTGGTTCGGTCTTCCCAATCCATGATACTGGACATCTTTTCTGCCCCAACAACCAGAGCTTTTTTATACCGTCCAGATGCAAGCATTGCATCAGCCACATCCAAGGCATACAAGAAACCAGAGCAAGCAGCTTCCAGATCGAAACAAGCCACTTTCCTGAGCCCGAGCTTGTGCTGTAAAAGACAAGCGGTTGATGGAAAGGCCATATCAGGGGTGATCGTAGCCACCAATACAAGATCAATTTCATCCGGAAGCACACCTGCATGATCAAGTGCTTTTTGAGCAGCTTCAAAAGCTAGGTCACTGGTTGATTGCTCTTCAGAACCAAATCTTCTTTCAAGGATTCCAGTTCGGGAACGAATCCATTCATTAGATGTATCGACTGTTTCGCTGAGCTGATCATTTGAGACAACTCGATCTGGGCCGTAAGCACCTATGCCCAAGATGCGAGTGTATTTTTCTTTAGTCATACCTTAAATAAATTAACCCTGTAAACTATTGGTTCAATGGGGTTGGGCGTAATAATTCATTGGCACCTCGTATATCATCCTGCATCTGCCCAAGCATGTCATGCCTGACTAAATCCAAAGCAATCTTAACCGCCCCACTCACATGGTTACGATTGGATGAACCATGAGCCTTGATTACATTGCGGTTAAGCCCGAGCAAGGGGGCTCCCCCAAACTGTTCTGGGTTTATGCGCTGCTTTAAACTCCGAAAAGCACCCATGGAAAGAAGAGCACCCGTTTTACGGATTGCATTCCTCTTAAGTTCTTCATCCAAAAAACTACCAATCAATTTGCTGAGGGATTCGCACGCCTTCAACACGATATTTCCTACAAACCCGTCACAGACTACCACATCGACGACATTCTCAAATATTTGAAACCCTTCAATCAATCCGGCATAGTTGATGATCGTTCCGTTGATATCTTTGAGCATCGAGTGGGCCTCATGAATTAATTCATTCCCCTTCCCTTCCTCCGTGCCAATTGTAAGTAACCCAATTTTTGGACGAACTAAACCCAGGGCAACCCGAGCATAGTTGGATCCGAGAATGGCATTTTGAACGATGTGAAAAGGCTTGGGGTGCGGGTTGGCTCCAGCATCTAATAAAGTGAAATATCTTTCCCTCCCAGGCCAGATGGTGCAAAGAGCCGGTCTTTCGACTCCCTCCAAGGTGCGTAGGCGAATTGTCCCGCCCGCCATTAAGCAACCTGTGTTTCCACAACAAAGCATCGCTTCGGCTTCTTTGTCCTTGAGGGCTTGCAGGGCAAGAGCCATAGAGGAATTCTTTTTGTTTTTGATCCCAGCAATTGGCTTTTCATCCATGCCGACCACTTCAGGAGCATGACGGATTTCGTGAGGGATAGATCGCCAGTCAGAATTATCTCCCAGCAAAGAAGTAAGCTCATTCTCAGGACCAAAAAGCAAGTACTTCAGATCTCTGGGAGCAAAAGAGGTTGATTTAAGCAGACCCGATAATACTTCTTGGGGACCTTTGTCCCCGCCCATTACATCAACGGCAAGGGTTATGTGAGCCTCTGGACTAGCCATGCAGAAGCTCTGTCAAAAGAGATTAAACCTCGAGATCTAAGACTTGGCGTCCGCGGTATTCCCCGGTTTCAGGGTTCACACGGTGGGGACGCGAAAAAGATCCGTCCGGTTCTTTGACAAGGTGAGGGGCTTGGAAGCGATTGGCTCCGCGGCGTTTGCGGCTGCGTTGCTTGGATTGTTTTCTTTTAGGCTGTCCCATAGTGATTCAAATAAATCATTCTATTCTCATGTCGTCAAGAGTAGTGTATGTCCCGATCTCCTCCCCAAAAAGATTCAAAAGGATAGGGCAAAGGCCAAAATGATGATACCCAAAATGACCCGATACCAAACAAACAAACCAAGCCCATGACGGGTTAAGAAGCCCACAAGCCAACGAACGGAAAGAGCAGCTGAAAACCCAGCGATCACACAACCAAAAAGCATGGGTCCAATTTCCAGGCTTTGCAGAAGTGTATTTCCTTTAGTGACCACCTTGTACCCAGCAGCAGCGGTTAAGGTAACCAAGCCTAAAAGGAAGCTAAACTCTGCGGAATGCTTTCTCGACAAGCCCACGAAATATCCTCCAACGATCGTCATCATCGATCGACTCGTCCCAGGGCACATAGCTACACATTGGAGTAATCCCACGATCAATGAATCCTTGAAGGATAAGTCTTCGAGGCTTTTTCCCCTATCACCATCCAAGCCTTCTGATCTTTT
Source organism: uncultured Opitutales bacterium (assembly GCA_963978365.1). Classification (GTDB taxonomy): domain Bacteria; phylum Verrucomicrobiota; class Verrucomicrobiia; order Opitutales; family Seribacteraceae; genus Chordibacter. The sequence continues at coordinate 1,411 of CAXBQX010000055.1, read as the reverse complement.
TTTACTTTTCTCAGCCCACCCCATCAGTACGGCACCTAAAATTAAAGCAACTCCAACAGGAATGGCCCCAAACAACAATGCCTCGATCCAGTCATCCAAAAATGGCCCCAGTAAAGCAGCTGGGACAAATGCACAAATTATGTTCAAACCCAATTTCTTGCCTGTAGGATCAAAACCCAAAAAACCAAGCAATATGGCAATGATTCTTCGGGCATAAAGAAGAGCCACCGCAATAATCGCACCTGCCTGAATCACAATCAGATAAGCATGGATCGCATCCTGCTCCGTAGGGCCAAGGCTAGAAAGATCGACCAAGAATTCTTTTGTTAAAATTAAGTGACCGGTTGATGAAATGGGAAGAAATTCAGTTACTCCTTCGACTATTCCAAAGACAAAAGCCTCTTCATAGCTGATCAAAGGGTCTCGAGAATCAGATTGTTCTTGATCTTGGCCAAAGGAAATTGTTCCAGAAGCCAACACGGTGACAGCAAAGAGAAAAACCAATTTTGTTTGTAGCAACATACTTGATCACTTACTTGATGGAGTTTCTAAAAACGGGCAAGGTCATATGATCAAAACCTGCAAAGGGAAATAAATTAACTTTATGAATGACAGCTTACAAGATTACACCGATCACATTTCATCTGGAAACCACCTGAGTCATGAACAAGTGCAAGAAATCGCACAACTTTTGACCAGCGAAAAAGCCCGTTCAGAAGACAAGTTTCTTTTTCTTAAAGAATTAGCCCTAAAAGGGGAGACGGATGGTGAATTCTCTGCTTTTGTCTCTGCTTTTCGTAGCTTTGCCAAGAACCCTGAACTTGAAGAATTTTCAGAACAAGCCATCGATCTATGCGGAACGGGTGGAGACCGCTCTGGCAGTTTTAACATTTCAACCTTTGTAAGTATCGCTGTGGCATCATCTGGGGTCCCGGTGATCAAGCATGGGAACCGATCTATTAGCTCTAAGTGTGGGAGTGCGGATCTTTTGGAGGCACTAGGAATCCCGATGGAAACAAATCCTCAAAAACTTCAAGCAAGTTTGTCAGAATTAAACTTTTGCTTCTTATTTGCACCCCATTTTCACCCTACTTTCAAAAGCCTTGCCCCTGTGCGGCAATCCTTGGCCAAGGAAGGGATCATTACTATGTTTAACCGATTGGGTCCGTGCCTAAACCCCGCCAAACCAGCTTTTCAAATCCTTGGAGTCTACGACCCCTCCTACATATCTCAGATTGCTCATTGTCTTTCCAATAACGGGGGTAAAGCAGGCTGGATAGTAAACGGCAAAATTAATGAAGACTCAAATGCACGCATCGATGAGTTGACCTCATGCGGTACCAACCTTGTACAGAGCTATGGTGCGGCAAGATCAGAGATTCAATCTTTAACACCCAATCATTGGGGCGAG
>CAXBQX010000054.1:0-13280 GCA_963978365.1 uncultured Opitutales bacterium | reverse complement strand
GCAGGTGCCGGCATCGTGGCCGATTCTGTGCCTGAAAATGAATTCCAGGAAACCATAAATAAAGCTAAAGGAATGCTTAAAGCGATTGCTTTGGCTGAACGAATTGAACAATCCAGTCGTCCAACCCCATAGAACTGATGCAACCGGCTCCTGAACAAAGCTCGCTCGATATTTACATGCAGCAAATATCGCAAATCCCCCTTCTCACTGTAGAGGAGGAAATCGAACTGGCTGCCAAAATAGCCAAAGGCGATGAAGAAGCCCGGGACACCATGATTACCGCAAACTTACGCCTCGTGGTAAAAATTGCTCAGGAATACTCCAATTTAGGGCTCTCCGTGCTTGATCTGATCAACGAAGGAAACATGGGGCTCATGAAAGCGGTGGAACGGTTTGATCCATCCAAGGGTGGAAAATTAAGCACCTATGCATCTTGGTGGATTAAACAAGCGATCAAGCGGGCATTGGCCAACCAAAGTAAAACAATTCGCTTACCTGTGCATATGGTCGACCGGGTCACCCAAATACGTCGTTGTTCCGCAAAATTGTCGGAGAAACTTGGTCGTGACCCAACCGATGATGAATTGGCAGAAGAGCTCAGTATGCCCTCCTCCCGCATCTCTCACTTACGCAATGTGAGCTTGCGGCCCGCCTCCCTTGATTCTCCAATTAATGATGAGGATGGATCGACCCTCGGCGAGATTGTGCCCGATGAACAATCCGTGGATCCATTGGAAAGTTTGCAGTCGAAAAGCCTGGTGGGGGATGTCAGCCAAGTCCTCGCCATGCTCGAACCCAGAGAGGCCGATATTATCCGCCTGCGCTTCGGGTTGGATGGACGAGATCCTCTCACCCTCGAGGAAGTGGGTGGGCAGATTGGGATCACCCGGGAAAGAGTACGCCAACTTCAGGAGCAAGCCCTGCGCGATCTTCGCAATAAAATGGCAAAGTATGAAAAACAACGCACCTTGGAGGAAGTTAAGGTCGAGAAACAGCAGGCTGAAAAAGCTCAACTGCTTAAAGATTTACTTCACAAAGATATTTCAGGGCTCACTAACCATCCATTCCCGATCAACCTAGGATAACAAATATTGTTATTTGTATAAGCCCCGCCTCTGAGTAAAAGAGGGCTTATATCTTTTCGGAGTTTAACAATTTGCTGCCTGTTATTTGGTTAACGAGGTTGCGAATAGGCAGAAAAAAGCCCCTGATCAGTACGAACCGACCAGGGGCTTGAAGTAAGAATTAAATTCTCGGATTTATTCTTGGGAGTCAGCCGTTGCTTCGTCCAAGAGATCTCCAAGAGATGTGGTCAAGTCTTCACCTGATTCATCGTAAGCTGCTACCTCCTTGGCCAAGGCATCTTCGTCGTAGTCCGCTGCCTTGATGCTTAGACCGATCCGGCGCTCGTCCTTGTCAATTTTAATCACACGCGCCTTCACTTCGTCGCCTTCCTTAAGGTGATCTTTCACCTTCTCGATACGCTCCTCACTGATCTGACTGATGTGCACCAATCCATCAATGTCGTGATCGAGCTCAATAAAGGCACCATAACCAGCAACACGGGCAACCTTACCGGTCACCACATCACCCATGCGGTAGAGACGGTCAATCTCTTCCCATGGATCATCCGTAAGCTGCTTCATACCAAGAGAAATCCTTTGGTTATCAATATCGACTTCCAATACGATCGCATCCACTTCGTCGCCCTTCTTCACCATCTCACTTGGGTGGTTGATTTTACGGGTCCAGCTCATGTCGGAGACATGAACCATACCATCAATCCCTTCCTCAAGCTCGAGGAATGCACCGTACGATGTAAGGTTGCGGATTTTGCCACGTACACGGGCCCCTGGAGGATAGTTGTGGGTGGCCATATCCCATGGATTGACATCGAGCTGACGAAGACCAAGAGAAATCTTTTGGTCTTCTTTTTGAATACCCAACACCACTGCATCCACTTCGTCACCCACGCTTAATACCTCACCAGGTTTGGTGATACGCTTCGTCCAAGACATTTCAGTAACATGAACAAGTCCTTCCACACCCTCTTCCAATTCCACAAATGCTCCGTAAGGTACCAAGTTAACAACTTTTCCGCGAACCTTGGCATTGATGGGGAATTTACCTTCAATATCCTCCCATGGATTGGATGAAAGTTGTTTCAGACCAAGAGATACACGCTCGCGCTTTTGATCTACCTCGATGATGCAAACGGTAATTTCTTCCCCGGTCTTCACCATTTCGCTTGGGTGAGAAATCCGACCCCAGCTCATATCGGTGATGTGGAGCAATCCGTCCAAACCATCCAAATCAATAAATGCACCGTAGTCGGTGATATTCTTAACCATACCACGACGGGTTTCGCCTGGTTTAATTCCGGTCAGGATTTCACGCTTCTTATCCTGACGGCGCTCCTCAATCAGTTCGCGGCGGGATACAACAATGTTCTTACGCTCGCGGTTGATCTTTACCACCTTGAAGTCAAAAGTTTGACCCACAAACTGGTCCAAATTCTTGGGTGCCTGAATATCTACCTGGGAGGATGGTAAAAATGCATCCACTCCGATATTGACGACCAAACCACCCTTCACCTTGGAGCGTACACGCCCGGTAATAACCGAACCCTCCTCACAAGTGTTAACGATTTTCTCCCAGTTTTTCTTTTGCTCAGCCTTATCAAAGGAAAGCTGAGGATTGCCATCGCGGTCTTCCAAACGCTCGAGGAAGACCTCAATGTCCGAACCAATTTCAAGTTCGCTGAGATCTAAAAATTCGTGTGCAGGGATAGCTCCTTCTGCTTTTCCGCCAAAATCAATCACCACTTCTGTGGGACGAATTTCCATAACGGTGCCCGAAATAACGGAGCCTTCTTTAAGTTGTTCAATTTTGCTCTCTGCGAGCAATTCTTCCATGACGGTACTCATGTGATATTATGTAGTTGTTCTAGCCAAGCAGATGGGATGCATAAAATCGCAGGTTAATTGCGAGCATTTCCCACCGTTGGGTTGAGGGTTAACGATAGTGAGTGATAAAAGAACGAAAAGATTGAAAATGGAGAAAAACCGGTATCCGGGCAAGGAGAAAAGAACCTTAATCCAAAGGGTTCTGAGCTTAGGGAACCACCTTGTTTAAAGGATACTCCACAATGCCCTCCGCTCCCATTGCCTTGAGTGCAGGGATCAAATCACGGGAAACCTTTTTCTCGATCACCGTTTCCACAGCTACCCAAGTGTCATCTGCCAGGGAAGAAACCGTGGGGTTGCGCAAAGCAGGCATTTTTTTGAGTGCATCCGCAAGTTTGGATCTTTCCAAATTTAATTTCAGTCCAACTTTTCCGTCTGCTTGCAAAGCCGCATCCAGCATCAGTGAAATACTCTCGATCTTGGCCCGTTTCTCTGGATTCGCCCAGGCCTCCTTGTTGGCGATGAGCACGGTGTTGGTTTCCATTAAAACATCCACAATCCGTAGCTTGTTGGCACGCAGGGAACTGCCCGTCTCGGTAAGGTCCACAATCGCATCCACTAATTCAGGAACTTTTACCTCGGTCGCCCCCCAGGAAAACTCCACCTCTGCTTCCACACCATGGGAAGCCAGAAAATCTTTGGTTACCTGAACCAATTCGGTGGCAATTTTTTTACCCTGTAAATCTTTAACCGACTTAATATCAGATGCTTCAGGCACCGCCAGTACCCATTTGGAAATTCGGTTCGATGCCCGGCTGTATACCAAATCGGTGACCACTTCCACATCCGACCCATTTTCCTTCACCCAGTCCCGACCTGTTAACCCACAATCAAAAAAGCCATCCTCCACATATCGGCTCATTTCCTGGGCTCGTACAAACCGTCCATCTATCTCTGGATCGTCCCAACTTGGGGTGTAAGAGCGTGAGCCCTTGGTGATATTAAATCCTGCCCGTGAGAAAAGTTTAAGAGTGGCATCCTCCAAACTTCCCTTAGGCAGTCCAAAACTTAGTAAAGTGGTCATTTGGTTTAAGTAATAACAAAGACAAACAAATGCGAAAAGCCTCTTTTACAGACAAGCTTAGGAAGTTTGCACGCCAATCAAGAATATCTCTTTTGTGCTTCCTCCCAGGACTTGCTCATTTCCATCTCAGTAAAAATTTCTTCGAGCTTATTCATGGCAACTGGTCCTGGAGCCGTCTCTGAATATTCCGCATCCGAAATCAAGCGAATCAACTCTAAATTCCTTCTCAAATCTTCTCTCCGCTCATAGACCACACTGCAAAAACGCTTCGGAGTAAGCCGGCCTGCATTGGCGATCAAATTTTCCATATCCCCAAATTGTTGAATCCATTTTACTGCGGTTTTAGGACCAACACCAGAGAGCCCGGGGATGTTATCCGACTGGTCTCCTATGATAGCAAGGTAGTCGAGTATGGAAGCTGGGGATACCCCAAATTTTTCAGATACCCCCTCTTCATCCAGCATACGCCAACCGACCCTTGGGTTTGCCGTGGGGGGCGGGAGTAATTGCCGCACCCCTGGACATACCAGCTGAGCAAGATCTTTATCCGAGGAAACAATAGTCACCTCCGTACCTTTTCCTTTTAATTCTTTGGTTTTGGTAGCAATTAAATCATCCGCTTCCAACCCCTCTTTTTCCGCCCAACCATACCCCATCGCACCCGTGAGTTGTTTTACATACTCAAGCTGTTCAGAAAACCCTTCCGGGGGGCTCCCCCGGTTGGCTTTATACTCGGGCAGGATGCTTTCGCGCTGCGGGCACCCACCCCTGTCAAAAAATACCCAAATTTCGTCCGGGGAAAAATCATCCTCCAATCGCCAAAAGGAACGAACCCACCCATGAATCATATTGGTTGGGAACCCATCCGACCTGGAAAGTTCCCGAATTCCATAAAATGCCCGAAAGGCCAAATTGTGTCCGTCACAAAGAAAGATTTTTTTCATAATTTCTGTCTCTTATCCATGATCGCCCCACACCGGAGCAAGACCAAAGGGATTTATCTGCCTTCCCAATCGATCAGCTCGGCTTTGCAGTATTCAGGAAAAGCTTCTCCTATCTTTACGGTAGCGAAACGATTCGCCAGACCCATGTGTTCTTCATTCACCCGAACCTTAAGGTAATGATCCGTAAACGCAAAGTAGCTTCCATCCTTGGGGTTTTCCAAGAGCACTCTCATTTCCCTGCCGAAATATTGGGCATGAAAATCCATCCGTTTCGATGCCGAAAGCCTGCGCAAGTGAGCACTTCTTTTCCTGCGCTCATCCATCGGCACCTGCTCCGTTGATTTTGCCGCCGGTGTGCCCTCTCTTTCGGAGTAGGTAAATACATGGCAATAGGCGTATGGACCCTCGAGAAAGGTGGCACAGGTTTCCTCAAAATCCTGCTCCGTTTCTCCGGGAAAGCCCACCATCAAATCCGTCCCCACACACAGATCGGGCACAGAGCGGGTCGCCCGTTCAAAGAATTGTTCCATTTCCCCAAGATTGTACCTCCTTTTCATTCTCTGCAGGGTGCGGTCACACCCAGCCTGCATCGGCACATGTAAATAAGGCATCAACGGATGTTGTGGGTCCGCCATAAGGGGGAACAAGCCTTCGGGAATCGTAGTGGGTTCGATACTGCTTATGCGCAAGCGGTCGAGCCCCTTCAATTCGCTTAGCCCTTCAATCATTCCCAAGAAATCACGCCCATCCGACTGGTAAGTGCCCAGATTTACCCCGGTTAAAATAAGTTCCCTTACTCCCTGCTCGATCATTCGCCTGGCATCAGAAAGCAAATCATCCCAATCCCTCGAACGAGCCCGCCCACGGGCAAATGGGATGATACAAAAAGAGCACATAAAATCACACCCATCCTGTATTTTTAAATTGGCCCGTTGTTCAAACTTTGCCTCCCCTACCAACCCGATCGAAAAATCCTCCCGGTCAATCCGCTCCCTCACCACAACCGGAGTTTCCGGCTTTTCCTCGCTCAAATAATCAAGGAAATTTAATTTATCGTGGTTCCCGATCACATAGTCTACCCCATCCACCATGGCCACTTCATTGGCAGAGATTTGGGAATAACACCCCACCACCACCGTGGTGGCCTTGGGGTTATTTCTGGAAAACCGTCGGATCGCATTGCGCGACTTTGCATCCGCCTCATTGGTCACCGTGCAGGTATTGATTACCCCCAGATCTGCGGGTTCTCCAAAAGGCACCAAATCGTATCCAGCCTCCCTTAACTTCCCTTCCAAGGAAATCCCTTCCGATTGGTTTAACCGACAGCCCAAAGTATGTACACTCGCCCGTTTTGAAGCGGTTGTTTTAGATTGGGATCGATGGAGAGCAGATTGCATGAAAGCCGTGTAGATTACAGATTTATTTAGCTGGCTCAACCACAGATCGGGGGTGGATTTTTGCCATACTTCGCGAGCAAATAAACCAAGCGAAATGCCTTGAGATACCTCGGGATAAAAATGTTTGGACGATGGATACAACGGAGCAACCAACCGAGGTAAAGAGAATCTGCCCACCGGGGAATATTTGCCTGTTCCCCAGATAAAAACGCCAAAGCAGCCCCCGTACAAAAGATGCTGGGTGTGTAGGATAAATTTTCCTTCAGAAATAAACCCAGTCTTTCCTGCACACCCCCACCCACTTGAATAAAGATCGAATTCGGTCTGCTCTCTTCTATCTGAGCAAGCAAGGATGGATCGGATATCCCTCCCGTTTTCTTGTATTGGGGAGCGATATAAATCGATGCATTTGGCAGACTCGATCCAAAGGTCTTGCTAATCCAGCCCCGATTGGCCTCTGCCTGGCCCTCATCCGGCATGACCCAAAATGTATCCTTTTTTTCCCAATCCATTGTTTTGAGGATCCCCTGTAAAAAAACCAGCCCCGAGATTCGGGAAAGAGGCTTTTTATCGACCCATTTTTTCCACAGGCAAAGAAGCCCACTATCAGCCAGAACCAGATCGGAAAGCTCCAACGCCCTGCGGTACTCCGCACAACGAGTTAAATCCTGAGCCAAACCCGGGCCAGATGGTGCGGTAATCAAACCGCCTTTTTTAGCCAATTCACAAGCATCCGATATATTCCCGTTGTAGAAAGATACACCTAGTGCCTGTACATTCAATTGACTCACCTTTGCTATACTGATCAGGTTTATGAAGTTGCCAAGGCAATCTCCAAACAGATCAAGCCCTTAATAAGCAGACTTTGGAGGAAAGATCACTTGGCCAATGGTGCGGATCACGATTTCCACATCCAACCAAATCGACCAATTTCCCACATAATTAAAGTCCATCTCGATTCTCTTACTAACCAAATCTGGATCGGTAAATTCTCCGCGAAGTCCGCGGCATTGGGCGGGTCCAGTCACTCCAGGCTTCACAAACTGACGCACGCGGTACGCCTTAAAATTTTGCTCAAATAAGTAATCATGCTCCGCCAAATAGGGCCTTGGACCGACCAGGCTCATATCCCCTTTCAACACATTAATAAACTGGGGAAGCTCATCGATACTGAACCGGCGCATAAACTTTCCAAAGGCAAAGATTCGATCATCCCCCTCATGAGCTTGTACGGATTCATCCCGTTCCCCTGCCTTGGCATGAGTCATCGAGCGAAATTTCCAAATCACAAATTTTCTTCCCGCCAGCCCCACACGCTCCTGTTTAAAAAAGATCGGCCCGGGAGCCTGCATGGATTGGTACATTTTAACCAACAGCATGGTCGGAGGTAGAAGGATCAATAGTGCAGGGATGCTTAAGCAAAGGTCGAAACACCTCTTCACCATTTGATTAAATGGACTTTCCAGGGGCTCATTCAGCAATGTGAAGAATTGCCTACCCGACTCCTCCATAAAAACGAGACGGGCATCAAAAAGGCCCGATAAATTATTGTAAATCAAGACCCGGCATCCGTACTGGGTGGCCAATTCTGCTACCCGGCTTACCCAGTCTTCCATCAAGCGATCTGGAAGAACCACCAATTGGTGCACCCTGTTCTCCTTCAAGTACTCTTCCAATTCATCAAAATATCCAAGATCAGGTAATCCCTCGATTTCTTCTAATTCTCTCTTTGATGTGGAAAAGACCCCCAAAAAAGAAAATCCATTGGCAGTCTGCTGCTTCATCCAAAGGTTCAAGTCTTGAACGGAATGTGGATTTCCAATCAGCAAACTTTCCCGGTTCATCCCCCGAAATCCAATCACCCTTTTAAAAACGCCTGGCAGGGCAAAATTGGCTCCCAGTAAAATCGGCCAACAGATCACAATGTAAAAAGCCAAAAAGAGACGGCTCGTTTCGTTGTCCTTGGTTGCGAAATAAGAAGCGAACACAAAAAATGCGATTAAAGAGGACTGGAAATTCGCTTTATTGAAGGACTCCCTTACCCGCTGCCATCCATTTTTAATGTAAAAAGCCCCGTAATTTTGCAAAGACCCAAAAGTGGCCACCAGCAAACCAGCCATCGCCACCATTGCATAGTTCCACGGAAGGGTAATCAAGGAGAGCTCCCACCCCTCCCACAAATCAAGCGATATCCAAAACCAGACAAAGATCAGAGCAAGCAAACACAACCTGTGCAGCAGGGCATGACCTTGATCTCTTGGATTTTGCATAAAATTTATGCTAATAAACTACTTGCCCATGTGCAAGTAGAAGAAATGACTAGAATTCATCATATTTCTTAGAATCGACTTTCAGGAAAATTTCTTAAATTCCTTGCTAATTTCATTTTTTTTTGAAAACTTTGAAGTCAATGCCCCACCCATCGCCCATATCAGGCAACCAAACAGTCCAGAAATCCAACCGGGATTTGGAAATTGAATCCATTGATTTCTTTGTCCGGATGATGAGCATGCTCGGGATGCCCCGCTCGGTTGGTGAAATTTATGGATTACTTTACTTCTCCACCACTGCGCTGCCAATGGACCAAATTGTCAGCCGTTTGGGGATCAGCCTGGGATCGGCCAGCCAGGGGCTCAAGACCCTGCGCTCGCTCAAAGCAGTACGCACCAGTTATGTACCCGGCGATCGTAGAGATCACTACCTTGCAGAGACCGAATTTCGTCGACTCTTTGCCAACTTCATCAAAGAAGAAATTATGCCCCATATGGAAAGTGCCAAAGAGAGAATCCAACGCATGGAAGATTCCCTCTCTGGAACCGATGAGCCAACAGACGAATTTTACCAAATCCGCATCGAAAAATTAAAAAAACTGACCCGTGCTGGAGGTCGGCTCCTTCCTGCTCTCGCAGGACTCCTTAAATTTTAGATATGAGTAACGATGAACAGGAGATGAAGGACTGGTCCATTGGGTGGTATTGCATCCGGGCCAAGCCAAGGCAGGAAAATGTCGCCTCCGCCACCCTCTCCACCCTTGATCAGGTGGACGTATTCCTGCCCCGCACTCAACGGGCGAGAAAAGCAAAATCGGGTCCGCTCAAACCCTTATTCCCTGGTTATTTCTTTGCCCGCTTCGACCCTGTTCAGCATTTACGCAACGTTCACTACGCCCGCGGGGTTGCCTACATTGTGACCCGCAAAGGAGTGCCTGTACATGTTCATCCACAGGTCATGATCGAACTGAGGTTGCTCTCCCCCGATGGTATCGTAGAGATTCCAGATCAACCCCACAAGATTGGGGACAATATCAAGGTCATCTCCGGCTTATTCAAGGGAGATGAAGGAGTGGTTACCCAACTCATTCCTGCACGGGAGCGCGTGCGTGTACTTTTTGAAATTCTTGGTCGTCCCACCGAAGTGGAAATAGACGAACACGAAGTAGACTTTCCCAGTGCCCACCCCATTGGCACCGGGTAATTTTTGCCAGATTCCATATCAGTATCCATCCGAGATTGGCTTTGTTTTATGCATGCGGCCAAGGGCGGTAGCGTGGTAAAACATAAACTCCCTATGATTTTCATCCCCCGATAAGATGTTTGGCTTACACCTAAGTTATATCTTCACCCTTTTTTGCCTAACCGTTTTTGGGACTGCATTTTTTACCATCGATTTATACCTGCCCAAAATTCGTCACTGGAAGTCCGCCAAGCTCTTTAACCAGTCTAAAATTTACCTCGACGAAACGATCGATAACGCGGGTGGACTGCTGGATGAAGGAGTACGCCGGGGCCGCATTGCTCACCTGCTCAACCCTGGAGACCAGGAAACACTTTATAACTATGTGCGCCTCCAATTTCGGACCAACCCTGCCCAAGCCCTCCTGCAATGGTCCTCAGTTCTCCAAAATATTGATGATTTGGATAAACGCTCCGAGCTCTTGGAGAAAAGCTTGCTCACCCTCAAAGATGACGAACTCTCCATACAGGAAAGAAAAATTGCCGGGGAAGTATCCTATCGGGAAATCAATCGCCTCATGCAGAGCCCAGTTTGGTCGGCCGATCCCGACAATATTTTAGTATTTTGTGAACTCCTCGCTGAAACTGGCAAAGCTGAGCAAGCCCGGGAAAGACTCGTAGCCTTGCTCGATGAATACCCCCTCTACCCAGAAGGTGTTTTTCTGCTTACCCGCCTGACCGTTCATTTAAAGGATAATACAAAGCTGGTTGAAATTGGTCGCTCGCTCGCATCCCTCAGTGCCCAAAGAAACAAAACAGGAGTGGATGCCATCCGGCACATGACCCTACTCCATTTACTTAACCCCCTCTCCCCCAAAAGCTTGGATCGTTGCATCGAACTCCTACGCTCCAACCCAGATGCGGAGCCTATCGATTATATGCGCATCCATGCCCTGCAATATGCATCATCAACTGAAGATAAAAAACGGGAGGAAATTGTCTTCCAATGCTCCGCCCTTTTCGACATGGAAAGCCGCAAAGAATTGCTCATCTTTTCTCGCTGGCTGGCCAGGCTGGGTGAGTTTGAGCGACTGCTCGAATACCTTCCCTTTTCCAAAGCCCGGGTCGAAGAAGACCTCTTTAAACTCAGAATGAATGCACTCGCGCAAGTGGGTGATCTGGAGCGTATTCACACCGAAGTGGCCAATGCTCCGCTCATACCCACTCTTTGGCGAATGGTAGTGGAAGCCCGGGCCTACGCCATGCAAGGAAAGTACAGCGACTCCATGGATGTACTCGACCGCCTGATTCCCTTGCTCGGGGATGACCCCCGCGAGGTTCGTGCGGTCTGCATGTATTTGGAAGCATCCAAAGATATCCGAGGCCTTTGCCATGTACTCGAAAAACTTACCTCCCAATCCATTCATGCCCGATTCGCTCTCACCAAACTGCTCGAACACCGTGCGGGCTCGGCCGATATTATCGAGCTCCAGACCTGGTTGGAGAAAATGGCAAAAATCAGCCCAGACGATCCTACCCTTCAAGTCTCCACCCTTTACTTAAAATTACTTAATCCCCAGCTCCCCTCTCCTTCCAATCAATTAAACGAACTGATCGAGGAAGCAGAATCCATAACTGAACGCACCAGCCTACCCCATGCTCGAATTACCCTTGCCCTTGGTCACCTGCGCAACGAGGCACCCGATCGGGCACTCGTTGCCCTTGGCCGGCCCGAAGACTGGCGGCAGTGGGCCAGTTCGCGCGGAGCATGGTCCTTCCTTGCCTCGCAGATTTACCGGCTCAACAAAGACTCCGAAAAAGCCATGGTTCTGAGTAAAGAAGTAAACTTTGCCCAAATGGATCGTGCCGAAAAAGAAAGCCTGCAAGCCCTCTTCCCCTCACAATTCTAATCATCTCTTGAGCACCGCCCCTTCCATTTCTACAACTTCTCCTAAACCAGACTTTGCCGGTCCGCCCGCAAAGTGGAAAGTTTGGCTGGGTGCCCTCGCCCTGCTTCTTCCCTGGTGCCTGTTACTTTTTCAACTCTCCTTTACCTGGGAGACCAACGAGCAATATGCCCACGGCTATCTGGTCCCCCTGCTCTGCCTCTTTCTCCTGCTCAAGATCTACCCCAAGGACAATGAGATCGAGTCTCCTGACCACCGAACTGTGCTGCAGGGCAAGCTCTGGCTCATCCTTGGTATCCCTCTGCTTTTCTCTTTCGTGCCCATTTGGTTGGTTCGGGGGGCAAATTCTGATTGGCGACTGATCAACTTTGCCCTCTTTGGCCTCGTTTTCCTACTCTCTCTGGTTCACTGGTACGACGATGGGGGCTGGCGACGCATCAAACACCTGCTCTTTCCCTTACTCTTCTTTTTGGTGGCCATCCCCTGGCCTCTTAAGCGCGACCTCGAACTCACCCAATGGCTCCAGGAAAGAGTATCTTCCATTATTGTGGATATTTTGCTCCTAATGGAGCATGAAGCCCGCCTCGAAGGCACCGTCATTGATGTCGGCGTCTTCGGTAAAATTGGAGTGGATCAAGCGTGCAGTGGGATCAACGGCCTCCAAGCTTCCCTTGTCGTCACCCTCTTTCTCGGTGCATACTATCGCTTTGGTTGGATCCATCGGATCGTACTTGCTCTCGCCGGCACCCTGGTCGCTCTGGCTTTCAATTTAGGCCGGGCATTCTCACTCTCTTTCCTAAAAGTGAAAGGAAAGGGGCATTACCTCGACGATCCTCTGTTTTCATTGGCCGGTTGGTCTGCCCCATCCGTGCACGATTTGGCTGGCTGGATCGAGACCATCTTGATCTTTATTACGATCTTACTTCTGGCAAGAATGGCCAAAGGCGGGCTCTTTTTGAGCACCCTTGCCAACGAACCCAACCGTTGGCTCAACCTGCGCAGTGCCCCCAACCCAATCTTTAGTGTGCTGTCCATCCTCTTGGTTGGAGGCAGTGCCTTTTTTGCAGAGGCACATTACCGCTCCACCGAAGCCAAACTTACCGAGCTTCCATCTCTGCAAATCAACCTTGCAGATACCAATATCCTCACCTCCACACAGGATATTTCCCGCCAGGTAGCCGCTCAGTTGCATTACGAGGAAGCAAGCTCCATCCAGTGGCAGGATCGCTTTCGTACGATCTTCAACAATTATGGCCAGCAGATGATCAACCCCAACGACGAGTACTGGCAGGCCTTCGAAGCCAAGTGGGATTCCGGGGGGGCCTGCACCGCCGTCTTATCGACTCACTCTCCTGAATCCTGCCTGCCCTTAACCGGGCTTACCCAGATTTCACCCGCTGTCGGAGAGGATCCCCTGCTCATTCCGGTTACAGTGGATGGTCAGGGTGTGCTTTTCGAAGCCTATGAATTTACCCGAAATTATCGAAAACTCTTTGTCTTTCGCTGCTTTTGGCCCAAGAAACTTACTCCTGGGCAACCCAATGTATTTCCCCGCGGAGGGTACAGCTTCGATGGCCGAATCAACTCTGC
>CAXBQX010000053.1:0-13857 GCA_963978365.1 uncultured Opitutales bacterium | reverse complement strand
CCGATGGGACCTTACAAACCGTCCAGCTTGATTGATTATCTGGACGGGAAACCAGTGGAGGTCGATGCCATCTGGGGAGAACCTTTAAGGCGAGCCCAGAGAAAAGGGGTGGATGTTCCGGAAATGGATCGAATTTATCGGGAGCTTCAAAGTAAAATGAAGGGTTAGCTTAATTTACCCCGCTGATCCTTCTATGGGCGGACGTCTTTGGATCGTAAACCCAAGGAATCGGAAAAACCAACGGCCTGCTTTTTTCAAATCCTCCAGGATGAGGTAGAGGCAAGGCACCATCAGCAGAGTGATAAAGGTGGCAAACATCACCCCAAACCCAATCGCAATCGCCATAGGTTTGAGAAACTGAGCCTGAAGACTTTTCTCAAAAAGGATGGGCATGAGACCAACGAAGGTGGTCAGTGAGGTCAGTAAGATGGGGCGGAAACGGGCCACACCTGCAGTCTTCACCGCATCGAGCATGAAGGTTCCCTTTGCCCGTTCATTGACATAATGAACCAGCACTAAACTGTCGTTGATCACCACTCCGGTCAGAGCGACCAAACCAAAGTGCGATAACTGGCTCAGGGGCAAACCAAAGAGGTAGTGTCCAAGAGTCGCTCCAATCAAACCAAACGGGATGACAGACATGATCAGAAAGGGTTGGAGGTAGGAACGGAAAGGGATAGCAAGAAGAGCGTAGATGAGAAACAGGCAAATCCCCCCTACGCGGGCAAGGCCCGAGTCACTTTCCTCCTGCTCCTTCTTTTCACCGACAAAAGAAAATTTCAGCCCTGGGTGGTCTAAGCGGAGTTGGGGAATAAAGTTGGCCGCGAGGTCGCGCTCGATCCCGGGAACATTGGCCACCACTTTATCGGCGGAGGAGCCCACATTAATGATCCGGGAGCGGTCGGTCCGGGTAATGGTGGAAAACCCGAGTCCGATCTTAATTTCAGCGACTTCTTCAAGGGGGGCTTCCACACCGTTTGGTGCACGGACCCGTAAGTTGGAAAGAGCATGCAGGCTCTTTCTGTCTTCAAGTGGATAAAGCAGCATGACCTTGATTTCATCGCGGTCTCTTTGCAGGCGCTGGATTTCTTCTCCATAGTAAGCCTGCCGGACTTGCCTGCCCAGATCTGCCTGGGTTAAGCCAAGAGACCGACCCGCAGAATTGAGTCGGAGTTGTACCTCCCGCTTACCTTCTGAGAATGTGTCTCTTTGGTCAAATAACCCTTCATAGGTTTCCAGCTGTTTGACCAGTTTCCGACTGGCTAGGCTCATCTCTTCCAAATCGTCTCCAGAGATTTCGACTTCGAGGGCAGTCCTGCTTCCGCCAGCAGCTACATCCCCAAAGTAAAGCTCCTTCAGACCGGGAATGGGCCCGATGCGTTCGCGCCAGAGGGCGGATATCTGAGGAGCGGTACGGGAGCGCAGTTCCGATTTGATCAGTTCCACGCTTACCTCGCCCATGTTGGAACCGGATACAATGTTGGAGGAGCTTTTCGGTCCCCCTGAAAAAGGCTGTGCACCCATGGTCTGCATCACATAACGAAAGGGGTTGCGGTCGCCCAGTTCTTCGAGGTGTTTGATTACTTCAAGGCGGGCAGCCTCCACTTTCTCGATCGCATTTTCGGTGGAGCGGGCGGGCACACCTTCCTGCATATGGATCTTTACTGAAATATAATCGGACGGGACCGGGGGGACTCCACGAATGGATGGAACATGCCCGCCAACAATCAGTCCAATGGTCACTGCAAACATCCCCACAAAAAAGGCGAGGGTCAGGTAGCGGTACCGTAGGCAGGATTCCAAAAAGGGTTGGTACACTTTTTCGATGAACTTTTCCAATCCCATCGCCACCTTATCCTG
Source organism: uncultured Opitutales bacterium (assembly GCA_963978365.1). Taxonomy (GTDB): domain Bacteria; phylum Verrucomicrobiota; class Verrucomicrobiia; order Opitutales; family Seribacteraceae; genus Chordibacter. The sequence goes on along the minus strand of CAXBQX010000053.1, from coordinate 11,997 downwards.
CATTCTTGAGATGGGATTATTTGGAGAGCGGTCAAAGCGACACAGGCTCAGATGGTAGGGCAGGATAAATTTCGATTCGATCAGGGAAAAGAAAAGGGCTGGGATCACCACCAGAGGAATATCTTTTAACAATTTACCGAGCCAACCGGGAAGGAAAAGCAGGGGTACAAATGCAACCATACTTGTGAGAATCGCAAAGGTAACCGGCATAGCTACACGGTGGGTTCCATCAATCGCCGCGGAGAGAGCATTTTTCCCCCTTCTGCCCTGAGTATACACCGATTCCCCGACTACAATGGCATCGTCCACCAGAATTCCCAGCACGACAATAAATGCAAAGAGGGAAACCAAATTGATGGAGGCTCCAATCACTCCCATAGTTGCAAACGCACCCATGAAAGAGATAGGTAAGCCAAGAGCAACCCAGAAGGCAAGGGAAGGGCGTAGGAAGAGGGAAAGCACCAAAAAGACCAAGATAAGCCCCTGCAGGGCATTATCGATCATCATTTGAAGCCTGCCCTGAAGGTAGTAGGAACTATCCTGCCAAATGGTCATGCCCACGCCTTCGGGTAGGGTCGGGCTGACTGCTTGTACATAATCGTTTACTTTTTCCGAAATATCCAGAGGGCTTTGTTGCCCAACCCGAAAAACCCGAAGGGTAACAGCGGGTTGACCATTGAATGTGGTGTAGAGAGCTTTGTCTTCAAAGGCATCCCGGACGGTGGCAACTTCCCCGAGAGTTAAGCTTGATCCATTTTCCGATGGCAAGAGTTCGATCTCATTAAACTCCTGACCATCCCGGGCTTTCCCCATGGACCGGAGTAAGGTTTCTCCAGCTGAAGTACGGGCAATCCCTCCAGGGACATCCAGGGATGTCTGACGAAGCGTCCTCGCCACATCATCGAAGCTCAAACCATGCTCGCGAAGAGAAGATTCCGATACTTCGATCCCAATCTGTGGTTTGCGGATACCGGCAATTTCAACCTGGGTGATGCCCGGTAGGTTCGTCAGGTCGTCCAGGGTCTGGTCCGCTAACTTTCTCAGGGACTTCTCATCACATTGCCCGTGGATCGCAACCGCGAGGACCCTTCTTTTAATAGCCGTCACTTCCACCATGGGCTTTTCTGCTTCCTCAGGAAGAGTAAGGATCGAGTCCACCCGAACCTTGATCTCATCTGCAAGCAACTTGGCATCCCTTCCCCTTTCAACCTGCACGGATACGACGCCAAAGTTTTCCCTCGAATATGAAGTCATCTCTTTGATTCCGGTCAGGTCCCAAATTTTTTCCTCAATTTGTTTACAGATGCCATCCTCCACCTCCAGTGGTGCCGCCCCAGGGTAGGCCACTGAAATGGTTACAAGGTCGAGATCAAAGTCGGGAAAAAGCTCCATCTTTAAGCCACGAACCGAAAAAATTCCCGCAATCAGGATTACCCCCATCAGGAGGTTGGCAGCGACTCCGTTTTTAGCAAACCAGGCAATCATTGGGCCGATGTATTGGATTCAGGGTTTTGACCGGTCGGGATGGGGGTTTCTTCGATCTGCTTATCTCCAATTACCCGAACTTTCATACCTTCGGAAATAATTTCGATCGGCGTAGTGCATACCCGCTCGCCGTCTTTTAGTCCCTCACCCACCCAAACTTTTCTTTTGGCTCGATGTAAGACCTCAACTTTTCTGGGTTGGAGTTGGTTGGAGGAGTCCACCACCAAGAGGGTGCTTAGGTCGCGAAAGGCAGAGTCAGGCAGTACAAACGCCGCTACTTTCTTACCTGTTAACTTGAGGTTAACAAATTGCCCAAGGCGAAGAGGGTTTTTTGTGGGTGCCTTGGAAAAGGGGTTAGCAAAACAATCATCTATTCGGGCTACGAAATTGGTTAACCTGGTCTTGGGATCTACGATTCCTTGGGAGCGATCAAGGAATCCTTGGTGGGTGGAAGAACCATCCGTGTTTGTGGTTTCAACCAGAATTTTATGATCTTTACTCAATCCATCGACAAAGCCGAGAAAGGATATCTCTTTCTGGCTCAGCGAGAGATCGATCTCCGCTGAATCAAGAGCATAGATCTCTGCAAGGGATGAAGATGTACCTGGCCCAACCCGTTGACCACGGTCCACCATGGTACGAATCATTCTTCCGTCAAAAGGTGCGGTTACCTGGGCACGGGAAAGGTTTTTCTTGGCCTGATCCAGAAATGCCTGGGCTGCCTGTGACTCCGCTTCGGCTTTGCGGATTTGTGGCACCCGCTTGACCAATGCAGGTGCTTGGGACCAGTCTCGATCTCCCCATTCGCTTTTTGCCTGCTCAGCTAATTCCTGCTCCTGCACCAGTTGTAATTGGGCCCGACTCAGATTGGCTTTAGCTTCCGCTACCGCACTGACTAGATCCACTTCTTCAATTTTTACCAGGAGGTCGTTTTTTCTAAAAAAGCCCCCGGCACGAAAGGATGGGGTGGGTTGGTCCTGAGAAAAGGGGGCCACGCCCTCAATAATGCCAGGCACTTCGGCGATCAAAGTGGTGCGGGTTCTGGGGCGTACCACACCGTGAGAGTGAAGGATGGCTGGCATAGACTCTCGCTTGGCTACCACCACTTCAACATAGGGGAGTTGTTTGCTGATCTCCTTGGGTTGGGGCTCTGGGCGAAGCTGGATTAAATACCAGGCAAACCAAAATAGGCCGCCCAGCACAAGAGGTGGAAGAATGAATTTTCTCATAAGGATGGAGGAAGAGGAGACTGCCCAAGGGCGAGGTGTAAATCGATACGGTTATGGATTCTTTGCTTGCGGATTAAAAGGGCCCGGCTTCGGGCTTCGAAGGCTCGCCTTTGGTTTTCCAAGGCATTGAAAATCTCTTCAACGCCTCGCTGGTACCTTTCCCAGCTTAGTTTAGACGCTTCCTCTGCTGCATTGGCAGCCTGTTGTAAAAATGCTTCTTCTTGGGCCAGGTTCTGCTCTGCGGAGAGCAGGTTTTCCAGTTCCGTAAAGGCTTCCAGTGCAGTTGCCCGGTAATCTGCCCACGCGGATGCCTGCATGGCTTTGGCCTGGCGCTGGGCAGCCCGCAGGCGCCCCCCGTTAAAGATGGGTTGGGAAAAGGATCCATTGAGTCCCCAGGTTTGGAAATTCTTATCGAGTAAGTTTTCAAATTCATCGCTTCGGCTACCCGGGCCCCCACTTATGCTTAAAGAAGGAAAGAAGTTTTTTCGGGCAATCGAAAGGTCAAGCCCGCTTGCCTCCGCATTTTTTTCTGCAGCCTGAACATCTGGTCTTTGCGTGAGAGCGGTACTGGGAGATTCAAGGGAATAATTCAGTGCAGGCAGGGGAGTAAGCTTGGAGGAGTAATTTTGGTCGAGATTTACACTGGGATAGTTCCCAAGAAGCACATTCAGCCTTCTCTTGTTTTGATTGAGCTGTCGATCCAGGGAAAGGGCTTTTGCCCGTGCGGAAGCCGTGCCGGATTGAGCCAGGTTTTGTTCGAGGGCATTGGCAAGCCCCTTGCGGAACCGTTCCTTTACGAAAATTTCATTTTGAGCAAAGGAAGATGCACTCTGGTTGGCAAGGTTCAGTTGTTCTGATCCTTCGATGATTTCATACCATACTTTGGAAACCTGTCCGGAGAGGGAAAGTTTGGCTGCTTCCAAGTCCAGGCTTCCCGCCTGAAATCGCTTTTCGGCAGAATCCCGGGCATCGGCAATCTTTCCCCATAAATCCAGTTCCCAACTGATGTTGAGACCGGAGGTAAAACTGTTGCTGGTGAAAGATGTGCTTCCATTAGGCAGATTAAAACCGATCAAGTTTCTTTTGGATCGACTTCCCGTCACTTCCAGTTGGGCGGTGGGCAAAAGATTTGCCCCAAGGATCGTGGCTTGTTCTCCCTGGGCAATTAAGCGTTCGGTCATTGCCGTTAAAGACGGATTCCCAGACCAGGCATCTTCAATAATATTCTGCAAAACATCTCCCCCGAGGGAAGTGGCCCACCCGCAGGTAGAATTGCTGTCCTCTGAGATGGTGAGGTTTGATTCCCATTTTTGAGGATAAGAAAGTTCGGATTTGGCAACCTGTTGCTGTTTGGGAGCAAAGCATCCCGACAGCAGGGTTATGCCAAGAACGATGGATCGTTGGATAAAGAGAGTGAGTTGATTCATGATGGAGAGGGATGTCTTAACCCTTGGGTGAAACCATGGCTAACGAATTTCGTTAAACGATCGATCATTTCATCCACCTGATCCTCTTTGCACATCCCTTTAGTGAAGTCTTCCAGTCTGCGATGCTGGGCAAGAGCACCAAGCATAGATGCGACTGCAAGGTGGAGATGCCAGTAAATCTCTTTTGAGGGTTGATTCGGGAAAGTGAGCGATAGTTCGCGGTGATAAATCTCAGCGATCTGGGAGAAAAAACGATGGTGCATGCGTTCGATAAACTCAGTCGGTTCTGTAAAGGTCCGGGCGACCAGTTGGGCAAGACTGCAACGGGAATTTGCACTTTTGGATATTTCCAAACCAATCGGATGGATCAGGGTGTAAAATATCTGAAAAACGCTGAGAGGTTGTTTAGGGCTTTTGTTTTTCTCTTCCTCTAAAAGTTGGAGTCTTCTTTGATTAATAGGCTGGATTCTTTCGCGCAACATTTCCAAAACCAGGGCATCTTTCGAACCAAAGTGATAATTAGCAGCAGCCAGATTAGCGTTTGCTTCTTTCGCAACCGATCGAAGAGTCAAACCATTGTATCCATGGAGCGAAAATAATCGAGCGGTCGCTTCAATCAAACGGGCTCTTGTTTCCTGCTTAGGTTTTGGGTTTTTGAGTAGGGTTGCGATCACGAAAAGTAAGAATTAAAACGCTTGTTTGAAAAAACTCAAATTTATCTGCTCGAAATCCTTGGAATCGGATTGTGCCTAGGAGTGATATGGGTTGACTTAATCGGAGAAATTTACTTGTATTCTCTGCTTTTCCCAATTTTCAAGTACTCACTCCGATCTCATATGATTAAGATTCGTTTACAAAGACACGGTGCCCGTCATGCACCCTTTTACCGCATGGTGGTTGCTCCATCCCAAGCCCGTCGCGATGGCCGTTTTATTGAAGTGGTTGGCACATACAACCCTCAGTCCAGTTCTCGTGATAGTGAGTTGGATCTCAAAATGGATCGGATCGATCACTGGCTCGAAGTGGGAGCCCAGCCAACCGACACAGCTAAAAGCCTAATCCGTCAGGGTCGCTTAAGCCCTGAAGATTGGTTGAAGCGTGCGGAAGCAAAAGCAAGTGCCAAAGCTGCCCGTGTTGCTAAAAAGAAGAATCCTGCTCCTGTGGTTGAGCAAAAGCCAGTAGAGGCTGAACCTGAAGCCAAAGAAGCAACTCCCACCGAAGAGGCTCCTGCTGCCGAAGAAAAACCAGCCGAGGAAGAAAAAGCTGCTGATCCTGCTCCTGAAGCCAAAGAAGCCGCACCTTCTGAAGAAGCCCCCGCTGTAGAGGAAAAGCCAGCTGAGGAAGCGAAGGAAGAACCAAAAGCTGAGGCTGAAGATAAAGCAGAGGCAAAAGAGGAATCTGAATCCTAATTTGCCAGGCTGACTGATCTGGTTGGCATGCTTTTTTTATTACCTGATGATTCGCACGATGAGCCCTCAACTGCGTTTCGACGTACTTTCGCTCTTTCCTCAAACTGTTGAGGCATTTACCCAAGAAAGTATAGTTGGAAAAGCGATTGAGCGTGGGCTCATTGATGTCCATTCGCTCGATCTCAGGGATTGGGCCAAGGGCAAACATCGTGAGGCAGATGACCGTCCTTTCGGGGGAGGGGCCGGTATGGTACTGAAGCCAGAACCTCTTTTTGACGCGATTGAGCAGGTTTCCACCCCATCCTCCACCGTCATTTATATGGCTCCTGATGGAGAACCATTTTCCACGGAACTGGCTAAGGAACTTTCCACATCTCCCCACCTCGTGCTCGTAAGCGGACACTATGAAGGGATTGACCAACGGGTTCGCGACCATGCAATTGATCGTGAAATCAGTATAGGGGACTATGTTCTTACCAACGGTGCTCTTGCGGCTGCTGTGCTGATAGACGCTGTGTCCCGGCACATTCCTGGCGTATTGGGAGACGATCAGTCTTTGCAGGGGGAGTCATTTGACGATCAACTGCTTGGATGCCCGCAGTATACCCGCCCAGAGGATTTTAGAGGATTTAAAGTCCCGGAAGTTTTGCTTTCGGGAAACCATCAGGCAATCTCTCGTTGGAGACATGAACAACGTGTCGAGAAAACGAAAAGATTACGCCCAGATTTAGAAACTATCATTAATCAATAAGGAACTGAGAACATGAATGAGCAACTGCTGAACGAAATTACTAACGAATACCTCCAGGAAGGGCGCGATCAATTCAAAGTTGGGGACGGTGTGAAAGTTCATGTTCGCGTTCGTGAAGGAGACAAAGAAAGAATCCAGCTTTTTGCCGGTATTGTTATTGCCCGCAAAGGTTCAGGCATTCATGAAACTTTTACTGTGCGTAGAATTGCATCCGGTGTGGGTGTGGAACGGGTGTTTCCAGTTAACTCTCCTTTAATCGACAAGATTGAAGTGGATCGTGAAAGTGTCACCATGCGTGCCCGGATGTATTACCTGCGCGACCGTGTGGGTAAGGAAGCAACCAAGGTAAAAGAAAAACGTCTCTACGAAGCAAAGAGAAAGAGCTAATCCTCTACCTTCCCAACTCGTCCTAGGGTTGGAAAATTAGTTTAGCTTCGTAGTAAGTTAAATCTTTCTGGGGAAAGAAACTGATCGAGCATTTTGTTGGTATCAGCAAAGCGGACTTGGTCTACTTGCGAAGATAGCACCTTGTTGTAAATACCGCTGAGCGTTTGCCCATAGCGGGTAAGACAAAAATTTTGGGTAACCGCAGAGAGATTGGACTGTATCCGCGAGCGATCTAGAATTTCGAGCCCTGCCTGCTCCCGCACTTCGCTCAGTCCATCTGCCGAGTCTTTGATTTGGGAGATGACCCTTTTTTGAAGGGGTTCATTTAATCGTCCAAATTCGATCCCGTCTTCGGTACAAATGGAGTGGAGGGCACGGTCCAGGGCATCGGCTGGGATCTCCCGCCCATACGATGCATAAGCACGGGACATTGCCTCAGAGAGAGCGGCTTTTAATTCTTTACGATCAACCAGTCCAGGATCGACCCTGAGCTCAGGATACAAGTGATCCAGGTTGACCCCAAGTTCGGAGAAGTCAGCGGTGATTTCGGGAAGGTTTCTACCGCAGAGGCTCTTACCAAATGTCCAGGGTTCGAGAAAACCCAGTCCGAAGCCCTCCGCCACACTCACATTTACAATCGCCTGAGCCAGGCTGACCATTTCCGAAAAAGACGCATCGGTTTGATCGCCCAGACCATAAGTCACTCCGAGGCTGTGCCCGCGTGCAAATTCGATCCAAGACTGGTAAATGGGCGCAAAGGCAGGATTGGTGGGCCCCAGGCTATTGGCAAAGTGAATCTCTGGATGAGCGGCGGAAAGCAAGGCGAGTTCCCCGAGGTTCTTCCTGCGGACTGCCCGTACGGGGTAGAGAAACAAATTATCAGGGATCTCGGGATAGGTTCGAGCTGGTACAGATTCTGCCGATTCGGGTGCCTGCGGAATGGCATTGGCGAGTAGGTGGACTGGGCTGGGGTGCCCCTCAAGAGTGTGCTGTAGAAAGATTTGGTCCCGTCGGTTAAGGGCGGCGTAATGAATTTGCCCACCCGTGGGGTAAATGGTCGGTTGGGTGCCGGCAAGATTGCCGAAATTTTCGGGTCGGCCGTCCTCTGCATAGTCATGGGGTTGCAGGAGCAGGCGGGCACCGGACTGAGCGAGCAGGGCGACCGCACCGCTAAGGGCAGGGTTCTTGCCGAGGGAGTGATTATGGATATGCCAAAGGTCGGGAAGTCCCCCTAGGGTAGTCCGGGCGGCCTCTTTCAGCCGTTCGGTGAGAAGAGCGGGGTCGGGTGCTTTCCGGGCATCGGCATAGTCCAATCCCTCCACCGTCCGGACATGGGGTAGCACTTTTCCGGGGTAGGGGCGACCGGATAGCACCACGCAACCCTCAGGGCCGGAGTCACTCTTTTCCCAGGCACGGATGGTGTTTTCAATAACCCGAGTCACTCCACCCGGTTGAAGGTGGTAATGAACCAGGGCTACTTTCATCCGGGAACTAAGGAGGCTATCTCAGGATGCGTGTGGGCGATTGCGGTAACCTTCGATATCGATCATCGGCGGACGCTCTTCCTCCACCACTTCCTGGATAAGCTGACGATAATTGCCATCCTCCACTTCAAATCTTCGGTAAAAAGTATCGAGGTCCGGCATGCGGTCGAGCTTTCCCTGGGCATGCAAGCGGTTGAAGAAAGTTTGCAGGATCCCAAAACTCATTTTTCCAAGGGCATTGGTGGTTTGGTTGCGGTGTACCCTGCGGTCGAGATCGGTCTGGGCGAAGGTCTCCAAGCCGTATTTCTCGTAAAGATCCAAAAGGTGGGATGTCTCCACACCATATCCAATGGGAAATGGAATTTGCTCGAGAACTTCGCGGCGTGCAGCGTACTCCCCGGATAACGGTTGGATCACATTGGAAAGCTCTGGATAAAAGAGGGAGAAGAGCGGGCGAATCAGGATCTCAGTCACCCGTCCGCCACCACTCGGACGCAACCCGGTGGAATAATTGAGAGGGCGGTCATAAAACGCTTTTACATAGGTGATCTCATCCCGGTGGATCAAGGGGGCCACCAATCCATAGACAAATCGGGGATGGATGTTGGAGATATCGGCATCCACATAGCAGATAATATCGCCCTTGAGTTGGTGGATCGCTTTCCAGAGGTTCTCTCCTTTCCCCCTCTTATTGCCAACTTCCGGGAGAATATCGGAGGCAAGATACACATCGGCACCATAGTTTTGAGCGACCTCGAGAGTTTTGTCTTCAGATCCGGAGTCAATAACCGCAAACTCATCTACCAGTGGGTATCTTTCCATTAGTTCCGACCGGAGGATGAGCACTTCTTTTCCTATAGTCTTCTCTTCATTCAGTGTGGGAATACATAGCGAGATCTTCAGACCCTTTTTCTCTTTTTCCTCCACCAATTTGATGAGATCCCAAAATACACTGTGGTGAAAAGTGTTTCGCTCCAACCAGGTTTGCTCTTTGGTACTCATAATTCGCAAATTCCTTGATCGATTGCCTGAATCAGGGCGATGACTTGAGCCATCCCCCCATAAAGTGGGTCTAAATGCACAGTTTCGTTGATTTCCCGGAGATTTTCCACGGTGGTTAATCCAAGGGTAACCGCAGGCAATCCTCCGAGGATTAGGGCATTGAGGTCCCCAGTGCTTGGGTCGACTTGGGGAGTGATTCCTGCTTGCTGCATGATGGAGCGGGTGGTTTTGACCAATGGATGAGTGAAAGGGATTCCGCAATTCATTCGTTTAGCCACGACTTCCATCTGTACATGGGTACCGGTTTCAGCTGAAAACTGTTCACAAATTTCATGGAGCTTATTTTCCATTTGCCCGATCAATTCATCCCCCTCGCTGGTGATTTCAAAACGCAAACTGCCCTGACGAGGAGAGGTGTTGTAACTCGATCCACATTTCAAGCCCCCAAAGACCAGTTGAGTTTTAGGCTCTTTGGGGATGGGGATTTCCCGAATCTGGTTAATTAATCCAGTAAGATGGCTGATCGCACCTGCTGCTCCAAATCTTTTCCAATCGTAGTCAGCCGGTACCTGAAGAGTGATTTCTCCGCGGAGGGTACCAAGGCCGGAGTAGCTTAAACGTCCAAGGGTGGATCCTTCTATGCAAATTCCTGCTTTGGCAGGTAGGCTCATAGTCTCAAGAAATCCATGAGCCCCCTCTAGGTTTGCTCTTCCCAAACTTTTCACATTGGCCACGAGGATGAGGTTGTCCCGGAGCGTAATATTTAACTCAGAAAGAATCCTTGGGAGAGAGATCATTGCGGCCAAACCAAGGGCGTTATCCGCGATTCCGGGGCCTGTCATCGAATCCGACCCGACCTGAATTTCATGTCTTACTTCGGGGGAGAATACAGAGTCGGCATGAGCCATTACCACAATGGAGGACTGACCTTCTGTTCCAGAAAGCTGGGCGGATGCATTGCCAAATTCATCCACCGTTGGGTTATCTAATCCATTTTCCCGAAACCGGTCCATGACCGCACGAATCCGGTCTTCTTCCCCGTAAGTAGGGGAGGGGATTTCTCCGAGAAGGACAGCGTCTGTGAGGAATGAATCGCGCTTACCACGAATTTTTTCAATGGTATTGGGCAAGCCTTGGAGGATTGCACTGAGCAAGGATTCAGTTTCTATTTGTTCAATTGGCATCTTTGTTTGGAATAAGCTTTGCAGGCGGATTTTGTAAAGACAAACCGACGAAATCGTTTTAGGGGTTGAAAAAAACTAGTGCATTCTTCATGACCCATAAAAGAGAGGCATCTTAGATGCTGTTCTGAATTATTATGTCAAAAAATATCGGTTTTGTATCTACCCGCTTTGCCGGGCAGGATGGGGTTTCGCTCGAAAGCGCGAAATGGGCAGAGGTGCTTTGGGAAGATAGGCATGTAAGTTTTTGGTACAGTGGGCAAAGCGACCGAAATCCAGATATCAGCCATGTGGTTCCGGAAGCCTTTTTTGGTTTTTCTGAAAACCAGTGGATCAATGAGCATATTTGGAAAGGGGAAATGAGAGACCGCTTTGTGACCGAAAGAATCCGGGCACTTGCGGACTACATCAAAAGCACCCTCTACCGCTTCGTGGAGAAGTTTGATATCGATCTCCTTATCCCCCAAAATTGTCTGGCGATTCCCATGCATATCCCGCTGGGGATTGCCCTGACCGAATTTTTATCGGAGACGCGCATGCCTGCCATCGCTCATCATCATGACTTTTACTGGGAGAGAACCCGGTTCTCAGTGAATTGCATTCCGGAGTACCTTGATATGAGTTTTCCTCCCAAACTTTCCAACATGAGGGATGTGGTGATCAATCAGGAAGCTCAGGAGCAATTGGCCCTGCGTAAGGGCAGTGCCTCTTTGGTGATTCCCAATGTTTTTGATTTTGAGAACCCTCCTGAACAGGTTGATGAATATGCATCTGATGTGCGGAAAGAGCTCGGTTTAAGCGATGACGATTTCTTCATCCTTCAGCCCACGCGTGTGGTTCCACGCAAAGGGATCGAACAGGCAATCAAATTGGTTAGTTTACTGAAGGATCCCCGGTGCAAACTTGTAATTTCGCACGAAGCGGGAGATGAGGGGTACGAGTACCTTGGCATGCTTGAGCAGCTAGCGAAGGAAGAAGGCGTGGATATGCGAATTGTGGCAGACCGGGTAGGGGAAGTCCGGCAAAGGGATTCCGAAGGGCGCAAGGTATACACCCTTTGGGACCTTTACCATCATGCAGACTTTGTCACCTACCCAAGCACCTATGAGGGCTTTGGAAATGCCCTGCTTGAAGCGATCTACTTTCGGAAACCAGTTTTGATCAACCGGTACTCTATTTTTGTCCGTGATATCGAACCGAAAGGGTTTCGTCTTCTAACCATGGATGGATTTGTCACCCCAACCATCGCCCGCCAGGTCCGGCAAATCCTTACGGATCGGGATTTGTGCGAGGAAATTGTGAACCACAATTATGAAGTAGCCCGTCAATTTTACTCCTATTCCACAATACGCAGTAACTTGCGTGCCTTTATAGCCGACCTTACCGGTTACTAATCCGTTGTTATGAGTTATTTTACCCAAAATGCAGTCAAACACATTTCCAGTACGCGGCTAAAGCTATTGCGCCGCCGTTTGGCCAAACTCTACGGGATGGATCGGGCGGATCGCTTGCTCGATCGGATGTATCAAATGATTGGCAGGTATGGAGTTGGGGTTGGTCTGTCCTCGGGTTATAATTTATCTGGTCTGAATCAGCAGGATGTTGTGCTGATCACTTATGCGGATATGGTGCAGTCCGAAGG
>CAXBQX010000052.1:0-13891 GCA_963978365.1 uncultured Opitutales bacterium | reverse complement strand
GACCACCCTCGCAGATAGGTTGATCATACTGGGAAATCTGATAATTCTTGGGCATGTCCGGATAGAAGTAGTTCTTGCGGTCCCATTTGCATACAGAAGCAATCTTACAATCAAGTAACAGGCCGACCTTGATCGATTTTTCAATCGCTTCCTTATTCATCACCGGCAGGGCACCGGGCAGACCCAAAACAACCGGGTCAGTCAGGGTATTGGGCGGTTGTCCAAAGCCTGTTCCCACCCGGGTAAACATTTTTGAACGGGTGTCCAATTGAACATGAACCTCCAAACCGATGACTGCTTCGTATTCCATCTTCTTCCGCTTAGAGGGTGGGTGCCTGACGGCCGTGGAGGTGGTCGCGGTCATAGGCGTGGGCGATTTGCAAAAGTTTTGACTCCTCGAAGGCCTGGCCGATGAGCTGCAGACCGATGGGCAGGCCAGACTGGGTAAATCCGCAGGGCACCGAGATACCGGGCAGACCGGCAAGGTTGGTGGAGATGGTGTAGATGTCGCTCAAATACATCGAAATGGGGTCGTCGCTTTTCTCTCCAAATTTAAATGCAGGGGTAGGGGAGGTTGGGGTGAGGATGGCATCGACTTCCGCAAAGGCTTTTTCGAAGTCCCGACGGATCAAGGTGCGGGCCTTTTGAGCCCTCAAATAAAAGGCATCGTAATACCCACTGCTCAAACCATAGGCTCCAAGGATACAGCGACGCTTGACCTCGGGTCCAAATCCTTCTCCCCGGCTCTTGGCATAGACATCGATGGCATTTTCCGCCCGCTCGCTCCGTGAAGTGTAACGTATGCCGTCGTAGCGGGCGAGGTTGGAGGATGCCTCTGCGGTGGCGATTACATAATAAACCGGGATGGAGAGATCGGTGGTGGGCAGGCTGACCTCCTTGGTCTCATATCCAATCGAACGATAATGTTCAATCGCCTGTTCCACGCTGGCCCGTACCTCGTCGTCCATACCGGGGCCAAAAAATTCTTTGGGTAGTCCAAGCACGCCCGGTTGGGTACTTTGCTTGAGATCCTGCGAATAGGCGGGCACCTCGCTGGGGAAACTTGTGGAGTCGAGGGGATCGTGTCCGGAAATGGTTTCGAGGAGCAGGGCGGCATCTTCCACGGTGGTGGCAAAGGGCCCGATCTGATCGAGGGAGGAGGCAAAGGCGGCCAGTCCGTAGCGGGAAACCATTCCGTAGGTCGGTTTCATCCCCACCACTCCGCAGAGGGAAGCGGGCTGACGGATGGATCCTCCCGTGTCCGAGCCGAGGCTCAAGGGAACTTCTCGGGCGGCAACGGCAGCGGAGCTACCCCCGCTGCTTCCTCCGGGTACGCAGTCCAAATTCCAGGGGTTACGGGTCGGTCCATAAGCGGAATTTTCCGTGGATGAGCCCATCGCAAATTCATCGAGGTTCAACCGTCCGGCCACCACCGCACCGGCATTCCTTAATTTTTGGGTAACCGTGGCATCGTAGGGTGAGCGGTAGTTCTGTAAAATCTTGCTGGCAGCGGTGAGGGGCTGGTCTTTTACCGAGATCACATCCTTCATGCCCACGGGGATCCCATCGAGGGGTCCGCGGGTTTCACCTTTCGCCCGACGCTCGTCGGATGCTTTGGCTTGGGATAGAGCATCCTCTTCGTCGAGGTGGAGAAAGGCATGCACCCGTTCATCGACCGCCTTAACCCGGGCAATCATCTCCTGAGCTAATTCAACGGCAGAGACTGTCCGAGCATCAAGCGATGCGGAAAGCTCGGTGGCAGACTGAAAAATGGATGAGTTCTCGGACATAAAAAGGATTCTTATTCCTCAATCACTTTGGGCACTACCACCTGATCCTGCCTGGACTGAGGAGCATTTTGCAAAGCTTGATCAGCGGAAAAACCGGGCTTCGCTTCATCCTCGTCCCAAACATTGTAACGGGGGAAGGCATGGGCGGTGGGTTCCACACCTTCGACATCCAATTCCTGGAGTTTTTCAAAATATTTCAGTACATCCCCGAGCTGGCGCTGGTAAGTGCTCTTTTCCTCTTCGGTCAGCTCGATACGTGCCAGTTTGGCCACATAATCGACATCCATGGGTGCATGTTCGCTCATATCCAAAAGATTAACTTCTTAATTCGTAGGAGGTTCCGGAACGGATCCCTGCAATGACATCCTCAAAGGCCTGGTTAAGTTCCTTCTCTCCAAGAGTGCGATCGGGTGCCCGGAAGCGCAGCGTAAGGGCGAGGCTTTTCTTGCCCTCGGGGAGTCCCTTGCCCTCAAAGAGGTCGAAGATTTGCACGGGATCGACCGCAAATTTTTCCTTACCCACACCACTGGCGATTTCCTCCACTTTTCCTCGCACGGTTTCGGCGGGCTCGGATGAATCCACCACCAGGGCAAGATCCTTGATTGCGGGTGGAAAAGTCGAAAAAGACTGAAAAGTGGCGGCTTTCTTCCGTTTACTCAGCAGGACCGGATCGATCAGGATTTCGGCAGCGAAGATCGGTCCCTTAGCTTCCTTGGCCTTACTCAGGGAGAGGCGGATGATGCCCAGGCTCACTTCAAGTTTGTTTTTATGGGCATCTCCAAGACGAGCCGAATATCCGTCCTGCCAGGCAGGTTCATCCGAAATATTGGACCACAATCCCTTGGGCAGAGAGAGTCCGGTCGCATCAATCAGTGTATGGACCTGATTTTTAAGGGCAAAGAAATCAAGGGCAGGTTCCTCCTTCCATCCACGCTCGTTGGATCGGGCAAAGGCAGCAAAGGCCACGCTGATCCATTCCACATTTCCACGGGGACCCGGGCGGAAAACCCGACCCGTTTCGCAGACCCGGGTGAGGTCATTTAAATTCTTTTGGTTGTGGGAAAGAGCATCGACCAATCCGGGAAGAAGCGAGGGGCGCACATGCGTATGATCAGCGGTCAGGGGGTTGGCCAGAGCGAGTTCCTCAACCGCGAGGTTACCAAACCAAGACTCCACTTCTTCGCCTGAGCGCAAGCTGTAGTGACAGCACTCCTGATAGCCCTGACCCAGCAGGTGGTCGACCGCACCCTGGCAAAAATCATAGGATGTGTCATTTTCCCGATCCAAAGCAGAAAAAGCGATCGGTGCATCCTTTAAATCATCGGTACCACGGATACGTAGGTACTCCTCGACTAAATCAATCGGGCGGTCCACTTCTGAACGGAAGGAAGGTACGGTCACTTCCCATGGACCACTGCCTGATACGGAAAATCCCAGTCTCTGCCATGCATCCATCAAAGATTCGGCTGTAACTGAAAATCCACAGGTCTTTTCCACAAATTCATGATCGATGGCGATCGACCGTGCCCCACGGGGTGCGGAACCGGCACATACATAGGTGGGAGCAAGCTCGCCTCCTGCAGTTTGCAAAATTAAATCGATCGCACGGCGGGCGGCATAGTCCACCCCGGCAGGATCGACATCTCGGGAAAATCGCTGGGAGCTGTCGCTGTGCAGACCAAGTCGGCGGGCGGTGGAACGGACGGAACCCGGACGAAACCAGGCGGATTCAAGCACAAGGTCGGTAGTGGAATCATCCACTTCCGCATCCACACTGCCCATCACTCCGGCTACGACCAGCGGTCGCTCGGCATCGGCGATCACCATCATGTCGGTTTGCAGGTCACGCTTCACATCATCGAGGGTGGTGATGGATTCATTTTCCTTGGCTGGGCGGACGATGATGGCGGGGCCTTTAATTTTGGCCGCATCAAAGGCATGGAGGGGTTGCCCGGTTTCAAGAAGTACATAGTTGGTCACATCCACTACATTATTGATCGGACGCAGACCCACTGCTTGCAGCCGTTTTTGCATCCAATCCGGGCTGGGTGCAATTTTCACCCCCCGGATGGTCCAAAGGGTATAGTACGGACAGGCATCATCCTCAAGTCGGACCTCGTTCACCAAACTATGGCTGTCGGCTTGGATAACCGCTTCAGCAGATGCTTGCACCACAGGAGTGCGTAAATCTTTTTGGTAACGGGCAGAAATTTCACGGGCCACTCCGATATGGCTTAGACAGTCCCCTCGGTTGGCGGTGATTTCCAGTTCCAGCACGCGGTCGGGCGATACCGCTTCGGTGATGGGCGTTCCGACGACGGGAGCATTTTTCAGAATCATCAAACCATGATCATCCTCGCCTAAGGTAAGTTCCTTGGCACTGCACATCATCCCCTCAGAGGGAACGCCACGCAGCTTGGATTTCTTAATTTTAAAACCACCGGGAAGTTTGGCTCCAGGTAGGGCAACCGGTACCCGGTCACCCACTTTAAAATTGGTGGCTCCACAAACGATGTTGGCTGGGACTTCCGCCCCCACATTCACCTGGCATACACTTAGCCTGTCCGCTTCGGGGTGGGGTTGTTTATCCAACACTTCGCCCACCACCACATGGTCCAGAGAAACGGGTTGGTCACCTTCTGCTTCCTCGACTTCCAATCCAAGCATGGGCAGAGCATCTACAAGCTCGCCGGGGTCGGCGGGTAGCTCGACATATTCCTTCAACCATTCGAGACTAATCTTCATGCCGGTCCGGTAAATTGGGAGAGAAAGCGTTGGTCGTTCTGGTAAAAATGGCGGATATCATCAATCCCGTGCAAAATCATGGTGATCCGTTCAATGCCCACACCAAAAGCAAACCCGCTGAATTCTGCAGGGTCCAGGTTCACCAGTTTGAGTACCTCGGGATCGACCAGTCCACAGCCCATGATCTCAATCCATTTATCGCTCAGTTTTCCGAGGTTCGGTGCTTTGAGGTCCACTTCAAAGCTGGGCTCAGTGAAAGGGAAGAAACTGGGGCGCAGTCGGGTCTGTACCTTGTTGCCAAAGGTTTCCTTGAGAAAGTAGTCGAGGGTGCCCTTGAGGTCGAGCAGGGTAATCTTTCGGTCAATGCAGAGGCCCTCGATCTGGTGGAAGTTGGCCGAGTGGGTCGCATCCACTGTATCCCTGCGGAAGCACCGGCCCGGTGCGATCACTCGAAGGGGAGGTTTTTCCCGAAGCATGGTGCGAATCTGCACCGAGGAAGTGTGCGTACGTAAGAGATGAGCCTCCTTATTCTTTTTGGAAACATTCGCCCACTTCGAATCAGGCTTAAAAAAGAGGGTGTCCTGCTCGTCGCGGGCGGGGTGGTCATCTGGAGTATTGAGGGCATCGAAGCAAAACCATTCGGTTTCGGCCTCCGTTGCTTCCGTTACAGTAAATCCAAGTTTGCGAAAGGTGGAGACTACCTTGCGACGGGTGGCGGAAAGCGGATGGAGGGAGCCGGAACGGCTGGGGATGGCCGGTAAAGTGGGATCGTACGGTACGCCCAGGGCGAGGAGGTCTGCCTGCTCTTCAATTTTGGCAAGTGAACCGGCAAAAAGAGCCTCGATTTGCTTTTTGGCTTGGTTGAGAGCCTGCCCAAAGGCCGGCTTTTCCTCTTTCGGTAAAGTACCGATTAATTTAGAGGCCTGGGTAAGAGAACCTTTTGGACCAAGAACAGAGGCTTTTGCCTGATCCCAATCGGATCGGTTGGAAATTTCTGCCTGGCTTGCCTCCGCTTGGGCGACAATGGCTTGGAGATCGTTCTCCACGCCAGAATACAATGAGGGGCGGGCCTTAAGCCGCAAGTGCGGTTTTCGCCTTGCCCACCAATTCTTTGAATGCTTCCGGTTCGTGGATGGCCAACTCGGACATCATCTTACGGTTGAGCTCAATATTGGCTTTGGTCAATCCGTGGATAAATTCTCCGTAGCGTAAACCTTCTTCCCGGCATGCTGCGTTGATACGGACAATCCAAAGTTGGCGAAACTCGGTACGACGCTTGCGACGGTGGGCGTAGGCATACACTTCTCCACGATCAACTGCATCCTTAGCGTAGCGGAAGAGACGGGACTTATTTCCAAAATATCCGCGTGCTTTTTTAAGGACTTTTTTGCGGCGTTTGCGAGTGGCTGGAACATTGCGTGCGCGTGGCATGGCTTATATCTCCTCTACTGGTTGATTGGTTAAATTAGCTGGAAAGAGCTTTGATGACACGCTTGGCCATTCCTGGTGCAAGAGCTAGATCTTGTCGACCTGCTTGCACTTGCTTGTTCGATTTTTTACGGCGCAAATGGCGTTGGCCAGGCTTACGGTGAGTGACTTTACCGGACCCGGTGACCTTAAATCGTTTAGCTATACCTTTGTGCGTCTTTCTCATGATGAAATTTGGGAAAAGGATGATCTATAGCGATTTAAGGCAGTTCAATCAAGCGAAATGAGTGATTATCCGTCGTAAATCAGAAGACCGAGGTAACTTTCGTAGGCAAACCAGCAAGCGAAGAACAAAAAGACTGCCCAGACGATGATTTTAAAGACTAATTTCCGCAGCCAGTAGGATTGGTGAGAATTAGCCCCGTCATCCCCAAAATCATGAAAATAGTGTACTAAGTCCCGATCCATCGAACGGCCATCAATCTTGCGGTAGGTTCTACCATAACTTCTACGCTTTTTCCAGTAAAGCAGTCGGAATAGACGGTGTATCATATCTAGTCCTTAGGGTTCTAAATAGCGCTTTCCTGAAGCTTCAGCAAAATCGAGACGGGAGATCGAAGGCATATTTTCATTGAGTGCCCATAAGTCGGACCCAACCTGAATTTTAGCCTCATCCAACCACTCAGTTTTATAAGTAAGTTGGTAACTTTTTCCATCCTCTGTAAGATCAAATAAGCTGTTTAATTTAAGAGTATTCGCGAAAGTCAGAATCGGTTCTTCTTCGCCCCGGTAGGAAATTGGGTAATTTATGTTATGGACAGTTAATCCTCCGGGTATTGGTAAAGTCGCCAAAGTTTTGGCATATTTTGCTGCCGATTCTGCCGTAGCATCCAGAGTCTTGGCCATTTCGCCCTTCACCTTTCCTCCACTATCCCGAATTTGATCAAATTCTTCATTGGGTAGGGCCAGGCTTACCGCCATCGCCCTTAATCCGAGCAAGGATGCCTCCATTGCCCCTCCCACTGTACCGGAGGATAAGATCATTGGCAGGGTGACATTATATCCAAGGTTGATCCCGCTTACCACCACATCCGGTTCCCGATCCAGTAAGTTGCCCACCGCCAGGTTTACGCAATCCGCAGGCGTGCCATTGATAGAATAAGCCTCTTTGCCTGGATATTTTTTAAGTTTTTTTGGGGTGAGCGTTTGGTGCCTGGTAATGGCATGACTGATCCAGCTTCGCTCGCCATCCGGTGCACAGGTAACCACATCGCAATCTTTGCTAAGAGCTTCCACTAGACGGATGAGGAAATGGGAATTTATCCCATCATCATTGGTTGCTAAAACAAGAGGTTTTTCTTGGTTACTCATGGGTAAATCCTAATTCCTAACGAATTTCCTGACTTGGGCAATCGGAAGATTTCTTCATTTTCAGTAGACACAAAAAAGCGGTCATCCACGAATGGATGACCGCTAGGGATAAGAAGTTTTGGGTTTAAAGAATTAGGAGGCTACGGGCTCGGCCACTTCTTCAGTTTCCTCTTCCGCTCCTTCGCTGGAAGATTCACCTTCATCGGCT
Source organism: uncultured Opitutales bacterium (assembly GCA_963978365.1). Lineage (GTDB taxonomy): Bacteria > Verrucomicrobiota > Verrucomicrobiia > Opitutales > Seribacteraceae > Chordibacter. The sequence goes on along the minus strand of CAXBQX010000052.1, from coordinate 6,349 downwards.
GGCTTGTTTTCCTCCATCGCGGCACGACGGCTGAGCTTTACGCGGCCCTTGTCGTCGATCCCGATGCACTTGACGATGATCTCATCTCCAAGTTTGCAAATATCCTCGGTCTTATTAACCCGGAAGTCCGCGAGTTCAGAAATGTGGCAAAGCCCTTCCTTGCCGGGCAGACACTCCACAAAAGCACCGAATTCTTTTACTCCGCGAACGATACCACGGTAAATCTTACCGACCTCGATTTCTCCGGTCACCAGTTCGATCTCATCCAGGGCACGTTTCATTGCTTCCGAATTGGTCGCATAGATGCGTACTTTTCCGCTGTTGTCTTCATCGATATCGATATTGGCACCGGTAACTTCAGTGATACGGCGGATATTCTTTCCTCCTGGCCCGATTAAGGCACCGATTTTTTCAGGATCGATCTTTACAGTTTCAATGCGTGGGGCATGCTCACGCAATTCCTTGCGGTGGGAGGGAAGGGCGGCTTCCATCACATCAAGAATCTTCATTCTTGCTGCTGTGACCTGCTTCACTGCTTCCTTAGCGATATCAAAGGGAAGGCCCTGAATCTTAAGGTCGAGCTGGAAACCAGTCACACCTTGGCGGGTACCACATACCTTAAAGTCCATATCTCCGAAGTGATCTTCCGCACCGATGATGTCGGTAAGGACCACATGCTTGGAAATATTTCCGTTCTCATCGTGCTCGGTTACCAAACCGGTGGAGATCCCGGCGACATGTCCGCTCAGGGGCACACCGGCATCCATCAATGCGAGGGAACCACCACAGACACTAGCCATGGAGGTCGAACCATTGGAGGACATGATTTCGGAAACCACACGGATGGCGTAAGGGAACTCGTCCTCAGGAGGAAGCACAGGAAGTACGGAACGTTCGGCGAGGGCACCATGTCCGATTTCGCGTCGTCCGGTAAATCCGAAACGGCCAGCTTCACCCACGGAGAATGGGGGGAAGTTGTAGTGCAAAATGAAAGACTTAGAGGTGGGTCCACCGGTCAATCCGTCGAGGTCCTGCACATCCCGGCTGGTGCCAAGGGTGGAGAGTACGAGGGACTGGGTTTCCCCACGGCTAAATATAGCGGAGCCATGCACCCGGGGAAGCACGCCGGTTTCGCAGGTGACCTCACGCAAATCATCGGGCCCGCGGCCATCAGCACGCTTTCCTTTTCCAAGGATATTGTTGCGGTAGACTTCTTCCTGGATCACTTCGAAAGCCATTTTTACATGGTCGGCGTCGTAATCATCTCCGAACTTTTCTTCACATGCCTTGTCCGCTTCTTCCTTGATCGCATCCACAGCCACCTGGCGCTCCTGCTTGGAATCAGCAAAGATCGCTTCTTCCATACGGTTACCGGTGATTTCGCGGCAAAGAGCGAGCACATCGTCAGGAACTTTTACGAGTTCAAACTCCTTCTTTTGCTTTCCGCAGAGTGCGGCCAACTCACGCTGGGCAGCGATGATGTCCTGAATCGCTTCATGAGCATATTCAAGGGCTTCCACAAAACGGTCTTCAGGAATTTGGTCCGCAGAACCTTCGATCATCATCATCTCCTTCTCGTTTCCTACATAGATGAGGTCGAGAGTGGAGTCGTACATTTGCTCATTGGTGGGGTTGACCACAAATTCGCCGTCAATTTGCCCAAGGCGCACACAACCGATTGGTCCATTCCAGGGAATATCGGAAATCATCAGGGCAGCGGATGCACCGTTGACCATAAGGATGTCTCCTTCGTTCACAAGATCGGTGGAAAGAAGGTAACCAATTACCTGTACCTCATTAAGGAAGCCCTTCGGAAAGAGGGGGCGCAGGGGGCGGTCGCAGAGGCGGGAGGTAAGGATTTCCTTTTCGGTGGGCTTTCCTTCACGCTTGAAGTAACCACCGGGAAAACGGCCGGCTGCGGTAAATTTTTCGCGGTAATCCACAGTCAGGGGGAAAAAGTCCTGCCCGGGGCGCAAGGTTGCGGCTGCGGTGGCAGAGACAAACACACTGGTTTCTCCCTGAGTTATAGTGACGGCTCCGCTGGCCAATCCGGCAAGTGTGCCGGAAGAGATCTGAATGCCGAGCTTCTCGGCAGTAACATTATGCTTTTGTTTCATTGATTCGTACGGGTTGTATATTTTGCGTTATGATCGCATCATCCTTTGCCTGAACCGGATTGTTCGGGCAAAGCCTCCTCACACCATACCAAATGGACACAGAAATGCCCGGGAATGCATGACGAGAGGAAAAATTCTCGGGCCACAAGTGGCTGCGAGTTTAATAAGAGCAAGGGCTCAGAAAATGAAATTATTTACGAAGACCAAGCTTTTCAACGATAGCCTGGTAACGCTTCAAATCATTTTTCTTTAAATAATCGAGAAGTTTTCTCCGGCGGGCTGCCATCATGAGCAATCCTCTGCGGGAGTGAAAGTCCTTGCGGTGGGTTTTAAGATGTTCCGTGAGGTGGGAAATCCGGGCGGTAAGGAGGGCGATTTGCACCTCGCTGGACCCGGTGTCCTTATCGTGGGAACGGTTATCTTCGATGATTGATGTTTTATTTACTTGTTCTGACATTGGTCTGATTTGGTTTCTCGATCCGATGGATTGACGGGTGCCAATCCGCGCCGCAGGGTAAGCCGCAACGCCGCTTTCGTCTCGCTTCCCACCCCATGAGGAACAGGTCGCCAGCATGATCAAGGGAGCAACCCCAAAGGAGTGACTCCTAACGATGGGGATAGGATTGTGCTTTTTTTTGGCTCTTTTACAAGCACGAAAGCAGTTCCACGCTTGCCTCCGTGCTCCTGCGTCCCAACATCATTCCCTTTTTCACATTCCTCTTCAATCCCTATGTCCATCCGCTACTTCGCTTATGGTTCCAATATGAACCTCGATCAAATGGCCATGCGTTGCCCCGGAGCCGAACCCGGCCCGGTCGCCCGCCTCTCCGGCTGGAAGTATTTTATTAATGGCGATGGCTATGCCGGGATCGAGCAGGATGAGAACTCCGAGGTACTCGGTTCCCTATGGTCACTCAAAGAAAAACACTGGAAAGCCCTCGACCACTACGAGGGTGTGGCCGGTGGTTATTATGAACGAGTGGAGATGGACCTCGAATTGCTTGGGGACCAATCCACCGTCCGCTGCTGGGTCTACCTCTCCTGCAATTATAAATACGGCGTGCCTGCCCCCCGCTACCAGCAGGTGGTGGTGGAGGGTGCCCGGCAAGTTGGGTTACCGGAAGATTATTTGCCCATTCTTGAAAGCTGGGCTCATGGCTGTCCCCCAAAATGAGCACGGGTCTATCTAAGTGGTCCTTCTTCGTCGACACTGGGGGCACCTTTACCGATTGCTTCGCCTGCGATCCTGATGGTGCGGTTCACCGGGCCAAGGTATTGTCCCGTGGTAGCCTTTCCGCCCGGATTTCCCAAATTTCGGGACCCAATCGCCTGCTCTTGGAAGGCCCGCCCGATTGGCCGGAGGATTTTCCGGTTGGGTTCCGGCTGGTCTGTAAGGATGGGAAACATCAGGTAGAAGGCTGGTCTGCGCAATCCGGTGAAATTGTGCTCAGTGGTGCCGTACCAGCTTCCCTTGTTCCTGGCTCTGCGATCGAATTGCTCTCCGGGGAGGAAGCCCCAGTCCTTGGCCAGCGGCTCCTTCTCGCCCGTGCCGGTCTTTCGCCCAAAGAAATTTCTGCGAACATGCGGCTGGCCACCACCCGCTGCACCAATGCCCTGCTCGAAGGGGCGGGTGACCCTCCGGTCTTTTTTGTGACCCAGGGATTTCCCGATCTTTTGGAAATTGGGGACCAGCGCAGGCTCGGCCTCTTCGACCTTGTCCCCCGCAAACGCCCCGTGCTCCATGGCCCGGTGGTGGAGGTCCGCGAACGGCTCGACCGCGAGGGGAAGGTTTTGCAGGCTCCCGATCTGTCCGTTCTCGAGCCGCTCGCCCGCGAGCTCCTGGAGCAGGGTAACCGGGTGGCCGTGGTCTCTTTCTTGCACTCCTATGTAAACGATGCCCATGAGCAAGAAGTCGCCCGTTGCCTCAAGGAGTGGGGCTTTCCTACGGTTATTTGCTCGGCGGAAATCCGACGCTTTCGTAAATGGTTGCCCCGCTCGGAATCCTCGGTGGTGGAAGCTTATTTATCGGGCGTGCTCACGGGTTATTTGGATTCCGTGGAAGCCGGCCTGGGGCAGGGGAGCGAACTGCTCATCGCCTCCAGTGCTGGCGGGCTTTCTCCCCGGGCTGATTATCGAGCGATCGACAGCCTGCTTAGCGGGCCGGCAGGTGGGGTGGTGGGAGCGGCTGCAGTCGCCCGCTCGGCCGGTCTCGAAAAATTCATCAACCTCGATATGGGGGGCACCAGTTCCGATGTTTCCCGCTATTCCGGCTCCTTCGCATACCAATCCAGCCACCAGGTGGGAGATGCCCGGGTGGCCAATGTTGCCCTGCGTATCGAAACCGTCGCCGCTGGGGGTGGTTCCATTTGCCGGGTGGAAGATGGGCTCCTGCGGGTCGGCCCGCAAAGCGCCGGGGCTCACCCCGGGCCGGCCTGCTATGGGTTTGGCGGCCCGCTCTGCCTGACCGATATCAATTTACTGCTCGGCCGGCTCGACCCATCCCAGTTTTCCACACCCGTGGATAGTACTGCTTCCCGTGCACGATTGCAGGAAATCGCGGCAGACTCCGGTCGCTCAGAGGATGATCTCCTGCATGGTTTCCTCGCGGTGGCGGACGATGCCATGGCCACCGCCATCCGCAAAGTCTCGGTTGCCGAGGGGTATGACCCCGCAGACCATGCCCTGGTCTCCTTTGGTGGGGCGGGTGGGCAGCATGCCTGTGGGGTGGCCGGCCGCCTCGGGATATCGAAAATTTTGTCGCCCGGAGATTCCGGCCTGCTCAGTGCCTATGGGTTGATGCAGGCCCGGCTGGAACGGGTGAAGGAACAGTCCGTTCTATTACCGGTTGGAGATGCCCGCCTTGGGCAGATTGAGCAGGTTTTACTTGCCGATGCTCTATCTTCCGTTCCCCATAAGGATGCCAAGATTTCCCAAAAATTCGCCTTCATCCGCCTGGTCGGGCAAGATGCCCCGCTGGAAGTACCTTACGAAGATCTTTCCGAGCTCGCCTCCCTTTACGTGGCACGCTTTCGCCAGGTCTTTGGGTATTTCCCGGAAAACCGGCAGGCGGAGGTGCACTCCCTGCGTGTGCTTGCCGTGGGCCCAAGTTCCGATTCCCCCTCCGAATCCTTTGCAGTTTCGCGTGAGTCCGAAGTCTCTGGCAAAAGCATCCATTTTCGGAACGATCTGCCGGCGGGCACTCAGCTGATTGGGCCCTGCCTGGTTACTGATTCCTTTGGTGCTCTTTGGATCGAGGCCGGTTGGCGGGCAACCAAAGGAGACCGGGGCAGCCTGCTTCTGGAAAAGACCGAATCATCCCCGCTATCCACCCCGGAGTTTCCTGAAGTTGCCAAACGCGAGCTCTTTGCCAACCGCCTGCTTGGATTGGCCGAAGAGATGGGTGCCCAGCTCGAACGCACCGCCCTGTCCGTCAATGTCCGGGAACGGCTAGATTTTTCCTGCGCCGTGCTCGATGCGGATGGATTTCTCGTCGCCAATGCCCCGCATGTGCCCGTCCACCTCGGTGCCCTCGGTGTGTGCGCCCGTACTATTCTCAGTGCTCTTCCGCCCCTTCAGCCCGGCGATGTGGTGGTCAGTAATCACCCTGCCTTCGGTGGTTCCCACCTGCCCGATGTCACCGTGCTTGCCCCCGTTTTTGCGGAGGGCGGGGATCGTCCGATTGCCTACCTGGCCAACCGTGCCCACCATGCCGAAATCGGGGGCAAATCTCCCGGTTCCATGCCTGCTTCGACCCGTTCCTTGGCCGAGGAGGGTGTGGTGCTTTTTCCCCAACTTCTTTTTGCTGGTGGAACATCGAAAATGGGCAAGATCGAACAGCTCCTCAAAAGCGGTATTTTTCCCTCCCGTCAACCGGCGGAAAACCTGGCCGATTTATCCGCCCAGGTCGCCTCCTTGCGTATGGGCTTGGATGGCATGCAGTCGATTTTGCAAGAATATGGAGTTCAGGAGATTAGCGAGCAAATGAAAGCGATTTCTGAGGTCTCCTCTGCATGCGCTACGGAGTATTTTTCAGACCTCGGAAATTTTATCAAAGAAGTGGAGCAAACCCTAGACGATGGAGACATTCTTAGACTTCGCATTTCGGTGGAGAAAGGCCGGGCAAACTTTGACTTTTCGGGCACCGCAAACGTGCGTGCGGACGGGCTCAATGCCACCCCTGCCATCGTCACCAGTGCGGTGTGTTACTGCCTGCGTGTCCTGATCGGGAAAGA
>CAXBQX010000051.1:0-14121 GCA_963978365.1 uncultured Opitutales bacterium | reverse complement strand
CTTAATTCCATTGATGGAGTTGAGTGTCTGCGTTCACAGGGTGCCTTTTACCTCTTTCCGAAGGTGTCTTCCTTTGGCTTATCTTCAGAAGAATTTTCGGCCCGTTTACTTGAAGAGGAAAAAGTGGCTGTTGTATCAGGTCATGCGTTTGGTGCAGAAGGTTACATCCGCTTGAGCTATGCCACTTCCGATGAAGTTATCGAAAAAGGTTTAAGCAGACTTGGTAAGTTTTGCTCTTCTCTAGGGTAGAACTAATCGCCCTTGGAGTCATTATTCAGCAAATTTATCTGCAGACTGATCCTTTAAGAAGCGAACGAGTCCATAGGCTAGGACTACGGCCATGGGCCCAATCACGAATCCCTGGGGGCCATAAGCCAGGATACCTCCGATTATTCCCAAAAAGAGCATAAAGCTCAACCAGGCTCCCTGTTCGTGCAGCCGCCTACCCATACCTGCTCGTGCCCTGCTGATTAAGTAATTTAGTAAGATACTAAGAAGAGCGACAGAGATGGCAGTAGTAGGTTCTCCACGGGTCCAAATAATCGATGATATCGGCAGCCAGACCATGGCACTTCCAACCACTGGAACGAGTCCAACAAAGGCACCGATCAGGAAGATAGGAAGAAAGAAAAATCCGCCAATAAAATGGGCCACCATACCCATGGCAATCCCACGGATAATCGAAGTCAGTATGGTGTCGCTAATTAGGCGAAGGGTGATCATCCGGTAAAGATTAAACCAAGATGAAGTTTCTTTATCCGTAAAACCTCCCATTTTCAGCGCACTTCTCACAAAATTTCCACCATGGGCATAGAGAAAGGATAAGGCAATGAGGGCCAAGGCAAGCTCTGCGACAAACCCGCGTGTTCCCTTGAAAAGAAATTCAATAAAAGTTCCCGAGAACTCACGGGTATCTCCAACCAAGTTTGCTACAAACTCAAGTGTTTTGGATTCATCGATCGGTAGCTTTGGGAAAATCGTTTGAATTTGGCGAATTTGCTCAGAGACACCTAGGAGAAGAGTATTTTTTGCAGATTCTTCCCCTAATGCGAGTGACCAAACCACTTCAATAAGCCCAACTTTTTCTCCTGCCGCGTCCCAGAGCAAAAGAATAAGCGGGCTGGATAAGAAAAGAAGAAGAACGAGAGTTGAGCAAACGGCACAAACTTCCGAGAGCCTTTGTTCCTGGAGGTTGTGAAGAAACTTACCAGCTACTCGACGGATGGGAATAAAAAAGACGGGAAAAGTTAGAGTGGCTAAGGAAACTGCAAAAAGAATAAACTCGAAGAGGGGTTCAAAGGTTCCATAAAGAGGAATCAATAAAATGAGCAGGGCGATCAGTAATAAAGCCCGTCTTTTCCATAGCTGCCAAAAAGCGTTTCTTTTCAAGCTGAGCAAATCAGGTTGTGCATCTTCCGAATCAAGGCTTTCTTGGCGTTCTGTCATCTTAAAACTTATGAGAATGGAGTCAGGTGTTTGGCAAGGAATTTTCCCGTGGGGGTATCTTCATGAGCTAATTTTTCCGGGGAGCCCTCAAATATAAGTTTACCTCCAGATTTACCTCCAGAGGGGCCAATTTCAATTACATGGTCAGCCAGTCGGATGACATCCAAATTATGTTCAATCACTACAAGGGTATTTCCGCTGTCTCTTAATTTAAAAAGTAAATCAAGCAGCCTTTGCACATCCAACCAGTGTAAGCCAGTGGTGGGTTCATCGAGCAAGTACAGGGTTCGGCCATTTTGTTTTCTGCTTAGTTCGAGAGATAGTTTAAGGCGCTGAGCTTCCCCGCCCGATAAGGAATTGGCGGCCTGTCCAAGCTTTAGGTAACCGAGTCCAACTGCATCCAAGGTTTCAAGCTTATTGATGATGGATGGATGTTTCTCAAAAATTTGTTTTGCCTCTGTTACGGTTAGCTCAAGGACTTCAGATATATTCCTCCCCCGGTATCGTACCTCCAAAGTTTCGCGGTTATATCTCTTTCCGTGGCAGCTTTCGCATTCGACATAAACATCGGCAAGAAATTGCATATCAAGTTTTACCACCCCATCTCCCTTGCATCTCTCACACCTTCCCCCGGGGATATTAAAGCTAAAGCGACCCGGGCCATACCCTCTGATTTTACTTAGAGAGCATTTCGAGAAGAGGCTGCGCAACTGATCAAATAGTTTTACATAGGTGGCTGGATTTGAACGGGGGCTTTTACCAATCGGGGACTGGTCGATGCGGACAGCCTGATCAAAATTCTCCAGACCATCAACCCCTCCATGAGCACCGGGTAACTGCTTGGACCGATGAAGTAAATGAGCTGCAGTTTTTGCAAGCACTTCATTCACCAGAGAACTCTTACCCGATCCGGAAACGCCACATACTACAGTTAGTAAACCGACCGGGAAAGATACATCAATTTTCTGTAAATTATTCGCCTGAGCTTTTTTTACTGTAATCGACTGCTTACCGGGTTCTTTTCTCTTTCCATCTCTTTCGATCCATTGTTTTGCAGATAAAAATGGCCCGCTTTTACTTTCCGTGGACATCATGCAATCCTCCAGGGATCCATTAAAAATTAAATGCCCTCCTTCGGTACCTGGCCCCGGACCGACTTCGATAAGATGATCACATGCCAGCAAGGTATCTGCATCATGCTCAACCACAATGACGGTATTTCCACGATCCCTCAGGCCTTGAAGTACAGAGATTAAACGGTGGTGATCTGCAGGATGTAGCCCGACACTTGGTTCATCTAGGGCGTAAATAACCCCGACAAGACCCATGCCCAGTTGGGTGGCGAGCCTCGATCTTTGAGCCTCCCCCCCGCTTAAGCTTCGATAAGGACGGTTCAGCCCAAGATATCCTAGCCCAACCTTATTGATGAAGCCAAGGCGTTGCTCTAATCCATGAAGGGCGTCTTCCACTTGCAGGCATTTTTCATCTTTTTGAGCTTTATCACGGATAAATTTCCATGCTTGTGAAGATGACCAGGAAAAGAATTCCTGAAGCGAGCATCCAGCGAGAAGAACGGATCGGGAATAGGCCGATAAGCGACTGCCCTGGCATGACTCGCACAATGTGCCATACTGAAAGGTAAGCAGCTTAGCTCTTAAGCTGTCACTCGAAGTGGTTCGCATCGTGTGCTCAAGATCTGCAAAAATCCCAGGAAAGGGTTGCAGCTTGGCTTTTTTTCCGCGGCCATATTCCAGCTTGATTTCAAGCTTTTGGTCCTGATCTCCATAAAGGAGAAAGTTCTTTTCGGTTTCAGATAAATCCTGCCAAGGAATTTTTAGATCGAGTCCGCACTGTTCAGCGATTGCCTTGAGTAGATTTTTTCTAAGATTGATCATCTTACGGGAACCAAGACGCCAAGGCTTAATAGCCCCTTTGGCCAGAGACAGTGAAGTGTCGGGGATGATCAAATCTTCCCGAAAGCGGAGGACTTCACCCAGTCCCCCGCAAGTAGAGCAGGCACCATCTGGGTGATTCCAGGAAAATAATTTGGGCGTTGGGGTGGGGTAGCTCGTACCGCAATGAGAACAGGAAAAGCCTTGAGCGAGTTGGAGTTCTTCAAACTCATCCTTGAATCCTTCAATCAGGACAATGGCTTTCTCATCGCCCTCTTCGAAAGCAAGTTCCAAAGAATCTGCCAATCGACTGCGTGAATCTTCGGATACTGCGATTCGGTCGATCACTAAGTCTACGCTGATTTCTCTACCTCGAGTACCTGTGGGAATTAAATCATGATCATCCAGTCTTTTGATCACTCCATCAATTCTGAGGCGTTGAAACCCTCTTCTTTCCAGATTTTCTATTTCTTCCCGGAGGACCGATGCTTTCGCTTTCATCCAGGGGGCTAAGATGATCATTCTTTTTCCTGCCGATTTTTCGATCAATTCTTCCACACATAAATCAAGAGATCGGCGAGTGACAGGGAAGCCGTCCACTGGGCAGTGTGGAGTGCCCGCAGTTGACCATAATAAACGGGCATAGTCGGCAATTTCGGTGGCGGTTGCCACCGTGCTTCTGGGACCAGATGAACGGGCGGATACCTGTTCGATCGATAACACGGGAGATAATCCCTCGACATAATCTACATCGGGCTTGGATACTTTTTCCAGTGCTTGTCTTGCTTTGGCAGAGAGGCTCTCCACATATTTTCTATGTCCCTCGGCAGCCAATACATCAAAAACCAGGGACGACTTACCAGATCCACTGACCCCGGTTACTCCAATCAGTTTACCTCTTGGGAAGATTGCATGGATTCCCTTTAAATTGTTTTCGCGAGCTCCTTTTACAAAAATATGATTGGTAGATAAATCTTTGCTGGTATCGGATAGGCTCATCTTACTGTTTTTACATTCATCATGTACCCGTGGTTCGAGGGTACAAGCAGGATTAAAAGAACATGTTTGCTTATTCCAGATTCACGGCTAAGCAAAACATACATGAGTAAACCTATTCTTTACATTAAACAGGGCTGCCCTTGGTGTGCAGATGCCCTTGAATATTTTTCGGAGATTGGCTTGGAATTAGAGTTGATTGATGTCCGTTCGGATCCATCCAGGATGCCCGAACTGGAAGCAGTCAGTGGGCAGTCCAAAACACCAACTTTAAAAAATGGGGACTTTGTGGTTGCCGATTTTGATGTCAATGAATTCAAGGATGCTCTTCGTGCGAATCCTGCAGAGGCCAAAAAACTAGGGATTCAAATCTGATTTCTAGCACTCGAGCAAAGGCTGATTTTTAATCGGCGTCGTAGATTTTTACCTTGTCCCACATGTGGGCACATTTCTCGATGAACTTCAAGTGAATCGGGTCCTGTTGGTATAGGTCGTGAGCGGATACATTCTCGAGGATTACAGTCAGGCAAAAGTCATAAGAGTGGTCAATCACTGGCCTTTGGGTAGTAGCTGCAGGGCTACCGACATGCAATTGATGAACGGATTCAATCATCCCCAGTTTTTCTAGTTCTTCGCGAAACACTTCTTTGTCCTGTGCGGACAATTCGTTTTTAAGCCAAAATATAACAGTGTGGTTAAGCATGTGGTTTTCTTTCTTTGGTTGAGAGCAAATGAAGGATTTAAGGGTTTGATGTGTTCCCGTTGTCTTCGGTGGATAAATGAATCAGCCGGGTAACGGCCTCGGATGCCCATTGCTGCGGAGTAGGGTAGGCATTTGCCTGACTCCCAAAAGTGGATTGAAGCATATCGGTATTGATCACACCCGGGTTGAAAGCAATGGCTGCTAGGCCTTTGGGTAGCTCTTGTGCGAGGGATCGCGTAATTCCTTCCACACCCCACTTGCTTGCACAATAAGGAGCGACATCAGGTGCGGTGGATTGGCCCCAGTAGGAGCTAAAGTTAGCGATGATCCCATGCCCCATCTTGATCATCTTCGGAACAAAGGATCGGATCATGTTATGAATGCCTCCGAGGTTGACCTCCAAAACGGAGGAGAATTCCTCCGGAGAAATTTCGGTCAGCGGAGCATTCCTGTTGATTAAGCCAGCATTATTAACCAAGAGGTCTGGGGTTCCAAGAGATGTTTCCATACGATTGGCAAACGATTCAACTCCTCCAGGGTCTGTGACATCAAGGAAATCGATGAAATGATCGGCTGGAAGCTTTTCCCTGAGGGTTTCCAGGTCATCTGTATTGCGGGCACCACCTCCGACTTTCCATCCTCTTGATGCAAATTCGATAGCCATGGCTCTCCCTAATCCACGCGAGCATCCACTGATGCAAACGATTTTATTCATTTACTTGTTTGGATGAAGAGGGAGGAGGGGCAGGCTCCACATAACCGGCACTTCCTGGACCTTTGTGGTGGGGAGGTTTTTGGGATAGGTTCCAATGAGCAAAAAACCACAAAAGGGCGAACAAGAGGGATAAAGAAATGATCACGATCCACTCTAATTTGCTTTTGGGCCGTGACATGATGAAAAGATTTTTACTTGAGAAAAAGTGGTGGGAGATGGCAGATTCGAACTGCCGACCTCATGCGTGTCATGCATGCGCTCTAACCAACTGAGCTAATCCCCCAAAAGGAAGTCATCATACTACTCAGGTAAGGTTCCTAGTCAACGCTGTTGAGTTGAAGTTTGTATCTACTTTCTTTACCTCGAGGGACTTTGGGGATATGGAGTATTCAACTTATGAAAAAAGCTTTAGTAACTGGAATTACCGGGCAGGACGGATCTTATTTGGCAGAGTTGCTGCTCGATAAGGGCTATGAAGTGCATGGGATTGTCCGCCGGGCGTCCACCTTTAATACCGATCGATTAGATCACTTATACAAAGATCCATTAGTGGATGATACCAATCTTTATCTGCACTATGGAGATTTGGCGGATGCGGTGCAGTTGGTTAAACTGCTCTACCAATTACAACCGGATGAAATTTATAATCTCGGGGCCCAAAGTCATGTGCGTGTTTCTTTCGATGTCCCTGAATATACTGGAGATGTCACAGGACTGGGAGCCGTTCGGATTTTGGAAGCTATTCGCGAAGCCGGACTCGTAGGTAAAGTTAGATACTACCAGGCATCCTCTTCGGAAATGTATGGTAAGGTGCAGGAGGTTCCCCAGGTGGAAACGACTCCATTTTGGCCTAGGTCTCCTTACGCTTGTGCCAAGGTGTATGCTCATTGGCTTACGGTCAATTACCGGGAGTCCTACAACATGCATGCAAGCAGCGGAATCCTATTTAACCATGAGTCTCCTCGCCGTGGAGAAACCTTTGTTACCCGGAAAATTACCCGGGCCGCTACCCGCATCAAACTGGGACTCCAAAACAAATTAATTCTCGGTAATCTTGATTCCAAGCGAGACTGGGGTTACGCCAAGGAATATGTCGAAGCCATGTGGTTAATGCTGCAGCAGGATAAACCGGATGATTATGTGATCGCCACCAACGAGACCCACACGGTCCGTGAATTTTTGGAAGAAACTTTTGCCTGCCTTGATTTGGACTGGAATGAGTATGTTGGCTTTGACAAAAAATATGAAAGACCTGCTGAAGTGGACTTGCTCATCGGAAATCCACAAAAAGCAAAGAAACAACTTGGATGGGAACCCAAAACCACCTTTAAGGGCTTGGTTTCCCTAATGGTGGAAGAGGATATGAAGCTCGCCCAAAGAGAGAAAACCTTGGCTGAAGCAAACCTTTCTTAATGGCAGGTATTTTCATAACCGGCCATCGAGGGATGGTGGGTTCCGCTTTGGTCCGGGCACTAAAAAATCAGAATGCAGACCATGAGCTCATTCTTGCAAGTAGAGAGGAACTGGACCTACTGGATCAGTCTGCAGTCGATCGATTTCTGAAAGAAAATAAGCCAGATATTGTAATCAATGCAGCGGCCAAGGTCGGTGGGGTTCACGCCAATGATACCTATCCGGCAGAATTTATTCATCAAAATTTACTGATCAATGCAAATTTGGTTCATTCATCCTGGGTCCACGGAGTGGGCAGGTTTCTAAATCTCGGAAGTTCCTGCATCTATCCACGAGCATGCCAGCAGCCTATCCGGGAGGAATATTTACTCACGGGCCCCCTTGAAAAGACCAATGAAGCCTATGCCCTGGCCAAGATTGCTGGTCTGGAAATGTGCCGGCATTACCGCAACCAGTATGGGGTGCTTTTTCATAGTGCTATGCCCACGAATCTATATGGCCCGGGTGATAATTATGTGGGCGAAAATTCCCATGTGCTCCCGGCTTTAATTAGAAGGTTTCATGAGGCCAAAGAAGCGGATGCTCAGGAAGTGGTCATTTGGGGCACGGGAACACCGAGGCGAGAACTTATGCATGTGGACGATTTAGCGGCCGGAGTTCTCTTCCTTCTGGAGATGTCCCAGCCCCCGGACTGGGTAAACCTGGGCACCGGGGTGGATCATTCCATTCAGGAAATTGCCGAGCTTGTCAAAAAGACAGTGGGCTATGAGGGCACGATTTCCAATGATACAAGCAAACCGGACGGTATGCCGGTTAAAAGACTGGATGTTTCCCGTATCAACGAACTGGGCTGGAAGGCAAAGATTTCTTTTGAGGATGGGATCGTTTCGGCCTACGAAGATTTTCTTGGGGGTCTAAAATCGGGTACCACCCGATTGTAACCATACAAGCAGTTACTCGAACTGCTTGCGGAACTCGCGAAAATCGTCGGTCAGTTCCCTTACCTGGTAACGAAGAGCTTCCACCTCTTCCTTTAAATCCTTGAACTCGGAGAGAACAGAGTCCAACTGATCGAGCCTCTGGTCCGGAGCGGGAACATAGACCGAACTACCATCCTGCAGTTCTTCAAGTTTTGGGGGTGGTGCGAGTTTATGGAACCAACGGGATTCCTTTTGTCCCGGTCTTGCTTCCATCATCCCTACGAGGCTAGGGGAGCGCTCCATCATGTCTGTCAGGGTATCCTCTACATCCTGAATTCCATCGAAGTCAAACATCCGATCTGCCCGATTATTCAATTCTCCGGTCGTTTGGGGACCACGGTTTAACAGTTCACAGATCAAAGCCCGCTCTGCTTTAATGAGGTCGAGCTCTTTTTCAGCGTTGTGCTGGAATTTTGGGACTCGGGATCCGACTAGGTCCACTCGATGGACAAGCCTTTTGATTCGTAGTTCCTCAATGCATCGATTTACCTCGTCCTCGGAAAGATTAGTTTTGGGGAGGCGATTATTTTTTTGATTACATGCATTTACCAACC
This sequence comes from uncultured Opitutales bacterium, assembly GCA_963978365.1. Lineage (GTDB taxonomy): Bacteria > Verrucomicrobiota > Verrucomicrobiia > Opitutales > Seribacteraceae > Chordibacter. The sequence goes on along the minus strand of CAXBQX010000051.1, from coordinate 5,422 downwards.
CATTTAAGCTCATGGGGTAGTATTCAGGCGTGGTTAACTCTTTTTCAATAAGGGATCCGAGTACACGGGTCTCTTCGAAAGTTAACTGCACTACAGCCTCATCCGAATCCTGTGAAGAAGTGTCTTCACTTGGAAATGGTTCGTTTGGTTCCATCATTCCCGTGGGTATGGCAACCAAAAGGTAAAATTAGCTATGGTAAGAACTAGTCGGCCAAGACATTGACCAAGCGATGGGGCTTATCAAATTGAACTTTGCCGGGCGTAAGTGCGAAGAGAGTAAAGTCTTTGCCAAGTCCAACATTTTTACCTGGGTGGTATTTAGTTCCGCGCTGACGAAGAATGATGTTACCCGCGAGGACAGATTCTCCGCCGAATTTCTTAACTCCTAAGCGTTTGCTGTTACTATCGCGTCCGTTTTTTGAGGTTCCTTGTCCTTTTTTATGTGCCATGACTAAGAGGTAAATTTAGGGAGTTAACAAAATGTTATTTCAGATCAATTGATTCGATTTCAATCACTGATAAAAGTTGGCGATGGCCACGGCGTCTCTTGTAACCTTGACGACGTTTTTTCTTAAAAACGATGACCTTTTTGTCTTTCTTGTTTTCAAGGATTTTTGCAGTGACGGAAGCACCTTCAACTGTGGGGGATCCAAAAGTAGCTTTGCCGTCCTGAACGACCATTAATACATCGTCGATTTTAACTTGGTCTCCCTCTTTGGTTTCAGGGAAGCGGTTGACAAATAGCTTATCGCCTTTTTCAACGACGAATTGGCTGCCTTGGGTACGAATAGTGGCTTTCATAATTTTGGAAAATCCTTAAAAAAACCAATTTTTTGGTTCTTTGGCAAGACCGATCTTGTACCTTGGGTGCTTACTTAGAATGACCCTTAATTAGTTGAGGCATTCAAGATCAAGGTTCATCTGACCTACTTTGGTGGCAGGCCCTTTCATGAGGACATTATAATTGTTATCTATATGAAGAACAATTTCTCCCCCTGGCATTTCCACAGTGATATCTTCATCGCATGCCCCCATCTTCCGAGCCACAGCTCCGGCTGCAGAGCTGCTACTTCCCGAAGCAAGGGTATATCCAGCCCCGCGTTCCCAAATTTCTATTCTTATACGGTTCCTGTTTAGGATTTGAAGGAATTGAACATTGGTGCGATTCGGAAAAAGGGGATGGCTTTCCAACTCGGGACCATATTTGCAGGCGGTTTGTTGATCGACTGTATCCACAGGGAGCACACAGTGTGGGTTGCCTATAGTGGCTCCATAAAAGCGAAAGGTTTTGTCTGAAAGAGTAATTTCCTCGTTGATAACTTCACGAGGGGAGCCTTCCACTTGTACAGGAATGGTGTCGCTATGAAAGCTGACTTGCCCCATTTCCACGGAGATAAGAGATTTGTCGGGAGATACTTCACATGTGACCACACCACCGAGGGTATCGACCGTGAAGGGATCTTCGCCGACCAGCCCGGTATCCCTAAGGTAGCGGGCGAAAATTCTAAGGCCATTGCCACTTTTTTCCGCTTCACTACCGTCCGGATTTAGGATTCTTAGCCCAAAGTCGGCCTTTGAAGATGGGAGAGGGCCAACCAGAATGCCATCGGACCCAAGGCCAAAATTCCGATGGCAGATCCGAATGGTTTCTTCTTTAGTAAATTCGTGATTCGATTCCCGGGGATCGAAGACCAAATAGTCGTTCCCTAGAGCGTGGTACTTTTCAAAAATCATAATCTTTGGGTTAGCAAAATCAATGCTCTCAGGCGAGTGAACTTTTTCGTTTCACTACCCATTCAATCACCGCATCATCATCATCATCTCCAAAGAAATATACGATGCTCAGGAATTCTGCGGCATGGATGTGGTTAGATTTAAAAAACTCCCGATCTCCGCCACAACCATACATGACTTCTGGAGGGAGTTCTCCACGAAGTTTCGCTCGGGCTTTAGGTAAAATTCGAGGTAACCAAGCAATGCCGCGAGCTTTTTGGTCCTTAGATGGAAGAGTCTTGGGGTCTAGTAGATTGGAGGATGGAATGCTTTTTTGTTTTTCCACAAAGAACCTCCATCTTTCGTAATGAACGAGTAGAAAAGTGGAAAAGTCTGGCTCTTGATGAAGGCACCAGTCCTCTGCAAAATCAAAAACATCCATTTGATTTAATCCCCATCCCGAGAGAAGGGAAAGATCTTGTTCTTGAACGATGGTGCTTGGGGATGAACCTCCCTGCTTGTACTGATCTACTGCACTTTGCCAAATACGATAAAGTTCGGTGTGGAAGGTCTGAGACATATTTGAAATGGTGAACTGTAAGGGATGCCTTATCGAAAGCTCAGGGCTTAAACCATTCGGAAATCCATTTGCTTATCCAATGCATGAATCCGGTCAATCTGTACATTGATTTTCTGGCCGATCCTCAATTTGTTTTTAGGGTTTCTTCCAACCAGGGCAGAACCGTTGGAGGATAAGCGATACCCAAATTCGCGGGGTAATGTACGGATGGATACAAAGCCACGAGCCAAAGTATCGGTCAGTTCGATGAAAAAACCGCGACGCAAAATTTCAGTGATCAAGGCTTCGTGCTGCCTTGGTTGTTTGCTATCCAAATCTCGTTTGTAATAGAGTATCAATTTATCTTTTACAGACTCCCTTTCAGCATCGACGCTATTTCTCTCGCTGATGGAAAGTTTCTTGGCTAATCCTTCCATGGATTCGGAAGAGGCGTGTCGTGTGGGTTTATTTTGGATGAATGCTTCCACTGCCCGATGGGTGACAAGGTCAGCATACCTACGGATAGGAGAGGTAAAGTGAAGGTAATCTTTCATCGCCAGCCCGTAATGACCATCTGGGGATGCCCGGTAACATGCTTGTTGAAGGCTCCGTAAAAATTTTATTCGCAAGACCTGAGAAATCGGGGAGCGGTTGATTTGGTGGAGCATTTTTTGGACTTCTTTCCGACTGCTCAAATCTCCGCATGAAATTCCGAAAAGAGAGAGGAAATGCCTCAGTTCATCCAAGCTCTCTGGGTCGGGGTCTGGGTGTGTCCGGTAAACGACTGGTAATCTTTTCTTTTTTGCCTGTTTCGCAATGGTCCGATTGGCCAAGAGCATAAACTCTTCGATGAGTTGATGACTTTCATCATCTTTGTTTTGGTAAATCTTTTCAGGTTGCCCGCGTTCATCCACTAAGATTTTCACTTCACTGGATGATAGTTCAAGAGACCCCTTTAACACTCTGTCTTTACGCAGTGAACGAGCCACTTTGCCCAAAATGAGCACACATTTATGGATCTTTTCCAATGTGGATCGACTGATTTTAGTGAGCGGAAGCCCGGGATTTCCAGAATATCGACTTGGGGCAGGATTGGCTTGGAGAATCTCATCCAAGCTCTCTTTCTGCAGAAAAAGAAGAGCCTGCTCGTAAGTGAGCCTTTTATCACTTCGAATGACCGCTTCATGAAGATGAAAACCAAGGAGTTGGAAATCTGAGGAAAAACGAAATACGACGGATTTAACCAAGCGGTCCTCTCCTTCCACTAGGCTGCATATTCCGCTGGAAAGGGAATGGGGAAGCATTGGAACCACTTCACCTACAAGGTAGGTCGAATTCCCTCTTTTCTTAGCCTCTGCATCCAGGGCAGAACCTTGCCTGACATAGTGAGAAACATCGGCGATATGTACCCCGATTTCCAATTCTCCATTCTCTAAATTTTTGAGAGAAATAGCGTCGTCAAAATCGCGGGCATCCAATGGATCGATCGTCAGCGTGAAAGTATCACGAAAATCTTTTCGATTTTTATAGTCCTTTGGGGATACATGATCTCCAAAGGCTTTAGCTTCGTTTTCCACCTTTTGTGGAAATGTTTGTGACAGGCCATATTTGGCGAGGATTCCTTTATGATCCGTGCGGGCATCATCTCCCGGACCAAGTACTTTGAGTATTTTACATGTTGGAATGCGGGCAGGTGGATCCCAACGGACAAATTTAACTAACACCTTTTCTTGTTCCTGGGCATTTTTCGTATCTCCCATGACTTTAAAGGGCATAGGAATCCTGGAATTTTCAGACTGGATAAAAGGCCGATTTTGATCCATCGAGAAAAAGCCAAGGAACTCATCTGTTCCTCTTTTAACAATCTTCCTGACCTCATACCTAGGAGGACCGGGTTTTTGAGCCTTGTTTTTGGGTTTTCTAAATTTCTTTTTTGGGGGTAACCGAAAAAGCTCCACTACATCTCCATGGAGAGCTGTGGAAGATAGTCCACGGGCAAGGGAAATAGTCTCATCTCTATTCGACAGAACAACTTTGGCTCTGCCGGTCTTGGAAAAGTAGATTGTTCCTTTGACTTTACTGCTGGAATGCAGAGGAAATATTGATTAATTGCCTCCACCAATGGTTTCCCAACCAGCGGGCAATGCGTCTTCTGGATCAGAAACCTGTTCGAGCTCGGTGTCCTCATCTGCGTCTTCAGCAGGAGGTTTAAGGAAAACACCTACACCATCGTTGTCAGTAGATTCATACCATTCAACTTTTCCGTTGGAGAACAATACATGGCCACCATCTCCACTCCAGGGCGAGTCAGCATCCCACTCAGTTCCGCTGAGCCCACGGGTCCACATAATGGGGAACGGGCCGCTTCTCAGGTTTTGGTCAAGTTTTGGGCTGGCGTCATCTGCCGTAGGCAAGGCAATGACCCAAGCGATAGCATCTTTTTGATCTTGGTCTAGATTTCCGGTCATCGAGGTAGGTTTACCTGCCCCTCCATCTTCTTCCAGTGCGAGTACTTTATCGTCTTCATCAATATACCAATAAGACACCTCAGGGTTACGCGTCTTCTTGGCAAACCATTCTGCAAATCCTGCAGGGGACTGGTCATCTAAGTTGGTTGGGAACTTGGCCTGTCCTTTGTAAGCCTGAACAATGGCTTTATGGATGTCCATCAACTTGTCTTTCGCAGCAAGCTGGCCAGCCTGCCCAAAAATTCCTCCAAAGGCACCAATAGCAATCCCGGCAAGGATACCAATGATCGTGATGACAACAAGAAGTTCAATAAGGGTGAAACCTTTACGGCGTGGCTTTTGGTTTTTCATTTTAAGTAAAAGATAAGTTACAGGACAATAACTAGTAAGGTAACGGGAATCTTGAGCAAAGATCAAGCGACTTTTGCTTTTGCTTTGCCAGGTTTTCTGAGTCGTTAGGTGCTTTTAAAATATCATCAATAATTTCGGCAATGACCAACATTTCCGGTTCTTGCATCCCGCGGGAGGTCACTGCAGGGGAACCAATTCTTAAGCCACTTGTCTGAAAAGGACTCCGGGTCTCACCTGGTACGGTGTTACGATTCAAGGTGAGGTTGGCACCTTCCAAAGCAAGTTGTGCTTCCTTGCCGGTCATGTCTGGGTGAGAGGGCCGAAGGTCCAG
>CAXBQX010000050.1:0-14569 GCA_963978365.1 uncultured Opitutales bacterium | reverse complement strand
GGAATCGTCTATCAGTTCTAGTGCTTGAGTCAGTCGTTCGTAACAAGGGTGGGCTCGTGGTCCCAAAGCAGGTAGATCGGGTACTTGATCGTTTCTCCAAAGTAAGCAACGATTCCGCGATCTGATTGCCACCAGTCATCCACTCCAAAGACCTCGTTGGGTGCCCCTGCAACCTGCACCTCCACCTTACTTCCATTAAACACCTTTTCAAAAGCAAGCAAAGACCGGCGGGTATGAAATTCATCGGTAACCAGAATAATTCTTTGCCAACCTTCAGCCTTTGCCAACGCAAGGGCATCCTCAGCCTCGTCAAAGGTGGAAGTAGCCCCATCGCTCAGGGAGGGCAAAAGTTCCCACTTCGCATCCAATTTCATTCGCTTAGTTACAGCACGAGCAAACTCCAAATGGCTGAGCTCAAGCTGGTTAAATTCTTTGTTTTTCGGCTTTTCCTGGGTAACAAAAAGCCTGGGAGCGAATTTATTTTTCCACAGCCTTAAGCACTCCGGTGTACGGGTCTCCCGGTCCCCGGAAAGGCAAATAATCGCATCTGCACCCGGTTGCGCATTTCTGACCACAAACCAGTTACCATACAAAGTAAGTAGCTGACTGTGAAAAATAAGTAGAAAAGAAACACCAACCAGGAAGAGTATAAGTAAGGTCAGAACCTTTTTCGGGAAGCTCACTCCTTCAGCTCAAAAATACCCTCGACTTCGACGATGGCACCTGCGGGTAAACCAGACACCCCAAATGCACTTCTTGCACCCACACCAATATCATCCCCAAAGACTTCTTTAAGGAGTTCACTACAACCATTGACCACCAAGGGGTGTTGGGTAAAACCGGCGGGTGCATTAACTAAACCAAGTAACTTAATCACCCGGGATATACGATCCAGTGAGCCTAAGCCGGCCCGTAAAGTGGCCAGCATATTTAGACCCACTTGGCGAGCGGCTGCACTGCCCTCCTCTATGGTGCAATCAACCGAAACCTGACCCACCAGCATGGTTCCGTCTGCCAATATGGGCAAATGACCGGACAGGTAAGCGAGATTACCACTAATCATCATGGGTTTATACATACCTGCTGCCACTGGGGTGGGAGGTAAACTTATATTTTTGTCTACGAGTGCTTGTTCTGGATTCATTTGCGGTAAAATGCCGATTCCTCCCCCACTTGTGCAAGCGTCAAAATCAATCGAGTTACTCATTGCCAGAGAACAGGGAAATTTGTTTGATCGATCCATGATGGAATTACCTGCTTTTTCGAGAAGGAAGTGGCTTGGAGGATTCGCTCTTTCAGGAATCGCTTCAAGTTTGGCCTCAACCGCACACGCACAAAAAAAAGGAACACCCCCAAAGATTCGTCTGGAAAAGGGTATGACCATTTTATTTCAGGGTGACTCAATCACCGATGCCCGTCGTCAAAACCGGGAGTCCCCAAAACCCAATGATCAAATCTCTATGGGGAACGGATATGCAAGTATGGCCACCTCTGCCCTCCTCGCCAGTCGTCCGAACTTAAACCTTACCATCTTTAACCGTGGGATTTCGGGTAATAAAGTCCATCAACTCGATGCAAGGTGGCAACGGGACTGTCTCGACCACAAGCCTGACATCCTCAGCATTCTTATTGGTGTAAATGATATCTGGCATGGATTGCAGGGTAAGTATGACGGCACCGTGCAAAGATATGAGGATGATTACATGGCCCTTTTGGAGAGAACACGCAAAGCCCTCCCCAATGTTCAGCTGGTTATTTGTGAACCCTTTGTTTTGAAATGTGGAGCCGTCAAAGAAAACTGGTTTCCAGAATTCGACCGATACCGAGCATCCGCACGCAAGGTCTCGGATACATTTTCAACTGCATTTGTTCCTTTTCAGGAGATGTTTGATGAGGCCATTAAATATGCTCCCCCTCAGCATTGGGCGGGAGATGGGGTGCACCCCACTCCCAATGGCTCCGCCCTGATGGCCGATTTTTGGCTGCAAACGGTTCGCGGATAGTTCTTTTAGCACATTCAGTTCGCATCTTCGATGGAGCAAAAAGTCATCACCTTCTATAAATTTGCGGAGTTTCCCGAGCATGCTCAATGGAAACCAAAACTGGAAGAAATTGGAGAAAGAGAGCAAATATCTGGCACCTTAATTTTGGCAAATGAAGGAATCAATGCCACTCTTTCCGGGTCACCGGCTGGATTGGATCAGTTTCTTGGCTTCGTTTGCAAAGATGAGCGATTCTCGGACCTTCCTATCCGATCCATGATGACCCCACGGTCGACTTTTTACCGCCTTCGGATCCTGGTCAGACCTGAGATCGTCACCCTGGGAGATCCATCCATTCTGCCCTCGAATGGCTCAGGGAAATATGTTGAGCCCGAGGCATGGAATGATCTCATTTCTCAGCCTGATGTTGAGGTGATTGATGTTAGAAATGATTACGAAGTCGAGATCGGCAGCTTCGAAGGAGCCATTAATCCCAAGACCCAAACCTTTGGGCAATGGGCCGATTTTGTTGATCAAAGATGGGGGGATTCGAAAAAGAAAAAAGTGGCCATGTTTTGCACGGGTGGAATCCGTTGTGAGAAGGCCTCGGCACACTTGGTTCAAAACGGGTTCGATGAAGTCTACCATTTAAAAGGAGGCATTCTCAACTACCTTGAGAAAGTGAGCCCAGAACAGAGCAAGTGGCGGGGGGAATGTTTTGTTTTTGACCACCGGGTATCGGTGGTCCACGGACTCGCTGATGGCACCACCGAACTTTGCTTTTCATGCCGATGGCCTCTCGCCGAAGATGACTACCAGTCCCCTGAATTCGAAGCCGGTGTATCCTGCCCAAGGTGCGCATCCAAACTCTCCCCCGAAAGAAAAGAGGGGCTCCGAGAAAGACAAAGACAAATGGCCCTCGCCCGTAAAAGGAAGACCAAGCACATTGGTGGGAAAATGCCCAACCGACCTTAATTTCACCCGCATCCTTGCACCCTTGGTCAATCTAGATTAAGTTAAATTCCAGTTACCTAACGTGATCAAGAAAGAGGAGGAAAACCATCGCCTTAATCAGGAGAAGACTGATGAACTCCTTCCACGTGCATGGAAAAGCGGTTCTTTAAAATATGATGAATTGAAGCCCCTGAGCGAAGGGGGAACTGCAAAATTATATCTTACCGAAGATGTTAACCTGCACCGAAAAGTGGCCTACAAAACACTTCACCAGGATTTGCAGGATTCGGATATTGAGACACAAAGATTTGTCCGTGAAGCCAGAGTAACGGCCAACATTCAACACCCTGGCACCGTTCCAGTATATGAACTTGGACGGGATCGTGGAGGCCAGCTGTTCTTCACCATGAAGAGGGTATACGGACAAGATCTTCGCCAAATTCTCCTCGATTTAAAACATGAAGTCCCAGAAGCAGTGGATAAATTTCCGCTACCACGCTTACTTGATATTCTTATCCATGTTTGCCAAACCATCGCCTATGCCCACGAAATCGGCGTGGTTCACCGCGACTTAAAACCAGCCAACATCATCGTTGGTAAATTTGGTGAGGTCTATGTGCTTGATTGGGGGCTTGCCAAAGTACTGGGAGGCAAAAGCCTGGCCAAGGAGCTCGGTGAAGAAGGAAATACAAAAGACCTCAGCCTAACCCGAAGCGGGATTCATTACGGCACGCCTTTGTACATGACTCCAGAAATTGCCCGTGGGTTGAGTGATTTGGATGAAAAATCAGATGTATTTGCCCTCGGCATCCTTCTCTTTGAGATGCTTACCTTGCAACCTTTTCTGCAAGGAAATGATATCACAGAAATCAAACAGAAACTTTTAGAAGAACCCTACCGTTTACCCAGAGAAGTGGCTCCTGAAAGAAAAATCCCAAGGGATTTACAGGCAATTTGTATGAAGGCACTGCATCGCTCCCGAGGTCATCGCTTCTCCAATGCCACCGCCTTCCTCGAAGATCTGCAAAGGTATCGCCATGGGGAAGAGGTTTCTGTGTACTGGTACTCCGGTTGGGAAAGATTTACCCGATGGAATAATCAAAACGCCTACCTGATTATATCGGTAATCTCCGCATTGGTGGGGGCAGGCATTTATGCCCTATTTTCTCCTCTGTAAGAACTTTTATTCAGGAAACAAACTACCCTTGCCAATTTTCTTTGCCCGGCAGTCCTTACACACACACCCAGTACCATGATCGTTTTGAGAGCTGGACATGGAACCCGGCTCGGTGGCTTTTAAAAAGTTTTCATCTTTTTGAGGCATCAGTGCTTTACTCTGAATAAGGGTGCCTGATGAAGTCGGTTGAGCCTCACCCGAAGCACTTGATATAGGGCTTTTAAAAGATGCAGCAGAGGGCACTACCTGCGACTTAAAGGAACCAGTCGAGTTATCTAGAGTTTTTTTTTCGTAGGGATTTTTCACTGAGTTCCCCATAGAATTCATGTGCCTGGTATACTTGGAGGCCAAAGATTCAACCAAACTGGTATTGTCAATTTTAACAGTGGCCAGCAGTTTATCGCTGTTTAATTGAGCCACCACTAAGTAGTCTTTTGCAGATGGATGGAACCGTGTGGCTCGAAGCTTTCCACCAGGAGAAACTGGCACCTGAACTTGCTGGGAACGATCCATCAGGGTGACTGGTTCTTGGACCACCGAAACTTCAGCAGGAAAGGCTAATGTGGAGTATTTATGAGCCCACTTAATCACTTCATCCACAAAGGTTTGGCTCACCACGGGCTTTCCTGAGTCTACCGGTTCGGTTTCAACTGGGCGAGCTCTTTGGGCTCGCACAATGTCGTCTTTTGCCCGGCTTAGGTCCCGCTCTAAGGTACGAATCTCATCTTTGAGTTCGTCCACTTCTTCCGCGAAGTCTGCGACTTCTTGCTTCAGATTTTCTTTATCCTGCCTAAGGGCACTGGTCTCCTGGACCATTTCGGCATTCTCCCCCTCCAATTGTTTTTTCAGTTGGAGGTAGAAATCTTCATTTTTTTCCAGCTTTTCGACTTCTTTGGCCAGGGTGTCCGCCCGTTCTGCAACTGAATCATCAATGGACAGAAAAAGACCCACCATTCCCAATGTGCTTAGACCAGCTAGTGCAAAAGCAACAAGGGTTAATGGACTAAGACCAGATTTTTTTACCGCACTCCCCTTAAATGCATTTTGCATATTGGAGACTTTGCTTTGCATCTGCTTGAGAGCTTCGGACTTCTTTTGATCGGCATCGGATGCGGACTGTAAATGAAGCAGCGACTCCTGTAAGTCCCGTCCCATATCAAGGACCTTGCGATTCCCATCGACCAATCTACCGGAAAGAATGCTGGCCACATTTAAACACAACTGACCACCGGCAAATCCATTCTCACCAATAAATTCCAGAAGTCTTTCGTGGTTCATTCTCCAGAGGATGCACTCGCCCACGGCTTGTACGGTGGCCGAAGCCACTCCGCCGCTCAGAAAAGCCATCTCTCCGAATGCAGCCCCTGCCCCTAAAGAGGCAATTTCCTGATTACGCCCTTGGTCATCAGCTTTATAAATCCCGACCTGACCTTGGACCACCATGTATAAGAACTGTTGTTCATGCCCGTCTGCAACCAAGACTTCATCTCGGGCCAATACCCAATCCCCACCGAACTTAAGAGCCGACATTTCCTGCTCGCCAATATTGGCACAGAGCCCTTCCGCTGGGAGGTCGTACCCAGCCTCTTCAACATCTTCTCGGTAGAGCAGTTTCATTTTTATCGAATCTAGTTAGTTTGCACAGGAAAGGGCAAGGATAGAAAAGAAATCAATAATTTGAATATCGGATTAGCCATGACAACAATGTCCGTGCTTCTTTAGGCGCCAATAATTGTATGGCCAGGCTGCTAAAAAACCCGCCCCAAGCGTAAAAGGAAGTATACTTAAAGTGATGGCCGGTGCCCCCATCATTCCATAGTCCGCCAGGTTCATAGCTGCTTCCATTAAAACCATTGAGACCATGCTCATACCAACAGCAGTCTTAAAAGCCTCCAAGGGACCAAGCTGTCTCCACAAGATCAGGGTTTCAAGGATCACGCTGGTACAAATCCCAGCAACCATTGCCAGTACCCAAACCATCATCCACCAATCCTGTGGAATTGGATGGGGGGAATAATATAACTGAAAGCCAAAGATCGTGCCCAAATCTCCAAGTGCACACCCAAACAAACACCAGCATGTGTTTTGAGCAGACCTTTTCGCAAACATAATTACCCCCCTTCGTTATGCAGCCAGTAAGCTTGCTTTTGCCAAGGCTTTTTCAATTTCCTCGGCTATGGCTGACACCACCGATACGACCACGGAGTTCCCAAATTGCTTGTACGAGACATTGGGATTTTCATCCAAAATAAAATCATCTGGGAAACCCATAATTTTTTGGCATTCCAAAGGGTGAAGCCGTCGGATTCGATCCCCGAATAGATACATCCCTGTTTTGGCACCAATCCCCCCCCCAAAGGCTGAAAGGGTAATCGCATGCCCTTTGGGGCTATACACCCGCTCTCCTTGCCCACCTTTACCAACCGTACCTACCCGAAGCGGTTTATTAGATCGCTCCGTAGGCAGCGAATCCCGCAATCTAAGATCATCCCTATCCACCCAGAGAGTGCTCAATCTGGAATCATTTTCTGGAAGTAAGATATCTTCCAGAGCTACATCCACCTTCTCAGGCTGTGGGAATTTGAATTTATCCACCCCAGCATCTTTTCGAAAACAGACCAAAAATAAACGTTCTCTTTTTTGGGGCACACCAAAGTCAGACGAGTTCAGAACCTCAAAAAATACATCATACTCAGTATCTCTTAACAGTTTTAAGGTCGCCTCCATAGTCCTCCCCTTTTGGTGGGTCAGGTAATTCCGGACATTTTCAAGCAAGATCACTTTCGGTTGGGAGTGCTCAACAATCCGAAGAATCTGATACAGGAGAGTGCCTCGGGCATCTTCAAACCCCCGCTGGCTTCCTGAGATGCTGAAGGGCTGGCATGGAAACCCGCCACAAAGGAGGTCATGAGCAGGGATATCTCTGCTTTCTATTTGATTGATATCTCCCAGGGGCTTCTCCCCATAGTTCTTCTCATATACGAGCTGGGCATGAGGGTCCCAGTCTGAGGAAAGCACACATCGATGGCCCCTATTTTCAAGGGCCTGGCGAAACCCGCCTATTCCACAAAATAAATCGATGAATCTGAGCCCACCCTCCATAAAAACCCAAGCTTTACTTGCTTGAAATCAAGTTACACATCACACAGCTCCACAGCCTGCTTTAAGCTGGATAAAGGGTTCCCTGTAGGGATGAATTCCTGTCCCACGAAACCTTGATAATTAATCTCAAGCAGAGCTTTCATGATGGGAGCATAATTGAGTTCCTGATTATCATCTAACTCACCCCGCCCGGGATTTCCTGCCGTATGAACATGCCCAATCATATCTCCACATTCCTTAATTCTTTGGATTACATCCCCATCCATAACCTGAACATGGTACACATCAAAAAGTAATTTAACTCGAGGGGAACCCACCGCATGCAAGATGTCCATGCAGTAATCAATATGGTCACCCTGATAACCTGGATGCCCTTTATCAGGATGATTCCCTACCCGACTGTTAAGCATTTCAAGACAAACAGTGACTCCCTTTTTCTCCGCATAGCCAGCGAGTTTTTTGAAACCATCGATACAGTTTCGGGCTCCATCTTCTCTGGAAAATCCTTCGCTAAAACCAGTAAAAGCAATCACATTCGGACATCCAAATTCAGATGATTGATCGATCGCTTTCTGGGTAACCTCAAGTAACCAAGGATGATATTCGGGATTATTGAATCCCTTAACAAAAGGTTTTCCCTCCACATCAATGGGAGCAATCGCACAGGTAAGTCCGTATTTTTTGAGCGTGGGCCAATCCTTTGGGCCTACGAGTTCGATACTTTCACAACCGAGATCAAGTGCATGCTGGCAAGTCTCTTCAACAGACCAATGCTTGGAATAGCACCAATACACCACCGACTGTCGAATATTCCCAAGCCTCTTTAAGGGTGAATCTTTTTCCCGCGCACAAGCTGAAGTTAGCCCAGAAATAAGAGTGCCTGCACCGGCGATCCCAGCGATACCTGTTTTGATTAAACCCCGGCGTGATAAGCTACGGGTATCTTGAGAATGCTCTTCTTTCATTTATTTTTCTTAGTTTCCTTTTTTGTGAGTGAAATAGCCTATCGCTTCCAAAAAACCATCGATAGCAAAAGGCCAGCAAACGCCCCGACAGCATCTGCAGCGGCATCCCAAACATCTGCAGTCCGGGAACGGTTCAGCCAATCCTGAAAGCATTCATCCACGATCCCGAAACAGCAGCAAAATGCGAAAATTGCCCACGGAAAACCTGAACTACCCCGACCGAAGGCTCCCCACCCCAGAACCCCCATCAGCGCGTACTCGATAAAGTGTAGGGCTTGGTCGGGTATAGAAAATGCCGCATCCGGAATTTCTTTGGGCGAAAGGGAGGATAAATACAGGACAAGCCCACAATATATAAAAAAACCAATTTTCCACTTCATCATAAACATATCCTTTTCCAATCCAGTGAAAATGAGCAAGACTGGAAATTGAGTCGAACCTCCAAATTTAAGGAGAGATGCCCAAATCCAGTTCTGAACCGCGGCAGTCTTGACAACCCTCTCCGACGAACCCACTTTGAGTAGGTGGAATCAATCATTTATCTACTCGCAGGGCTCGCATTGGGATTGGTCCTGTTCCTCGGTTACTTCATTCGACAGCGCCAAGCAGGTCTTAAAAATGAATCCAATTTTTCTGAAAGGCTCCACCTTCAAGAACAAGAGAATCGTTCCTTAACCAAGGAGATCGAACTCCTGAAGCAAAGCAATCTAAAGTCCACCGAATTAGAAAAGGAGCTGCGGGATAAATTACTAAAATCAGAAACCGAAGGTGCCCGGTTAACCGCACACAACTCCGAACTGGAAAGACGGCTCAAGGAACAAACCTCTGAGCAGATTGAAACCGCCAGGCAAATGCAGGAAAAATTTGAAAACCTGGCTAACCGAATTTTTGATCAGAAATCTGCAAAATTTTCTGAACTCAATCAGGAAAAGATTAAAACGGTTCTGCAACCATTGGATAAAGATATCCGTGAGTTTCGTAAAAAAGTGGAGGAACTGCATGAGAAAGACGCACACCGCCATGTGGCTCTTCGGGAATTTGTATCTGGTCTGCAACAGGCTCAAAACCAACTGAGTGAGGATGCACGCAACCTGACCCGTGCCCTGAAAGGAGATTCCAAAAAGCAGGGAGACTGGGGGGAATTCATTCTGGAAAGGGCATTGGAAGCCTCTGGCCTTACCAAAGACCAGGAGTTCTCTATGCAATCGAGCTTTGATGGAAAGCGCCCAGACGCTATTATCTATCTTCCCGGTGACCGCCAGTTAATCATTGATGCCAAAGTGTCCCTTACTGCATACGAAAGATCCATTTCAGCAGACTCGGAAGAGGAACGAAAAATAGCCCTAAAGGAACATTTGAGCTCGGTGCGAAAGCATATTGATGAACTATCCGCCAAAGACTACTCGTCTATCGATGAATTAACCTGCCCGGACTTTACTCTGCTCTTCATACCCATAGAACCTGCTTTTGGGGCGGCGTTAGCAGAAGACTCGGAGCTTTATCAGTATGCCTTCGATCGCAAGATTGCCCTGATCACCGCCTCCACTCTTATGGCTACCATCAAAACGGTGTCCAACCTTTGGAAGTTGGAAAAACAAAACAAGCACGCCCAAGACATTGCCAAGCGAGCAGGCTTACTCTTCGATAAGTTTACCGGATTTCTGGCCAACATAGATGAAGTGGGTAAATCCTTAAATAAAGCAATGGGGGCCCATGAGCGCGCCGTTGGGCAGTTATCCAGTGGACCGGGAAACCTCATTGGACAGGCGGAAAAACTTAAAGCGATGGGGGTGCATACGAAGAAAGAAATTCCCTCATCTTTTGTTGAGGCAAACCTAAAGGACGCGGACAAGGAAGAACAGGATGAGCTTTCTTTCGCTGAAGATGTAACCGATCAAGACGATCAGTTATCCGCATGAATCTCATTTTCTTAGATACTGGTACGAAAGTCGTTCAGCTGGTTTGCAGAAAAAATCATTCGTTTCCGATGTGATTTAATATGAGCCGTAGATTTTATCCTCTTTTACTCCTAGCCTGTTCGGGGGCCCTATCCTCTCTCCTAAGAGCTGAGCAACCGAGTAACGACTTCTTTGTTGAATTAGCTGCAAAAGTGAAGCCCTCTGTGGTAACCATTTCCAGCATCAATCGAGGCGGTGGTCCATGGGGGGTTGGTACGGGATTTGCAGTTGGGCCGGATGGGGTCATTGCCACCAACTTTCACGTCATTGGCGAGCATAGGGAGTTTCGGGTCGAACTGGAAGATGGCACGATATGTAAACCTACAGAAATTCTTGCAATCGACCGGAGCCGGGACCTGGTTCTTTTTCGAATCGATGACCCAAATATCCCCGCTCTTCCTTTGGGGGATTCGTCCCTGGTTTTACCAGGGGAATCTGTTTTATCTGTCGGCAACCCTCTGGGATACGGATTAAGCGTGAGCCGAGGAGTGGTTGCTGCAATTCGGGAATTGGAGTTTGGAGACGGTCGCCCCATGGTTCAGGTGGCTATTCCAATAGAGGCTGGGAGCAGTGGTAGCCCGGTTGTTAATCGTGCAGGTGAGGTGATCGCCGTGCTCACCATTAAATCTGGGGGAGCGATGGGCTTCGGTGTGCCATCCCAGTCTTTAGCTACTTTACTGAATGAAACGCACCCCATTCCAATCCAGGAATGGCTTCGTTCGGGCAGACTGGATAAAGAAGAATGGATCTGCCCCATGGGTGGAGATTGGAAAGAAGTTGCGGGGGTCATCAAAGCCTCTGGCATGGGCAATGGATTTGGTGGGCGCATGATTTGCCTCAACCAAAATTCAATCATCTCCGCTCCTTTTGATCTGGAAGTCGAAGTTAAACTTGAAGATGAAAGTGGGGCTGCTGGGCTTATCTTTTGCTCAGATGGCCAGGATCGCCATTTTGGGTTTTATCCGACCAACCAGTCCCTCCGGCTTACCTGCTTTAATGGAGCAAGAGTCTTTGATTGGAATATCATCGAAACCAAACCTTCCGCAGCATACCAAACCGGGGACTGGAATCTCCTTTCAGTCCGGGTTGAACAGGGAGGGCAGATCCTTTGCAAAGTTAACGGGGAAGAGATCATCCATGCAGTTGATTTAACCCTAAAGGAAGGCTGGGTGGGTTTTTGTAAATTCCGGGAACCCGGTGCTCAATTTCGGAATTTTAGAATTTCCAAACGTCTCCCTCCAGGAGCTATCTCCTCCAGCGTTCGTGAACGTGCCTATGAACTTTCCCAATCCTTTACCCTTGAAGAAAAATTGTCGCGGGAAGATCTTCTCGAGCTAGCTGATATGGGGAGCTCTGTGCAGCAAGCCCTCTTGGACCGTGCACAAGAATTGGAAAAGGCCAGCGAAAGGCTCCGGCAGTCGGCAGAGCAAGTAAGGATCGCTCAAATTCTAAACCAGCTCGAAAATCTACTGCTCACAGAAAAAGACCTGCTGGACGAATATCTCCTCTTACGGGCTGCTCTCCTGGTTGCTCAATTAGATAACCCGCACTTTCATTTGTCCTCCTATCTTAAAAAGATGGATAGCATCGCTTTGAGGATTTCGGAAAACATTCCAAACTCCGCAACTCCAAAGGAGAAACTCAATATCTTACTGGAACAACTCTTTGTCGAATACGGCTTCCGTGGAAGTACCCTCGATTTCCATCATCGGGGAAACAGCTATGTAAACGATGTGATCGACAAGCGCAGTGGTATACCCATAACCCTCTCACTTTTGCTTATGGAGCTAGGTAAAAAGATGGATCTCCCCATTCACGGACTTGCCACACCTGGGCACTTCCTTGCTTTCTACAAGGAAGTGCACCAAAAAGACGAGGACGCCATCCTGATCGATGCTTTTGCAGGTACAACCATTACCCTAAACCAAGCGAGCGAATTAACGAATTCAGAAGTAAAGAGTACAGATTTAAAGCCGGCCACACCAACAGAGATAATTTCGAGAATTTTAAATAATTTATTAAAATCAGCAGATTGGGAAAGGGATAGCTCAGCCTCCCTTCGTTACCTAAATGCTCTGGTTACGATCAATCCACGCGACCGGTATTATCGAACCCTTCGGGCGATGAACTTTTATGGTGCGGGCATGCTGGATGATTCCCTGCAGGACATTTCCTTTCTCCTCAAAGAATTCCCCGACGATCCATCCAATGGTGCTCTCATCGAACTGAAAAGGCGTCTTACCCTACCCCATCAATAGGCTTGGTCATCTAGCCATCTAAACCTAGACAGTCACATCTCCCCACCCCATCTGTCTGAGGGTCTCTCGCACAGATTCTAAATCCTCATCTTCCATGGCCATGAGCTTAAACCGTTCATCCCGTTTAACCGCTTCTTTGAGAAAATCCATGCATTCCCCCATGCTACCCAACTTACAGGCATAACAGGCAAGGTTGTATCGAATTGTCCCGTCTTCATAGTGGCAGACCAAGCCTTCCAATAAAATTTCTCTAGCTTTCTGAACCGACTCATTTCGGCGGGTTGCATAGGCATCGGCAATCCACCAATCCACCTCTTCCGGAAACTCCAATCGCAAACCGTGGGCAACCTTTACCATACTCTTCCAATCCTCTAGGTGCTGGAAGATTTCGACTTCCATCATGCGCTTCCGCTTACCCCAGTTTTCATTATCTGGAATCATGCACAATTCAATCAGTGCTTCTTCGTAAATCTCGAGCTGAACATACCCAAGCACCCTGGACCAATGAACATTGGGGTCTAACCTGTGAGGTCTTTGTTTCCTAGACCGACTGCTCATCAGAATCTATGCCCTTTATATTTTCCCTTGCCCATTTGGATGCCAACACACTGCCAATCAAGCAGTGCAAAATTGCACTCATCGCACAAGGTGCCGGGGCCAAAGGCATGGATGGAAAATGCTTGGTCGCCAAGGCAGCTCCAAGCCCAGAGTTTTGCATACCCACCTCGATGGATAAAGTCTGGCTTTCCACAGAACTTCTTCCAAACCAAATGGCTCCCATATACCCAAGAAAAAAACCACCCATATGAAGCAATCCTGTAGCCAGCAAAAGAATCCAGCCATTTTCTAAAATCGTATCTCTTTTCGATGCTAAAATATACCCCACAATCAGTAATATAAAAAGGACGGAGAGCACAGGTGAAAATTCGGAAATCTTTTTTACTGGTCCAGGAAAAACGCCCTTCATAAAGATCCCCAGAGCCAAAGGAAATAAGACAATCCATAAAATGCTCTTCAGCAAAGCCCATGGCTCAATTGGTATATAATGACCCGCGTATACAAAGGTAAGCCAGGGTGTTAATACGACCGCGATCACTGTGGAACAAAGAGTTAGGCTTACCGAAAGAGCCACCCGTGCTTTCGCCAGAAAAACAACCACATTGGAGGCCGTGCCACCCGGGCAGCATGCGACCAAAATAAGGCCGACTGCAAGTTCCGGCGATAAGCCGAATCCCCATGCAAGCAGAGCACTCCAGGCTGGCATGATTAAAAATTGAAGGGATACTCCCAAGATAATAATTTTGGGTGATTTGAAAACTTGAGTAAAATCTTTGGGCTGAAGGGTAACTCCCATTCCCAGCATAATGACTCCTAATCCCCAGGTAATCGCATCCCCCCCATACCAAAGGAAGCTTGCAGGTTGGTAGAGGGCAAGGGCTGAAACAACTAGCGACCAAGCCGGAAAGCCAGCCGTTAAAATGAACGAAATTTTACTCAGGCTCAACTGGCACTATTTAGCAATTTCCCAAAACTCCACTTCACCCCATTGATGTCCCCAACCCTGAAACTGAGGACTCAACCTAAAGTACCGGCCACGGACAGACTGTAAATCCATCTCCACCCATGTTCCTCGTTCCGTGACCGCAACGATCCCTCCGTATTCGTTAAATAAATGAAAAGTAGATCCGTCTAAACTCACCGACACTCCAACCTTCTTTAATTCGTCATCTCTTGCAAAAGCCTGAAAGTAAATCCGTATTGCTCCGATTCTCTTTACCTCCCCAAGATCAAACTCAATCACTGGATCCTTTTGGTACCAAACCGTCCAATAGGAACGCCATCCATCTTTAGGCAGTTTTCCGTCTAATAACCGGTTCACACCCCTACTGCCCGCATCCATGGTTGGTTCTGGTTTAGAGGAAACCTCTTGAACGGTGGCAATTTTCAAAGATCTGGAAGGATCGGGCTTGGGCGATAATTGGCTGTAAGCCCAAATTGGAAAAAGGAAGATGAGGGAAAAGACTAAAACCGGCATCAATCAGTTTTCTAAAGTCTTTCCACAACAGGCAAGTGTTATGAAAAAAAACTGCTAAATTAATCGCTCGGCTCGATCGATAAGGTGCGGTTGACCATCCATCTACACCCAATTCTTTCCACGCATTGAATAAATTTT
>CAXBQX010000049.1:0-14812 GCA_963978365.1 uncultured Opitutales bacterium | reverse complement strand
AAATTAACGGCCGCAGATCGGGCCAGGTGGGTCTCGATTGCGGAATAGGTGCTCGCTGCATCCTCTCCCGTCCCGGCGATAAAGACATCGGTAAATCCACCCTCCTGCAATAAGCAAGTGTTGTAGCCCTCGCGTGCCTGGCCATCGAGCGAAAGAAGAACAGGGGTTCCGCTTGGTAACTGATGTAAATATGCACCCTCTCTTTCCGAACCGGGTTCAAAACCTAAGAGGGCCACTCTTGGTTCCTTCGCCAGACCACGGAAACGATTCAAATCATTGGGGGATAGATTGTGGTGCATCTCCATGACCTGTGCCTGTGCCTCCTCTTCCGTCGAGGAAAAGCTGGGGGCTTGGCCAATGTTCATATCAAAGGTAAGCTCAGGATCGACTGCCCCCGCATAGCTATTGAGGTTTCCACCATCTGCCATGATGGCACTGGCTTGCTCATAGGTATCCGCAGATGCGTAGTTAGTCCAAACCACCACCGGTTTTCCAAATTCTGTGAGCTTGGAAATGATGTCTGGATCTTTTCGATCAATCAGGACCACCCGGGTGCCACGGGCACGCAAATCCTTAATCAATGCGTATTCCTCCATCTCATCCAACTTGGCCTGGGATCCGGTGACATAAACCACCGGGGGCAGGTCCTCATCGGGCACACTGGCCACGATGGTCAGGTTGATCATCGCCATCCGTGCGGTGCCGGACAGGTAAGCAACAATGGCACGGGGGGGTACGCCGTACTTAAATTCACCCTTTTCTCCGAGGGTAAAAATATGCTTATTGGTGCCGTAATTACAGGCGAAGGGCTCGGCATGGGCCAGGGTGACTAAGCTGGTCTTTTCATCGGCATTGACCGGATTGAAAAAGTTCCCGAACCCCTGGGCTTTGACATAGGCAGGCGCTCCCGCTGGGACAAAATTAAACTGACGCAACCCCCCCAAGTATCGGTATGAATATCCTAACGCGGAAAGCACTCCGCTTTCGCTAGGTTGGAAAGTCAGGGGATCAATCGGTTCGGTCGCATGTCCCGGAGTGACCACCACCACATCCCCGGGTTTCACATTGGCCCCTTCGGGTGCTTCCAAAACGATTTGCAAAGTCTCGTGCCCCAGGGCAATCCGGTCGGTACCGGAGGGCACCCGTGCATGGGCGTCGAACTGACGGATGGCCTTGGCATCCGATGCACAGCGGCAGTTCCCAAAACTGGCGAGAAGGAAGTTTTGTCCGTTGAGAGATTCAGCAGGCAATTCATCTTCCAGTACCTGTACCTGATTCGGTCCGGTCAGATAAACACCGTGATGAGATTTACGGGCACGCTCGGCGAGCTCCGCGGCACGTTCAATCTTAGTAATAGACATAAAATTCTTTCGTTTGATTACGAAGCAGGCGGACCATCCGGATAATACATCTCTTCCAGGCTGGCCCATTCTCCAGGAGCCCCAGGAAGAGGAAGACCACGGGTCTTCATAATATTTCCCATATCCCGTAAATCCTCGTATCCGATCTCCTTGATGTTCCCTCCGAGACTGCGGGCGTGGATAATATGCAGGGCGGTCATTTCCAAAAGATCGGTGCACATCTGAGCCCACTTGATATCCCAGGGAGTCAAAAATACATAGCCATGATTTTCCATCAGGAAGCCATTGTACTTTTGCAGGAATGGAAGGAAGTTATCCGCTAACTTCTGGGTAAGCGGTTCTCCGTATGGAACGACGGGGACGGGCCCGACCTCGGTGATGGTCTCGGGAAAGAGCGGACGCATGTGGTAATTCTTCGAGTCCGAAATGACAAACGCATTGAGATGAGGTGGGTGGCAATGCAGCACTGCCTGAACATCCGGGCGTTCGCGGAAGAAGTTCACATACATCGGGGTCTCCCCCGTTGGTTTAACGGTGCCCTCAATGGTCTCCCCGGCCAGGTTGATGAAGACCACATTTTCGCGGTTTACATCCCCCTTGTTATGCTTGGTCGGGGTGATGAGGATGACATCCTCCTCCAGCTTCCAGGCAAGATTCCCACCATGACCAGTCACATACTGGTGAGACGCCAAGTGATGGCATACCCCAATGAATGTATCAACCTTCTGAGAATGTTTTTTGAGATAGCTCATAAAGAATAGGCGAGAAACAATTTATACCCCTTCGCGGTAACGCTTAATCTTTTCTGCATTGGTTGGGTTGGTGCTCATCACATGGCCTGGAAGAGGCATAATATTTTGGTGAATCGCATCGATCATCCAGGATGGTTGGGGGAAGAAATCTTCCTCCACTTCCGCACATGGAGTGATCCAGTTACGGGAACCAACCACCACAGGGGCAGCATCCAGGTAATCAAAGGCGAGCTGGCTCAGGTTGGAAGCAATATCCTGCATCACCGATCCACGCTCACACGCATCGGAAGAAAGGAGAACCTTACCGGTCTTGCGAACGGATTCGACCAATGGCTCGTAATCCAGTGGGCTGATGGAACGGCAATCAAACACATCGGCGGTTACCCCATATTTCTGTTCCAGAATATCAGCCGCTTCCAGTGCCCGGTACATGGTGGCACCGACGGTGATGATGGTCACATCGTTACCCACACGGCGCTGGGCAGGAGGGCCAAAAGGCACTTCGTAGTATCCCTCGGGTACTTCCTTCTCGAAAAGTTCGCCAATGTCATAGAGGCGCTGACTTTCGAAGAAAACCACGGGGTCACTTCCAGCCAAAGCGGTATTGAGCATACCTTTGGCATCATATGGAGTAGATGGGAAAACTACCTGCAAGCCAGGGATATGGTTACAAATCGCACACCAGTCCTGGGAGTGCTGGGCACCATATTTGGAGCCTACGGATACGCGCAGAACCACGGGCATTTCCAATACACAAGCGGACATACTTTGCCACTTGGCCAACTGGTTGAAAATTTCATCCCCTGCCCGACCCATAAAGTCGCAGTACATCAACTCGACCAAGGCACGGCCGCCCTGCAAAGCGTATCCGACAGCCGAACCCACAATCGCAGCTTCTGAAATCGGGGAGTTGAACAGACGGTGGTAAGGCAAGGATTCGGTCAATCCGCGGTAGCAGGCAAACGCTCCTCCCCAGTCCCGGTTTTCTTCTCCGTAGGCCACCAGTGTGGAATCATTCTGGAAGCGGTGAAATGCAGCTTCGAAAATCGCGTCGCGATACTGGTAGACCTTGTTTTTGGAAACGGGTTTGCCATCAATGATTCCAGCGCGGGACTTCTTTTCCAAAGCCTGAACCCGTGGGTTTTCCGCAGCAGGCAAAGTAAGTTCCGGCGTGCGGGAAGGATCATAGTTTTCCACTTTTCGCTTGGAGAACATCAATCCGGCAATTTTTTCGGACTTCAGACGGGGGGAAGTTTCTAAGCAGGATGCGAGACGGCATGCCTGGGTCATTGCCTTGGTGGTGGCCACTTTACGCTCCTCGATCTGATCCTCGGTAATAATGCCTGCTCCTACGATCTCGCGGGCATAGGAATCGAGTGGATCGATCGCCTGCCAGGCCTCGATCTCTTCCTTGATCCGGTAGGAAGAAGCATCGGATGGGGAGTGCCCAGAGTACCGGTAGGTAATAGTTTCAAGCAGAACCGGACCATCTCCCTGTTCCAGTAAGGCTTTCTTTCGACGGATGGCATCAGCCACGGCCAATGGGTTGTATCCGTCGACCCGCTCGGAGTGCATCGAGTCTGGGTTCACCCCTGCTCCTACCCGGGCAAGGAAATCAAAGGCCATGGTTTCACCGGCAGTTTGGCCACCCATACCGTAGAAATTATTCATGAAGTTAAAGATGATGGGCAATCCACCCTTCATTGAATCGTCCCAAAGTTCGCGGAACTGGCGCATCGATGCAAAGTTCATCGCCTCCCAAGTCGGACCACAACCCATGGACGCATCCCCAACATTGGAGATCACAATGCCGGACTTACGGTTGCACTTTTTGAAAAGAGCCGCACCCATGGCAATGTCGGCAGAACCACCCACAATCGCATTGTTGGGAAGAATCCCAAAGGGGGTAAAGAAGGCATGCATCGAACCACCGAGACCGCGATTGAATCCATTGGCCCGTCCAAACACTTCGGCCAACGCACCATAGAGCAGGAAGTCGCGGGCGAGGGCCTTTACATTGTCTGCCCCCTCTTTTTCAACCACCCGAAAACAATCTCCACCGAGAAAGTTTTTCATGATTTCCATCAGGGTATCCTCATCGAGCTTACGGATGGAAGACATCCCCTTGGCCAAAATCTCTCCGTGGGAACGGTGCGATCCAAGGATGTGGTCGTCCACGCCCAAGAGAAAGGCCTGGCCCACCGCAGAAGCTTCCTGCCCGATGGAAAGGTGGGCGGGGCCTTTGTGATCATACTCGATCCCTTCGTAGGAACCCTGGGTTTTGATGCTTTGGAGCATGCTCTCAAATTCGCGGATCAGGAGCATATCCTCGTAAATACCAATCAGAGCATCGGCTCCATAGGTCTTTACCTCATTTTTGATATCATCCTTGTATTGATTAAGAGGTACTTCCTTGAAAGGAACGGTTCCCGCTTGGCGTTCTTTAGCGGGTTCAACAATTTGTGACTTCGGCATGGCGAATGTGGGTTAAATTTTGGGTTATTTTAAAATTCTGTTAATTAGCGAACTCCCATGAAGACATCCTTCATGATTTCGGAAGTGGTCGGGTGCGGGAATACGATCTCTTCAATCTCCTCCTCACGCAGTTCGGTCTCAAGCATGGCAGTCGCACCAAAGATCATTTCGGAACAGGCTCCTCCAACCATATGGACACCGAGCAAGCGGTTGGTTTCTTTTTCCAGTACCACTTTGCAAAGCCCACCTTCATCGGGGTTTTCTGCGATGTATCGGGCATTGATCGCCATGGGCATACGACCGGAACGGGTCTTGATTCCACGCTCCTCGGCTTCCTCCTTGGTCAGTCCGACCACCGCGACTTCCGGGCTGGTGTAGACCACTGCGGGCATGGCGTCGTAGCGCATCCGATCGGTACGACCGGTGATATTGTTGACCACCACTTCAGCCATGCGACTGGCCGCGTGGGCAAGCCAGGCACGACCGGTAATATCGCCTGCTGCCCAAACTCCGGGCAGGTTGGTGGCTCCACGATCATCCACTTTGATTCCCCGGGGAGAAAATTCCAGTCCGATATCTTCCAACCCAAGGTTGGCAACATTGGGGCGGCGTCCGGTCGCAACCAGTACGAGATCACCCTCAATTTCTTTGCTTCCCTCTCCATCGTTGTAAGTGACCGAAGTTTTTCCAATCTCTTCCACCTTGGAACCGAGTTGAAATTCAACGCCCTTCTTTTCCAGTTCTGTACGCAGAGTGGCTGCGATTTCTGCATCCAGATTCGGGCAGATTTCCGGCATTGCTTCCAACACGGTCACTGGAACATCCACGGATGCATACATGCAGGCAAACTCACAACCAATCACTCCGCCACCCACAACGATCAAACGCTTGGGCAGGGTTTCGGTGTTCAGAATACCAGTGGAGTCGACCACATGGTCCTGATCAATCCCGGGGATGGGAGGAACCGCCGGAGAGGAACCGGTGCAAATGAGAATATTGTCGGCCTCATGTTCTTCGCCATTAATGACAATCTTGCGGTTCGGTTGGAGCACCGCCTCGCCTTCGATCACATCGACCTTGTACTTCTTCATCAGACCGGCAATGCCATCGCGCATCTTATCCATCACCCCATTTTTGTGGGCATGGGCCTTGGGGAAGTCAAAGCTCAGACCATCCACAGTCACGCCAAATACAGAGCCGTGCTTGGCATGATGATAAGTCTTGGCGGCTTGCAACAAGGTCTTGGAAGGCACGCACCCCTCATTGAGGCAGACCCCTCCGAGCTTTTTCTTTTCCACCAGCAAGGTCTTTAGACCCGCACCCGCGGCTTTCTTGGCGGCAACATACCCTGCGGGTCCTGCTCCGATAACTGCAAAATCGTATTTCATTTCTAGGTAAGGAATATTTTTTTAATTTTTGTTTAAAGTTGGGAAGGCTCCATTCAGGCACCTGGATTGTTTTCCAAACGCTCCACCAGGGACTGTAGAAAACGGGCCGCTGGGGCTCCGTCCACCGCCTGGTGGTCGATGGTCAGGCTCAAAGGAAGGGTATCAACATATTCGACCTCTCCACTCTCGGTACGTTTGGGCTTCAGCACGATCCCCCCAACACCCAAGATAGCCACTTCAGGAGCATTCAGGACTGGAGTGAAGGTTTCCACACCCAGCATTCCGAGGTTGGTCAGGGTGAAGGAACCACCGGATAAATTGTCTGGGGAAATCGTTCCTTCCCGGCAGGCACCGGCCAGGTTTTTAACTTCAGCAGAAATTTTCTCGATGGACATTTCGGATGCATCCCGAACCACCGGAACGAGCAATCCTTTGGGGGTATCCACAGCTACGCCTAAATGCACCTTCTCGAAGGTAGCGATCCGGTCGCCCAGGAAATGAGCATTTAATTGAGGGTGCTCAGCCAGAGATTTTACAATCGCATGGGCGATCACATCGTTGAGCGAAACCTTCGATTGGCCCGCATCGAGGCGCTCCTTGCGGTAAGCCTGAGCCTTGGACAGTTCAAAGGATGCATGCAGGGTGAGTTGAGCGGTGGTGTGGAGAGACTGGATCATGCGCTCGGCAATCACCTTGCGGATTCCCTTAACCGGTGTGACCTCTGCCCCTTCTACTGAACCGGGAACCTTTAAGTCCTGCGAGCGGACCATACCTGCCAGACCGGTGCCACGGGCCGGCGTTTCGAAATCACCGGAAAGAGAACGGGCCTTGGCGGTGGCAGAAAGACGGGGTCGGCCACTGATCGCAGCTTCCACATCGCGTTCAATGACCCGGCCCTCTGGACCACTTCCAGGAAGAGTCTCCGGATCAATTCCATGCTTGTGGGCAAGACGGCGGGCCCGTGGACTAACCCCGGCACTTGCCTGAAAAGAACCACCCGACTGCACTGGTGCGGGGGCGGGGGCCGCAGGGGCTCCACTTGGCTGGGGGGCCGCTTCAGTGGCTACAGGAGCCGGTGCGGCGGCAGCAGGTGCGGGAGCCGAGCCTTGTCCTTCCGGACGAAATTCATCGATATCTTCGCCCTCGTTGCCGATGGCAGCTACATTGGCGAGGACGGGCACATCATCATCGGCTTCCCAGAAAAGGGCGAGCACGGTACCGGAAGCAGTGGACTCGAGGTCAAAACTTGCTTTGTCCGTTTCGATTACGGCGAGTACATCGCCTTCAGCGACTTGATCGCCTACATTCACTTTCCATTCGGTAAGGATACAACTCTCTACCGATTGTCCTTGGCGGGGCATAATTACAGGTGTGGCCATGTTTCGTTTTCTTCTTCTCCTTGTGTAGGTTTGTTAAATAGATCTGGGTAAAAATTATACAGTGCGCACCTTCACTCCACGCTTGCGAAGTTCTTTGGTGTATTCAGGGGAAAGGTTTTTATCGGAAACCAGCAGGTCCACCTTGTCGAGATCCGAAAAGCGGGCGAAGCATACTTTTTCCGCCTTACTGGAATCAGCTAAAAGAATGACCTGGCCCGCCTGCTCGGCAACGATCTCATTGGAGTAAGCCTCGTTGGGATCTGTGGTGGTCAGCCCGTTCTTCAGACAAAAGCCCATGGTGCCCATGAATGCCTTGTCCACATGCACCTGTGCAAGCACTGCGGAAGTTAAGGGACCAACCATGGTCTGGCTGATCCGGCGCAGTTCGCCTCCAATTAAAATGACCCTGGGCCCGGAGTCAGCCAACTCAATCGCCGCCTGCAGGGAATTGGTCACCACCGTAAGATCGGTGCGCTCACGCAATAAGCGGGCAAGAAACAAGGTGGTGCTCCCCCCATTCAAATAAATCGCTTCATCCGATTCGATTAAGGAGTAAGCTTCCTCAGCAATACGCTGCTTTTCGCGGGCAGCCAGGTTGGTCTTATTTTCAAAGACCGGTTCTTCCAAGCGGCTTTCCATCGAGACCGCACCGCCATGAACCCGGCGCACCTTGCCTTCTTCCTCTAGGATTTCCAGGTCCCGCCGGATGGTGGCTACCGAGACCTCAAGGGTTTTGCGTAAGTCATCCACCCGGGCCACTCCGCCTTCGCGCAACATTTGGCGCAACCGCTCCCGACGCTGCGGAGCAAGGGCTGGTGTATTGTCCTGAATCATAAGGGTGAATGATTGAATTTGATCGTTTTTGAACGAAAAGCAATCATGGAATGGCAATTTTCTTTCACAATCGATCAACCGATTCGGCAACCCAGAAGAACAAAATCAGCAGAACTTAAGAGAGCAAGAGAGACAAGATCCCCTGCCTCTCCTCCTTGCCCAGATGCTTGGGCCAGATGTCAGCTAAAACTTTTTCAGGAGAGGATTGGGTTTCCATCGCCGCCCGCTCCAAGGCGAGCTGAGCACCTTCTGCTAAAAGGACCGGAGTTACGCCAGCCTCGATGGCCAACCGCATCGAGCCAATCAAACGATCCTCCCATCCCAGTTTCCGTACTGGATCGCGGGTCACCCGCTCAATCGGATCATTTAAGAAAGGATTCACCATGCGCTGGAGTGCGTCCCTGGCATAGGCCAGCATTCCCTCGTTGGTAAATAAAGAATCCCCAGTCCGTGCATGGGCATGAATCAACCCGGGTCCCACTTCTTTTTCAAATACATCCAGGGCCCTTCTCATTAGATCATCCCTTTTCCCAACCTCACTCATCAGCACCAAGCCCTCGCTTTCAGCCAGGTACCCTAACCAGGCATGAACTGCGTTATGCCCCAGAAACTTCGTCTGGGCAAAGGGGTCGAGCTGCCGTTTTTCGACAAAGGAGGACATGCCCCGCTCAAATCCCGCTGGTGCCTGAGCCTCCACCAGAATTTGATCAAATGCTTCCACCAGGATCGCCCGGGATGCCCCCGGGAAAAGGGGAACTAAACCTTCGCTTTCGATCCGGGTTGGGTCTTCCACCACCGTACACATCTTCGGAATAACTGTTTCTGAAAAAACCACTTTCTCCCCAAATCCAGCCGGGGCATGATCCCAGCACAGGGCCTCAAGTCGTGTGGCTGCCCGTGCATCATTCTCCGCCGCATAAACCACCGCTGGTGGCAAGGCGGGGCGTTTGGTTTTGCGGGTCAAACCCTCTGCCAGCAGACGTGCAACCGGCGCGGGTTTCTCATCGTAGAGGTGAAAGCTGGGCAAAGCCGTCCCCAGTTCATCGGCTTCGGCAATGGCTTGCACCAAAGATTCCCTGTCATCCGCATCGGTCGGGTTAAGCATCTCCACTCCTTCAAGGGTGATAAATTCCACCCGGTCGGAATGAGCAATATTACAACTATACATACCCTGGTTTTCTCTTACCCCTTGAACCAGGGCAGGATCAATCTCTGCGATTACCAAACGGTCAAAATTTCCAGACTTCTGAGCAACGGGTAAAAATAAACCCGTTTGAATTGCCCCAAAGCCGAAGCCGACATAGGAGCGAGACATCCTGCTGAAACCTAGGAAGAAGCCATCGCCTGCGTAGCAAGGGCTAACACCTGCTCTGGCGATTTCTCTGCATCCAATTGTTCGACTAAACTCTTTTCCCCACGGGGAGAGAAAACTTTGCCGAACTCGGCATAGAAATCATTTTTCTGATGAACATCGGAGAAATTCCCATTCGCCCAGTCACTCAAATAGCCCATACCCTGTGCCTTTTGCAAGGTGGAGTGGGCATGGAGGATACGGCCCCCACGAAGGAAACTCTCCCGGTGTGGGCTCAGTTCAGCGGAATCAAAATCATCGACAAATTTTTGCCCCGGACTATTCATCTCCGTTCCACCAATCAGAGGTAACCCAAGATTATTGGATAACTGGATCACATGCTGGAGATTGGCCAACTTTTGGTCCGGAGAACCAGGTGTGTAGTTGCGGTCCGGAATAATATTAAAAGCAACCGCACCGGTGGAGCGTGCCACTTCCACCAGCTCCTCAATCGCAGCTTCTCCATCCGAGGTGCCATCCAACCAGGTAATTGTGGGCAAAGCGTTGCAGAGAAGGACAAACTTATTCATGTCTGCCATCTGAGGAAAGGAACCGGAATCGGGTTGCACATAGCCCACCCCACCCTTTTTCATGGTCTTGGCCCGGATCAAATCCGTAATCGCCCGTCCATCAGGTAATTCTTTTAAATCTTCCGGAGCCACACCCAGCTTTTCTCCCCAAAATGCACGCAAAGCGGATTCCTCAGGATATTGAGCGGCTGCTTTGCGGGCATAGGCGAGGCAGAGGTGACGCTCCGTCGCATTCCCCTGCGGGGTAAGTGGGGCCACATCCTTTTCGTAATCGAGCACCAATGGATTGAGGTAGGCATTGACCCGGTCGGCCATGGCCCGGTTGCGGGTTTCCGATGTGATGCGCATACCGTCCAAAAATTCCTGAGCTTCAGCTGGAATATCAGTGGATGTAAATCCGGTACCCATATGATAACTGATGCCTGGCTCCCCTGGGGAGTTGATCACCCGGTCGGAAAACTCGGGCACAAATACACGGGACTCCAACCCAATGCATGCCTTGAGGTCGAGCCGGCGGCTGGCCGCCCAGTATTCATCCAATCCATCCAGCACATCAAAGTCCACAATCCCTCCGATCTCCAACCCGGCACGTTTTGCTTCCAACGCAAAGGTGGTGGGAGAATATCCTTTGTAGTTAAAAGAATAGAATGTATGGGCATGAGCATTGAGGATGGGTTGGGCCTCAGGGAAGGACTCGGTGCCCGCTGCCTCGTTTAAAATCTTTTCCCGGATCGAGGGATTAAAATCATTGCTGTTTTCAGACATGTGGAATGGATGGTTTTGTATAGGTTAATCAAATGTAATCTGGCGTACGGAGCTGTTCGCCCAATCTTTTAGGGAATTATTTTTCGTCTTCTCCAAAGCCGAACTGCTCAGCCAGAGCGAGGCAATCCTCCAGGGATCGTAACCCATCCGTACAGGTAGGGTCAGACATACAGGCAGTGGCGGCACAGGTACCGGTCATCAGGCATTTTTCCAGAGGCCAGTCCTCGTGCACCCCAAAGAGTACACCAGCACAGAAAGCATCTCCAGCCCCTGCAGCCCCTTTGATGTAGCCTTTAGGTAAGGCGAGGGAGCCCTGTAAAAGTTTTTCACCGTCCTTACGCAAGGCATAGGAACCTTCAGGGAAATGGATCGCCACCAGTTCGGAAACCCCGAGCTCAAATAATTTTTCGCAGGCCTGAGCAATTCCATCTTCGAGCAATTTTCCATCCTCACGCACTTGCACACCGGTGACCTTGCTGGCTTCCACTTCGTTGAGGATGCAGTAATCGACCTGCTTGAGTGCGGGAGCGATAATTTTAAAGAAACGATCGCTGTCCTCGCTGACCACATCGATACTGGTTTTCATCCCCGCGGCCCGTGCCTTGGCCAAAAGAGCTGCTGCTTTGGTGCCATGTTCGGGGTCTTCCTTATCCAACTCATCGAGTAGAAGAAGATAACCCAGATGAAAAATCTTCGCCGAGCTTGCAGTGAAGTCGATTTCGGAACCATCCCAGGTGGCATTGGCTCCACGGTTGTGGAAAAAGGTACGGCGACCACCGTCCCGTTCGGTCATCACATCGGTGTAGGAGGTGCTGGTGCCCGGAGAAACGGAAAGCATAGCGGTAGCGATCCCGTTATTTTTACAATCGTCCACAATGTATTGTCCGAGAGCGTCCTGCCCCACCAAGCCGGCTCCTTCAAGCGGAAACTGTGCACCCATCTTGGCCAAGTCGAGAAGGACATTGTAAGGGGAACCACCCGTTCCCTGTGACTGGCTGAAGATATTGGCCAGTTGCTCATGCTTAGGGTAGACATCGATAATCTTTACCTGATCGATGATCCAGTTTCCTCCGGAAAGTAATCCGGAGCGTTCTGCGGGCTGGGTAGTTTCGCTCATTTTTTGTCTTAATCTAAGAGTTCAAGAGGGGGCATAAGGGGGTCTGGCACAAATAGGTACGCATTCCTGTAAAGACCGGGAGAAGGCAGAATTGGGATAATTCTGATCAGGCTCCCGGAGTTTGCGAATGTGCGTTCTGGGGGAAATCAAAGGTGAGCACCAATGGATCGGATCCGGTGTTTTCGATTTCCACACCCCCATTATTCAGGGCTGCCTGGGTAACAAATCCAATTTCTCCGTAGAGCTGGCCTAACACCATGTTGTGGTTGTAATTTACCGCCATCTTTCCAACCCGGCCGGTTCCTCCATTGGTATGGAATAAGGTCGGGCATTCTGGGCAGAAAGTTGTTTTCGCACCGGGAGCCACAGTCAGGCGAAGGATGGATACTTTTTGGTCGCCCAAAAAGTTACCATAGACAATCCATTGGGCATCCACCCCGTCCCCAGCAAATTCATTGGCGGTGATCGCAGGCCGTGAGCTTTTCTTCACGAAGTCTGGATCCTGGTTCGCTTCGAAATCAAATTTCTCCACCAAATACTCCCAGTTCTCGTGCTGATCCTTGGGGTAGTCCACTTCGCGGCAGGCATAAAACGCATCGGCTGCCCCAATCCGTCCATCCAAAGTGAGATCTTCGGCAAGGAAGTGCTCATCCATAGTCACATGCACCTCATGGGTGCACAGATCGGTTGGTGAGTGCAGTACACCATTGGGCATAACAAACCCATTATCGAGCTGCATCATCACATGCGGGGACAAGTGGCGCACCCCATTGTATTCGCCCTGCCCAAAGCTCTTCATACAGGCAAGAAAATCATCCTTGGATACAAAGGGGTACAAGCCCATTGCGGTGGTGTGGTAATGGGATGGACATACACCCGGGTTATCAAAAGAATTGATATCATACACTTCCCACTTGGACCAGTGCAGGTGGTGAGGGATGGGGTTTAAATTATCAAATTTTTTGGATACGATGGGCCAGGTCGGGTCGCCATACAACTCCCTGGAAAAGGCGGTGACTTTTTCGCCCATCACAGTCTCCGGGTTGGATGCGATTAGATCCTGCAAAGCAATCACCTGCCCATTGGGAGTGAGTACATGAGATTCCCCTTCGCGGTAAGGTGCCTTGCCGGTGCGGGCATCGATCACTCCGGTAACGATGGGTACAGTACACCCCATCCAGATTTCATCGAGCCCGGTACCCCCCATGTAATCGGGATGGTAGGAACCCTCATCCAAACGCAGACGCTTTCCAGGACTGCAAAAAGTTCTCCCCGCATAGCGATGTAAAAGCTGCAACACTCCATCGTTTTGATTGATACAATCATCGAGCACCGATGCGGAGGATCCGGCAGATCCGTCGATCACATCCTGCTGTGGATATTCGTGAAGTTTTTCGGGTAAAATGGAAGTTGCAGAAGACATGGGTAATGAATCTAGGGTTAGTTTATAAGGGGTGACTGTTTACATACAAAATAAGAACGAACCTTTGCTTATAAAAGTCATCGTGCCCGAGTGGCAAGATTGATGTCATCCACCATCGCCCTTTCAACAGCCACAACCAGTTCGCGATTCGACTTACTCGGAAAAACGTTTCTCGATCGCTTCGATCACGGTGTCCAATGCACGGATACGGGCAAAGCGCTTGCAGTTTGCTTCGATGATGGTCCACGGACCGTGATGTGTATGAGTACGCAGAAACATATCATTGGTCGCTTTCTCATAAGGCTCCCATTTTTCCCGGTTCCTCCAGTCCTCCTCGCCCAGTTTCCACCTCTTGCTCGGGTTAAGTTCCCGTGCTTTAAACCGTTGGAGTTGTTCCTTGGGGTCGATATGGAGCCAGAACTTGACAAGGATGGTCCCGGCATTGACAAAATTTTCCTCCATCTCATTGATCTCGCGGTAGGCCTGTTTCCACTCCCACTCCTTGCAAAACCCTTCCACCCGCTCGACCAATACGCGCCCATACCAGGAACGGTCATAAATGGCCACATGCCCGGCCTTGGGAAATTCCGACCAGAAGCGCCAGAGGTAGTGGTGGGACTTTTCGATATCATTGGGAGCTGCAACGGGGATCACTTCGTACCCTCTCGGATCCATCCTTGCCGTGAGCCGACGGATATTGCCACCCTTCCCTGCTGCATCCCAGCCCTCGTAAACAATGACCATGGGGATACGCCGGCGGTACATCTCGTTGTGCAGGTCGTGGATGCGTGCCTGCTTTTCTTCAATAACTCTTAGATAGTCCCTTTTGGAAAGAGTTTGGGACAGGTCAACCTGGTTCAACTTGGGTGCATGGGCAAAGCGGGGCATCGCCGATGGGCGATCGGGTTTGGGGATGGAGATCCCCCGGCCTTTGGCAAGCCTTACCCGTTTTCCCAAAACCTCGATCATTACCTGTTGAGCGGTAGCGGTGGCTATATAATTGTTTTTGGCTTTCAGCTTAACCCAAGGGATGGGGGCATCGGCATCGGATTCCCGGTACATTCGGGTGACCGCATGGTCGTATTCCTTGTAACGGCCCAAACGTTGGAGGACGGCATCGTCCACCCGCCAGGCGGTGGCCGGGTTGGCCTGCAAGGCGGTAAGCCGGGCAGTTTGTTCCTGCCGGGTGATTTCCAGAAAAAACTTCAGGATGATGGTACCACCGTCTCGCAACTGGCGCTCAAAAGCGCGAACATCCTCGTAGGCCCGGGCGAGGCCTGCTTCGCTTAATCGGTTATCAATATCGGCATCGAGCAGGTTGCGGTACCAACTGCGGTCAAAGATCGCGATTCGACCAGTACTGGGAGTACGCCTCCAAAAGCGCCAGAGAAAGGGGCGTAGTTGCTCATCGCGGCTTGGGGATGCGATGCAGGATAC
>CAXBQX010000048.1:0-15045 GCA_963978365.1 uncultured Opitutales bacterium | reverse complement strand
GGAGGATCAATCAGTGGCTGGAATGATTTCCAATTTGTCCTTCGATGAGGTCGAGCCTGAAAGAAATTCCAGTTCGGTCGTCGAGGAAAATGCTTTGGGTACCAACTCCGATCTCGATGAATTGATTGCTCAAGTGGATGGTTTTGAGAAAGGGGAGAGTGGAGTGGATGAGAGCAGCCTTCGTCAGGATGCCCCCCTTGCTAAAGAATCGGAGGCAGATTTGGATTCGCTTTTGGTTGCTCCTTTAAAGTTACCAAGTCCTCCATCGAGTATTGCACTTGAGCATCGGGTCGAATTTTTGGATCAGTCCTATGAGGGTAAGCATGTGGTCTATGTGGTGGATGTGGGTTCGTATCAATTAAAAGGTCCAACTTCGGTGCAAAGATTGGAAGAAATGAAATTAGCGGTCCTGGAATCGCTGACTAAACTTTCCTCCAACTCCTACTTTAACCTGGTTTTATGTTGGAACCTGCGAGATGCCCATGCTTTGGGGAAAACGATTCTTCGGGCAAATGATGAAAACAAGCGCTATGCGACCGAATGGATCACCAGCCTTGGGACTACTCCAGCTTTGCTCAAGGAGGGAAGAAATCAATTTTACCCCAAAGAACTTCTCTATGCTCAAGTCCTACCTGGCGTGATCGGCCCATGGTATGGTTTAGCTACTGCAGCAAGCTATGATCCGGATATTGTCTTTTTCCTCGCCGGTAATATGCCGGATTTTTCACCGGATGAAGTTTCCAAGAATGATTACAATGGTTTGGGGATTACGCACTCGGTTGATGGCTTAAGCAGCCCTCAAGTAGCGGGAGTGAGCGAGCAATTTACCTCTCTGATCCGCAAGACTGCCGCATACTGGCTGGTTGCTTTGCAAAGCGAAAGAAACTTACCAGAGGATCAGGAAGAATTGGAGGATGTTGCGATGAGTAGGCTTTCCTTGGACAATATGGAACCAGAATTGATTTCCCGAAAATTTTCCATCCCCTGGGACAAAGCTTTTGACAACTTTCTTGCGGGTCTCGAGATGGGGATTTCCAAGATTCCCCAAGTTCATGTCTTTCAGACCCTGCCCGAACACATTAAATGGCCCACGGATTTACAAAAAACGATGGCGGAGTTTTGCGAAAGTACCAAAGGTAGCTTCAACCAGTTTCGCCAATAATTGATCTGCTTACGATGCTCTTGAGTATCTGCCGTTTTCTAGTCCTGCTGATTTCTTCCCTGTCTGGAGCCGTTTTGGTTACCCATGCTGTGGAGGCGGACGATCAGATCGAAGTCGATCTTATCCTGCACTCAGATGGGTTGGCAGATGAACAAAGCATTTGGGTCGGATTCCAAATCCAACTTGCCCCCAAGTGGCATATTTACTGGAAAAATGCAGGTGAATCGGGCTACCCAACCACCGTAGGATGGGAGGTGCCAGAGGGTTGGAACGCGGGAACCCTTCAGTTTCCTGCTCCTTACCTCTACGAGTACGAGGGTATTACTGGGTATGCCTTGGAAAATAATTTTACTTTATTAACTAAGTTGAAGGGGCCCTTGCAGGTCGACGAGTCAGTCGATTTTGAAGTCACTTTGGATGCATTGGTCTGTAACGAGTCCACCTGCTTGCCCTATCAAAAATCGTTTTCATTCAATTTGAATCAGCTAACCAACTCCGGGCACAATGATCCACAGAGTTTGATTCAGTTGGCGAAGTCTCGTTTACCTATCCAGAAAGAATCCTTATCTGGTTATACCTCTTTTCTAAGTGCTGGTGGAGAAATGAGTCTAAGCTCGCCTGGGTTTGATGAAATCAATCCTGCTAAATTGAAATTTTTCCCGGAAAATCCATTGATTGTTGTCGATCACCAAGGTGGGTTTTCCCGTTCATCCGATGGTTCTTTGGGCATCCGTCTGAAGTTTTTAGAGCAAGAAGGACTGCCTCCATCCCAAGTGAGCGGTGTACTTACTTATCCAGAATGGAATCAAGCATGGCATATATCTGTCCCTACAGGAGATACGGAAGATTCTCAGGTCTCAACCTTTATGTCCACCGGCTCACTTGAAAGAAAAAGTGAATTTCAGCTCTTGTACACTCTGCTTGCTTTGGTTTGCCTGGGGATGGCAGCCTGGGCTTATGGGAAAGGCAGTCCGCCGCATGGGTTCTCTAAAAACTGGTATGGGTTTGCCTGTTTGAGCTTAGTTGGAGGGTTGTGGTTAGCTTATCCCCATAAATCATCCTCAACCGATATCAGTGCTTTGAGTTGGCAACCTTGGAGCCCTCAACTGCAGGATAAACTCCTTGCCGAGGGCCAGGCGGTTTACATTGATTACACTGCAAAGTGGTGCTTGTCCTGTCAGGTCAATAAAAGGGTCTATCAGGATAGTTCTGTACTGGACGCCTTGCGTGAACAGGATGTGCAACTTTTGCGGGCAGACTGGACCCAGAAAAGCCCCGAGATCCTTCAATCTTTACAGAGCTATGGGAGGGAAGGGGTGCCTTTCAATGTTTTCTACCCTGCATCCAGAGGGGCAGAGCGTTCTTTACCGGTCGTCTTGCCAGAAGTTTTAACCACCGACCGTGTGGTCCATACCATCCAAACGGGTCAAGAAAACGAAACTTCTACCTTCGAAGCTAATAACTTTTTGGCTTTACTAGGGTTTGGATGGTTGGGTGGTTTAATCCTCAATATTATGCCCTGTGTTTTTCCTGTTATTGGACTTAAAATCATGAGTTTTGTTAAGCAAGCGGGGGAAGATAAAGGAATGATTTCCAGGCATGGGTTGATCTTTACTTTGGGCGTGCTGTTCTCATTTTGGTTGCTTGTTGCGATTCTCTTGCTACTGCGGGAGGGTATGGAACAGCAGTTAGGGTGGGGCTTTCAGCTCCAGGAGCCTATTTTCGTCCTTGTTCTCGCCGCCTTTTTGTTTCTTTTCGGACTCAGCTTAAGTGGGGTGTTTGAAATTGGGTTTTCCATCACTGGGGTGGGGGCAGGACTGACTCAGAAATCTGGGTTAACTGGGAGTTTTTTTTCAGGGGTTCTTGCCACGGTTGTGGCCACTCCCTGCATGGCCCCTTTTCTTGGGGTGGCGGTGGGGGCAGCTTTGGCGATGAACCCGATCTCTTCATTCGCTATCTTTACCAGTATCGCTATCGGGTTATCTACCCCTTACTTACTCCTTTCCCTGTACCCACAATGGTTACAAAAGCTGCCCAAGCCCGGAGTATGGATGGAAACCTTTAAGCAGTTTATGGCTTTCCCAATCTATGCCACGGTCGCCTGGCTTATTTGGACACTGGATGGCTTAATCCAATAAAAAAGCGATCAGGGCAAAACCCCGATCGCTTTTTGAAAGAGGGAATAAAGTTGAACTTACAGAGCTACCTCGCCCTGCTCACCAGTGCGGATACGAACTGCTTGTTCGACAGGGATCACAAAGATTTTACCATCCCCAATCTTTTCAGTCCTGGCTGCTTTTACGATGGTTTCGATTACTTTATCTGCGATATCATCAGGCACGGCCACTTCAATGACCACCTTGGGTAGAAAATCGATGGTATACTCGCTACCTCGATAGATTTCAGTGTGTCCTTTTTGACGACCAAATCCTTTGGCCTCAATCACAGTCATGCCCTCAATTCCGATTTCGGAAAGAGCATCTTTAACATCTTCTAATTTGAAGGGTTTGATAATCGATTTGATAAGTTTCATATTCTTAAATTCTTGGGGTTATGGGGTTCAGCCGAATTAACTGAGAGAATAACCATTCTCTCCATGAGCCGCTTGGTCAAGCCCCTTTGTCTCATCA
Source organism: uncultured Opitutales bacterium (assembly GCA_963978365.1). GTDB lineage: Bacteria > Verrucomicrobiota > Verrucomicrobiia > Opitutales > Seribacteraceae > Chordibacter. Next base: position 11,253 of record CAXBQX010000048.1, on the reverse strand, counting down.
TCATCAGAAACTCGGATGCCTGAAGTGAGTGCGGAAACGATTTTCACAATGATATAGGTAGCGATAACGGAGAGAGCAATTGCAGCCAGGCATCCCTGTGCTTGGATTACCAACTGGTCCTGCCAGGTTTCTGCATTGATGCCAAGTCCACCCAGTTCGCCCTTCCATCCAAGGTAAGAAACGAGCAGGGTTCCCAGAATACCGCCGACTCCGTGAACCGCAGCCACATCAAGGGAGTCATCAACTCCAAGCTTCTCTTTGACGAAGCCACAGGCGTAGTAGCAGATGATACCTGCGGATGCACCAATGATAATCGCTCCGAGGGGACCGACGCTGCCCGATGCAGGGGTAATGGTGGCAAGACCGGCAATGGTACCGGTGACAATCCCGACCAAGCCAGGTTTTCCGGTTTTGCGCCACTCTACAAACATCCATACGAGGCTGGCGGTGGCGGCGGATAAATGGGTCACGAGCATGGCCATGCCTGCACTGGTGTCGGCGGCGGCAGCACTACCCGCATTAAAACCAAACCATCCCACCCAGAGCATCGCAGCTCCGGTCATCACCATTCCTGGGTTATGAGGAGGTTTCAGGTTGCGGGGGAAACCGTGCCTTCGGCCAAGCATAGCAGCCAAGGTCAGGGCAGAGGCACCGGCAGTGGCATGCACCACAATCCCACCGGCAAAGTCGATCACCCCGCGCTCAGCGAGCCAACCGCCACCCCAGACCCAGTAGCATACTGGGCAGTAGACCACGATGAGCCAGAGGGCACTGAATAAAAGAACCGCGGAAAATTTGATTCTCTCCACAAAGGCACCCACAATCAGGCCTGGGGTAATGATCGCAAAAGTCATTTGGAACATAATCCATACGGTCTCGGGATGGTCCCCATTGAGTGCATCGATGTTGAGGTGTTTAAGGAAAAAGGCATCTTGTCCACCAATCCAACCATCTCCATTTCCGGGAGTGAGTGAGAGACTGTAGCCTACCGCAAACCAGATAATTGATGCGACGCAAGCGATAGCGAAGCAGTGCATCAGTACGGAAAGCACATTTTTGGACTGCACCAAGCCGCCGTAGAAAAGAGCAAGACCGGGAAGGGTCATGAATAAGACCAGTGCAGTTGCCGTAATCATCCAGGCGGTATTGCCGCTGTCCAGGGTGGTTGCCTCTTCGGCAACGGGTACTGCGGTTTGGATAATGGCATCGGCCGATCCGGTGACCAAGGGGTCGGGTGCTTGTCCGAAAAGAATCGGGGCCAACCCGAGACTGGCTAAAATAAGAAGGTATCTTGAAATCATGTGCTTATATGTAATGGTTCGTAATGTCTGCTAGTGTTTAACAAACCAATAACAAGAGAGAAAACAATGAGATGATCAAATATAATTTTTAAAATGAATCTTATTCATAGATTCTTTATCGATTGCAAAAAAAGCCCGGTCCAAAACGGACCGGGCTTAAATGAGGGGGAAATGCAAGAGTAAATTAGCCTGTAAACTCCTGCATGGTTGAGTTTGTTTGCTTCAGTTTAAAGCAATCAAAGTGCTTCGTCACCCTTCTCTCCGGTACGAATACGTACGCATTCTTCCATAGGAAGGATGAAGATTTTACCGTCTCCAATTTTACCGGTTTGGGCAGCACCCACAATCGCGTCGACCACTTTGTCGGTGAGATCATCGGCTACTCCAATTTCGATTTTAACTTTGGGGAGAAAATCAACCGTGTACTCACTTCCGCGGTAGATTTCGGTGTGTCCTTTTTGTCGGCCAAATCCTTTTACCTCGGATACGGTCATACCTTCGACTCCGATTTCGGACAAGGCGTCCTTAACTTCTTCAAGCTTGAATGGCTTGATGACGGCTTTAACTAATTTCATAATATTTTCTTTCGTGTAAGATTAATGGGTCGTGAATGGGTGCCTTAGTTTGTGTAGGCTTCTTGACCATGCTCGGTGATATCGAGACCACGGTCCTCTTCCTCTTCGCTAACGCGTACTCCCATAACTGCTTTTAGTATGGAGAATACAATGTAAGCAAAGGCAAAAGCAAATACACTTACAAGAAGGGCACCTTTAAGCTGAACCATGAAGTCGAATCCATCGGCGAAGATGGCAACGGCTAAGGTTCCCCAGATACCACATACTCCGTGAACGGAAATAGCACCTACTGGATCGTCGATCTTGGATTTGTCAAAGAAGGTAATTGCAAACACCACGATAATTCCGGCGATTAATCCGATGATGATAGAACTTCCGACGGAAACAACATCCGCGTTGGCGGTAATACCAACCAAGCCAGCGAGGATACCATTAAGAGCCATGGAAAGGTCAGGCTTTTTCAATGCAAACCAGGAAGTGAACATCGCACCAAGTGCACCGGCACATGCAGCCAGTGTAGTGGTGGTGAAGACCAAGCCAAGAGCACCAGGCTCAGCGGAAAGGACGGAACCACCATTGAATCCGTACCAGCCAAACATCAGTAAAAATACACCAATGGCAGCGAGAGGGAAGTTGTGTGCAGGGATAGGCTTAATTCCGTTTTCAGTGTACTTACCACGGCGAGGTCCAAGAACCATCACACAGGCCAAGGCACCAAATCCACCAAAAGCGTGGACCACGGTGGATCCTGCAAAGTCCTTGAATCCAAGCTCAGCAAGAACGCCTCCACCCCAGTGCCAGGAACCAGCTACTGGGTAAGCAACACCTACAAAGAGTAATGCGAAAACCATGAAAGAAGAGAGTTTCACTCTTTCAGCCACTGCACCCGATACAATGGTTGCACCTGTGGCCGCAAACATCGCTTGGAAAATAAAGTCACCAAATCCAGTCATCGCCAGACCAAGTCCACCGTATCCCCAGGTGTTTCCACCATCAGCATTGAGGTCACCGATCATTCCGCCCCAGCTAAACCATCCGTTGAAATCTCCGGGGTAATGAGTGTTAAAACCGAAGAAAGCATAGGTCAGAACACCGATGGAAATTATGAACACATTTTTAAAGAGGATGTTAACGGTGTTTTTCTTTTGGCACAGGCCGGACTCCAAAGTCGCAAAACCAAGGTGCATCAGGAAAACGAGAGCCGCTGCGATCACAGTCCACAACATTGATGTGGTGAAGAAATCGTAAGCTGGAGCGTATTCTCCTTGGGCTTCCAAGAGTTCAAGATAATCATCCACCGGACCAGCTTCCTCTTCTGCAGCAGGTGCTGCTTCTTCATGGTCATCCGCATGGGCGGGAACAACATTGGAAAACGCAAGAATAACCGCAAGAAGCATGTACTTCCAGGGTGCTGCGCCCATACTTAGTAACATTAGGGATTTAGATTTCATTTTATTAATTATTGATATTCAGTTAGTTGTGATCATTAATTGATCGTTGTGCATAGTTTCTTGCAAAAGCCATGCCAAAATTCTAAATCGAGCCAAAGTGGTAGAATTTTCACCGCCTAAAAACCACAGAATGCTCATTTTGTGACCACTACAGATGAGATACCTGTGAGCACCTGCCAACTTTATCAACCGAGTTGTTGCCTAGACTTGCCCCCATAGCTGAAGCCTGCTTGGATTATTCTTCTGCGATGCAAGAAGAAGTCATGGAATTTTCCCTCGAAACACCGGTTAAAAAAGATCTGTCCCGCCGCCCTTTGGCTGAGCGTATGCGACCTCAAGCTTTACGCGAGGTTCTTGGCCAGCAACATTTGCTTGGGGATGGCTGCCTCCTGCCTAAGCTGATTCGCGAAAACCGGGTGGGCAATCTTCTCCTGGCCGGCCCTCCGGGAACGGGCAAGACCACTCTGGCCACCGTCATCGCCCGGGAGGGAAAATGCAAGTTGCTCAAGGTCAATGCAGTCACTTCCAATGTGGCGGAGTTGCGGGAGACCCTCAAGCTCGCCCGCTACCATGGGGCGGAAAATTGCTATTTGTTTGTCGATGAGATTCACCGATTCAACAAGGCTCAGCAGGATTTGCTGTTGCCCGATATTGAATCCGGGGAGGTTCGCCTAATCGGAGCCACCACCCATAACCCCAGGTATTACATCATCGATCCGCTGCTTAGCCGTTCCCATCTCTTCACTCTCAAGTCCCTTAGTCAGGATGTGATTGTCGAAGCATTGGCCGAATGCCTCACCGATATGGATCGTGGGCTAGGGGACAGAAAGTGTACCGCACAAAAAGAAGCCCTCTCCAATTTAGCCCTTTTTGCGGAGGGTGATATGCGCCGGGCCTACAATATTTTAGAGACAATCGTTGAAGGATTGCCCGACGGGGCAGTGCTGGGGGATGCCGAAGTGTCCGCTTTTGCTCAGGAAAGGGGAGTACGCTACGACCGTGATGAGGACGAGCACTACGACACCGCATCCGCCCTCATTAAAAGCATGCGTGGGAACGATCCCGATGCCGCAGTCTACTGGCTGGCGAAAATGCTGGCCGGTGGGGAGGACCCACGCTTCATTGCCCGTCGACTGGTCATCTTTGCTTCTGAGGATGTGGGGCTCGCAGATTCCCGTGCCTTGCTGATGGCGGATGCCGCTTTCCGTGCCTGCGAGACCATCGGGTTGCCCGAGTGCGAGCTCAACCTCGCCCATGTGGTTTTATTTCTCGCCACCTGTCCCAAGAGCAACAGTGCCACCCTGGCTATTGGGGAGGCGAAGCGTGCCCTGCGGGAACAACCGGTCCAGTCCGTTCCATCTTCGGTCCGAGACCGTCATGGTCGTAACCGTAAGGATCGTGAGGAAGGAGAGGAGGGTTACCTCTACAGCCATGAATTTCCCGAGAATATATCCGGGCAGCAATACCTCGAAAAACCGATCACTTTATACCGCCCGAAATCTTCCGGTGCCGAATCGGCCATTGCCGAGCGCTTGGAAAAGTGGAAAGCCCTGCGGTCTCAATTAAATCCTTAAATTATAATCTCGATCAGAACCTCGCAGAATGCTTGCCAAAGTTAACTTGTATGTTAACTTTTATATATGGGCAGAAAGATAATCTTCTACAAATCGAAAACAGGGAATTGCCCAGTGGAGGAATTTTTGGACTCACTTTCAGGCAAGCAAGCCCAGAAAGTTGTTTGGGTACTACGCTTAATTGATGAATTCGAAGTAGTGCCTAGTCAGTACTTCAAGAAGATGGTAAATACGAAAGACCTCTGGGAGGTTCGTGTCAGCCAGGCTTCAAATATTTTTCGTTTTCTTAGCTTTATGGATGGCGACCAGTTGGTGGTTCTTTGTCATGCCTTTCAGAAGAAAACTCAAAAGACTCCTCTACCTGCCATCCGATTGGCTGAGGATAGAAAATTAGACTACTTTAGGAGGAAGAAAAAATGAATGATCTCAAAAAATATACCAATAAAAGAAAATCTCAGGATCCAGAATTTGCCAAGAATTTGGAAAGGGGTTACGAGCAATTCAAAATTGGAGTGATGTTAAAAAGTGCCCGTGAAGAGGCTGGTATGACTCAGGATGAGCTAGCCAGGCGGTTAAACACAAAGAAAACAGCAATCTCCAGAATAGAAAACCATGCGGAGGATATTAAGCTATCTACCCTAGAGAAGTTTGCCCATGCCCTTGGCAAAAAGCTCAAACTGGAAGTCGCTTAAATTTATATCTTTAATTCGGAGTTCCCAACAGGAGTAAGCTACTCCTTGTCGGTGGTTTTACCCTTCCAACTGGAGCTTTTTTTCGAGGCTCTTAGGCCCACATCGGGATTTCCCTCATCTCCGCCCATGGCAATCATTTCGGGATAGGTATCGTCCCACCATTGGTCATAGGCCTTGCTTAGTTTGGCCACCAAGCCCGGGCGTTTTTCAGATAAATCATTCTGGCAACCGGGGTCTTTCTTTACATCAAAGAGCACCCAGCGGTCCCGGGGGCTCAGTCCCCAATGGTACTGGGCAGTGCCATAGGCATAGGTGTGTACCTCCCGGCCGTTTTCTATCGCTTTCAGGCCCATGCACTGGCTCATGTGCTTTAAGCATTCCTCATTTCCACAATGGTTGCTGCGGAGCATAAGAAAATTTCCCTGCCTCGCCCCAGCCATCGCATATTTATGAAACTTGGCATATCCGCTTGGCCAACGCGCAACATGGTGAAACAAAATCCGGTCCTTCTGCCAGTTTTTAACTTCTTCTTTGCTTTCTAAAAGAGGGAGCAGGCTGTATCCCTCGAGCTTGGGTTGAAGCTCGTTGGGTATCTTTGCCCCGGCGAGTTCGCAGAGGGTAGGGAAGACATCGAGGTGGGCGGTCAGGTTGTTGACCAACTGAGGCTGCCACTTGCCTGGCCATCTCCAGAAGGAGAAGGCCCGCGTGCCACCTTCCCAGGCGGAGCACTTGGGGCCGCGCATGTTGGCATTGTACACATCCAACCCTTCGGTCACCCCGTTATCATTGACCATGATGACAATGGTGTCCTCATCCCGCCCGGTGTCTTTGAGGAATTTCATCAGGCGGCCTAAGTTGTAGTCAATATTTTCCACCATTGCCAGATAGGTGGCATGGGTATCATTGAGCCCGGCATCGCGTAAGGGCTTGATAAATTTTTCCGGAGCCGCCAGCGGGGTGTGTGGGGAATAGGTGCAGAGGTAGCAAAAGTAGGGGTTATCCCCGGCCTCCTCAATAAAGGTCATTGCCTCGTCAAAAAAGATGTCTTCGCGGTATCCCTTGGTTTCAAAGCGTTTGCGGTTGCGAACAAACACGGTATCGAAGTGGGCATTAGGGCCCGCCTGGTTGGTGGAGCACCAGTCAAAGCCATGGGCATCCGGCCCGGGCGATCCCCCGAGGTGCCACTTTCCAATAAAACTGGTCTTGTAGCCCGCGGTCTTCAGCACCTCGGGCAGGGTGGTCATGCTGGTGGGCAGGTCTTCCCGGGGAGGCAAGGTGTGGGTTACGCCACTGCGAAACTCATGCATTCCGGTGAGCAGGGCAGCCCGGGTGGGGGAGCAGGATGGGCTGACATAAAAATTATCAAAGCTCACACTTTCCTCCCGCAACTTGTTGGTGTGCGGAGTCTTCAAGTAGGGGTGGCCATGGGCATTGACATCCCCATATCCCTGATCATCGGTCAGGATGAAAATGATGTTCGGCTGCTTGGCCATGCCGAGCAGGGGAACAAGGAAAAGAAGGGCGAGGGTGGGCTTATGCATAGCCCGAATTATTTCCCTTTCATTACCTGCAAATCAACCAAATAATTCTGATGTCTTCTCGCGTTGACCCACCCTTCGTTTTCTTAATGATGGGGCAGATTGAAAGATTTATCGACAGAAGAAATTCTTGAGCTTGCTTCCCGCTTTCAGGTGGAGGGAGCGGTCGATACCGTCGAGCCCTTTGGCAACGGCAATGTAAACGATACTTTTTTACTGGTTACCGATTGCGGGCACCGTTACACCCTTCAGCGCATCAACCACGATGTCTTTAAGGATCCCGTCTCCCTCATGGATAATTTTGCCCGAGTCACCCAGCACCTCGCCCAAAAATATGCAGATGGGCAGACTACCTTGCAGACTCTCGTGCTCGTGCCTGCCCTCGATGGGGCAAGCTATATTACCGGAAATGAGGGGAATTATTGGCGGGTCACGGAATATGTCCCTAACGGCTTATCGCTGGAAGTTCCCCAGTCCCGTGAACATGCCTATGAGGCCGCCCGTGCTTTTGGGGACTTCCAGTACCAATTACGCGACCTCCCGGGCGATGCTCTGATCGAGACCATTCCCGCCTTTCACAATACTGAGTCGCGCTACCATGCTTTTCTTCGGGCAGTGGATGCAGACCCCTGCCAGCGTGCCTCCGAGGCGGCCGATCTCATTTCCTTCGCCAAGGAAAATGAGCACCTCGCCACCCTCATCCGCTATGCCGATTTTCCCACCCGCACGGTGCACAACGATACCAAGCTCAATAATGTACTTCTGCATGAGACCACTGGTGCGGGTATCTGCGTGGTCGATCTCGATACGGTGATGCCCGGCTGCGTCCTGCACGACTTTGGGGATCTGGTGCGCACCGCGGCTTGCTCCTCCGAGGAAGACGAGCCCGATATCTCCAAAATTCATTTCCTGCCCGATCGTTTTTCCGCCCTCGTCGAGGGTTATCTCTGTGGAGTGCAAGACCTGCTCGACCCCGTGGAAGTGGAACACCTCGCCGAGGCTCCCCAGGTCATCACCTACGAGCTCGCCCTGCGCTTCTTGACCGATTTTTTACTGGGCGATACCTACTTCAAAGTAAAACGGCCCGGTCATAACTTTGAGCGTGCCCGTGCCCAGTTTCAATTGCTCCGCTCCATGCAGGAACATGCCCCGCAGATGCAAAGCACAGTTTCTTCGTGCCTCACTGCCGGGCCTGCTTAAAGAATCGCCCGATTTTGAATTAACGGATTTTTTCGTCCGGTAATTCGCCCTTGATTCCCTCGTCCATGGGCATGTGGTCGGGCCGTCCATGGTTTGCTTGCTCAATCAACCGGTCCAGTTCCCCACTCAACCGGGCAATCAGTTTTTCCCGCCCACCCTTTGCGATCAGGTTGGTGGATTCCTTGGGGTCGTTTTGCAAATCATAGAGCTCGGCCATGTGCCGGTCGGGGGATCCATCCCCATGGGGGTAGCGGATGTACTTCCAGCGGTCGGTGCGCAAGGCCCGCACATTGGGGGTGTAGGGAAACTGCTTTTCATAATTGTACTCGTAGTACCAGCTGGTTCGCCAGTCCTCATCTCCCGAGCTTACCAATTTTTTCCACGACTTTCCCTGGGTCTTGGGCAGGGCAGGGGCCTGGCAAATTTCCAGAATAGTGGAGGCAAAATCCAGGGTCAGGGTCTGGGCATCCACCACCTTGCCCGCCTCGATCAGGCCCGGGTAGCGTACCACCAGTGGAATGTGCAGCGATGGATCATGCCCGGTGCGCTTATCCACCATCCCATGCTCGCCCTCCAACAGCCCATTATCACTGGTGAAAATAAACAGGGTATTGTCCAGCTTGCCTGCTTCTTTTAAGTAGTCGTATATCCTGCCCACCGAATCATCCACCGATAGAATCGTTCCCCAGTACGCCCGGACCATCCGTTCAAAGTCGATCATCGCCCGGGCGGAACGGTCGGGGAAATTTTTGCGCCAGTCAAACAAAGGTCCATAGATCCCGTGCCAGGTATTGAGACGCTGTTTGATCCACACCGGCTTGTCCTCCAGGGAAAATGCAGATGCAGGGTAGGGCACACGCACCCCATCAAAAGTGTTTTCATACTTCGGTTCGGGAAAGTAAAAACTGTGCGGTGCCTTGTGCCCAAGCATCAATAAAAACGGGGCATCCTCCTCTTCGCGTCCCGCCATCCAATCAATCGCCATATCCGTGACCACGGTGGTGTAGTAGCCGGGCACCACCTCTCTTTTTCCATTGTTTGTACGAAACTCGGTATCAAAGTATTTTCCCTGCCCCCGGTGGGTTACAAAGTGGTCAAATCCCGGGCGCATACTATCGTCCTCCTCGCCCATGTGCCATTTTCCGATGTATGCAGTGGCATATCCCTCCGCTTGCAACTGCCGGGGGAAAGTGGGCAGGTCTCTTGGATAATCGGTGAAATTATTGACCACCCCATGGGCATGGGCATAGAGCCCACCGAGGATGGATGCCCGGCTGGGGGAGCACAGGGAAGTGGTACAAAAATGATTGCGAAACAACGCTCCCTCCTCTGCCAACCGGTCGATCCGTGGGGTCTTCAGATGCGGGTGCCCCATACAGCCAAGAGCATCCCCCCGTTGGTCATCGGTAAGAATGAAGACCACATTGGGCCGCTTCGCCTGTAGCAGGGCAGACGCACTACTAAGCAGTACCCAAAATAAAAGTAGATTACGAAAAAGAGGAGAGATAATGCTTTGCTTCATGAATGCGAAAAAGAGAATAGGTTCTAGCTAGTCGAACCAACGCTCTTTTGGCAATGGGGAAGAGAGGAGGAAGGAAGAGTGAAGAGTGAAGAGAGAAGTTGGATGGGTTTACCAAATAGCATGCCCCTTTAAATAATCCGCAATTTTTCTGTCCTTAGTTACCAGTTTGCACCCCAATGCCTGAGCGGTCGCAACAATCAAGCGGTCGGCTGGGTCTCCATGAAAATCATTTAAACTCCCAGCAAGAACTGCCACTTTTGAGCTAATCTCAATACACTCCAGTATGGGGTCCGCCAGCGACTGCTCAATCCACTGCTCTGCAGGACGGTCAAATTTTAGTTTTTCCAGCCTTACCAAGGTGGATATCTCCCAGCAGGAAATGGCCGACACCATCAGACGTTTCTCCCTGGCCAACACCTTCTTTGCTTTGGCACTCAATTGGGCAGATCCACTTGCCCACCAGACCCAGGCATGGGTATCCAGCAGAATCACTGCTCCGCCGCCCAATCCTCTCCCGTTGGGCCAACAATGTTATCCTCAAAAACAACCGAGCCCTTCAGATCATGCGATGCCTCTTCCACAGGCACCACCCGGGCAACCGGCCGGCCCCGCTTGGTAACCACAAAAGTCCTTCCTGCTTTGTCTACCTGTTCAAACAAACCAAGACAGGTCGCCTTAAACTTGGCAACAGGCACTTTTTCAGAATTTCTCATTATGGTCACTTTAAATGACCACTGCTTCTAAGCGAAGTCAAACTAGAATTAAGTAAGAGGGAAGATAGGAAGAGTGAGGATTGAAGAGAGAAGTTTGAAGTAGATCCAAGGCATTCAGATTTTACTCTTCACCATTCACTCTTCCTTTTTCACCCTTCACTACTCACCATTCACTCTTCCTATGCCCTTCACTATTCCTTACCTTCAGTTTGACATGCCTGCAATTATTGGTATAGATTTTATACCTAAATGAGGTTTCAGTACGACCCGGCAAAAAGTAAAGCAAACAAGAAGAAGCATGGTATTGATTTTGAGCAGGCAAAAGAATTGTGGAGCGATTCATACGCGCTTGGATTTCCTGCTAAATCAGAGGACGAGCCAAGGTTTGCCCTTTTAGCCAAAATGAAAAAGAAAGTATGGGTAGCCTTTTACACCATTCGGAAACAAGAAATTCGGATCATTTCCGTACGCCGGGCAAGAAAAGGAGAAAGTGAAGTTTATGAAAGCAAAAGATTTGGATAAAATATTTGATGACGGACAGGTGGACATTACCGACCATCTGGACTTGTCCACAGCCTTTCGTCCTGGACAGGAATTAAAGCGGGTAAACGTGGACTTCCCCACCTGGATGATCGACCGGCTCGATACCGAAGCCAACCGGTTGGGAGTTCCCCGACAATCCCTGAT
>CAXBQX010000047.1:0-15178 GCA_963978365.1 uncultured Opitutales bacterium | reverse complement strand
AGATGAACCAGCGCCCGCAGAGGAGCCTGAACCTGTGGAGGAACCTGAGCCTGCACCCGCAGATGAACCAGCTCCGACAGATGAGCCTGCTCCTGCCCCAGCAGAAGACGCACCCGCCCCTACAGCTGAAGAGCCTGCACCGGCTCCGGTTGAAGATGCTCCACCACCTCCACCACCTCCACCTTCTGAAGAGCCAGCGGCACCACCACCACCACCCTCTGACCCTATACCAGTAGATACACAAGGATTGGATGAAATTAACCCTGACAAAAAAGCAAAGAGGCAGGGTATCTCTGAAGGGGGAGAAGACGCACTTAAGAAAAGTCTCCTCAAGGAAGCTGGCATCGAAGAAGACAAACTTGAAGCAACCCTTAAGCGTGTTGAAGCTACCCAAAAAGCTGAGGCGGCTGGTCTTAAGACTGATTTTGACCTTGATAAGATAAAAAGTTCTTCTGCGGAGGAATTGGAAGAAGAGGCAAGCTCTTTAGAGGAAACTTCGGAGGCTGTTGCCTCTGGTGAAATATCTGTTGAAGAGGCTCAGACCCAAGCTGCTGGTACGAGTTTAATCACCGAGCTCAAGCGCCAGTATCCACAGTTTAGCGATATTCTGGACACATATAAGGCATACGCCCAATTAATTGATGACCTCTTAAAAAAGCCTGCTATTTCTAACAGAAAATTGGATGTTTTCAAAAGTGGCGTTCTTAAAACATACACCAACAAAGAAAACCAGACTTTTTTCAATGAGAAGATATCTGATCAGGCTGGAGATGCTTTTTTACTTCTCCTTCTTGATGATCCTGCTTATTTCGAAAAATTTCTTCCTGCTCTTAAAGCAAACCCTTCTCTTCCACCAGTCCTATTTTCCGAATTAAAAAAGCTTGGGCTTTCCGAAGATGAATTAAAAAATATTCTAACCGATGTGGGCGAAGGACCAGGAGAATCTGCTCCTAAAGACCGGCCACCCTCTCTGAATTTAAGTCAGGAAGCAGATATGCTCCATCTTTTGGATGATCATGATATATCTCCCAATTCTTTTGACCAGTCCTTGTTTGTGTCGACCTCGCAACTTTCGGCGAGCGTATTTTTCAATGAAGTCATCGATACCTACGAAGCACTTTCAAACATTCATTCTACCAGTTCTGTATCCCCTGATGGTCAGCAGATTTACGATAGTTTAGAACAGATAGGAAAGTTTACCAACGACGAGGGTAGCTCTGTATCCTCGAGTGGCTCAGAGGGTGATGACACATATGTTTTCGGTGGGCGCAATGTTACTATGGCTGGCGGTTCCTACACATTGAAGTATACTGAATCCTCGATTGCCGCTTCGGACAAACTGAGTTTGTTGGGTGATATCGTTTTCAACGGTCCTTCTGCCAGTGAACTCATCTTCCTCTCCGCTGGTTCCATTGACACATCTAAACTCAGCAGTGTTACTCATCCTGGTACCCTTGGTTTTGGCTCGTTCGATAGTTTGAATATGGAAAATGTTAGTCTCAAAGCAAACGAACTTCATTTACGCTCACTTGACAGTCTAATTCTTAAGAATTCATCTCTTGTCACTAACAACACAGGTTCCGATTTCATTCACTTGATGGCAGCATCTGAAATAAACGCTCAGCAACTCTCCCTTCAAACCCGTGAAATTATTATGTCTGCAATCACGATTAACTTATCCGATGTGATTTTCCCTGCTGGATCTTCCGTTATGCTCAATAGTGCTTACGGAGGTTTGGAAGGAAAGTATCCCAACTTTGGCTCCTCTCAATACGGACGCGTTAATTTCATAAACAGCGTAAGGTACGGAGAAAGTCTGATTAATGGTCGTTCTGCTTTCGATGCGACTGGTGGCAAGATCACCATAGGAAAACTCTGAAGATAAAATTCCAATCACCTTAGTCGGTTTACACCAAATTGGATTATCTCTAAAATTTTAAATATGAGACTCTTACCACTAGTTTTTAGCATTACCTTTGCACATGTCCTTTTTTCTGCAGAAAATGGTGCTTCCACCGACAGTCTTGCCGATGACAGTGCACCCGTTACAGCATTTTCATCAGACTTTTTTGCCGGAGCCATCTCAGACGCAAACGCGTTCGATGAAGAGTCTGGGAAACAACGTTTGATTCAGCTTAAAAGCACTGCACTTTCACCAGCTTTTTCCTTTTCCACCGGATATATCTACAAAAACAATCCGGATGGTAATTCTCTTAAGAATAGGAACCGAGATGGAAACGCACTTAATTTGAGTTTGATGGTAAGCTCTGGATTAGGAGAGTTTGCACTACTTGATGAGGTTGTCTGTGCTCCATCTCTCATGCTCATGCAAATGAGAACCTATAATGACATAGCTAAGGACTTTGGTACTCAATACAGGGGTGGTAACACAGATGTTCAAATTGCTGGAGTATCTTTTCCTTTTGTCCTGCCTATGGATTTTATCTTTACGATAGGTCATACATACATGAGACCTATGCTTCTTGAGAACGACAATGTATTGCTCTACAACAATACTCCAAATGTCTCGCTTTCGAAATCTCTCCCCCTGTTTAATGGTGACTCTCTCGCTCTTAATTTTGGCTACAGCTATACTATTTCAAAGGGCGACACTGAGTTAGAGGGGTTATCTTCATCTTTTGGTGATACCATTGCTCAATCCCTCGCCCAAAGTGATGGGATTCTTGATCCATTTAATTTAAATGATACTTATTCCTTTAGTTTAAGCGTTTCATATCCAAAACCTATCACAGAAAAGCTAACGATTATACCCTCAGCCAATGTAAACCAGTCTACTTATGTCAAGGGCTCCAATGATGGGCGTAAAGACACCATGTATACTATTGGAGTTGGAAGCTCTTATAAGATAACGGATTGGTGTTCTTTATCCACTGTTAGTAATTTTATGTCCAAGGAATCAAATAAAGCGGATGTAGCAGCTTTCAAAGATTTCAATGGTGGTTTGACCCTTGGTTTTAATTACTCATTTTAATTGGGTAGATGCCTATTCAAGGCATTGTAAGGGTTGGTCTCCTAGGCTTTTTGTTACAATTTTCAACCTCTTGTCGTTCATATAAGGACAAGGTAAATCATTTGGATGAAGCCAACTCTTTGACACAGACAGGTGAAACCGCCTTGGGAGAAGGCAGGTATGATGATGCAGTTCGTTCTTTCCAAACCGCACTTGCTCATACACGAAAGATTAATGAGGGCTCAACAATGGCAGATTCCTTGGAGTCCAAAATCCGACAGGCCAAAGCACAGTCACTAATTTATCATTTTCAGTTCAGTAGGAGTGATCGTGAGGATTCTGATCGAGAAGTTTTACTTCCTTCCACCCTAGAGTCCCAGGAGTTTCTTGTTCTTCAATCATTTGGGAATGTTTCGGCACAACGAATCTGGGCAAAAAGAATGATTTATGGTGAAAATGATTTTGTTGGAAAGGGACGAAAGATCACTGTGCTTCCAAATTCTGGCATCGAACTGTCTCTTAATCCGACCTATGACTTCACCGTTCGTTCCGTTGGTTCTTCCGGTTTTGTCTTACCAGAAACAAACCTATGTGAGTTTTACTCGGGTACTTTTCTAATTTCTGGCAAGCGATTGAATCCTCTAGATTGGTCCTTCGTGTGTCCATTGGGGCAAGTTTGGGTAGAATCAGGCACCTCATTCGCATTTACTCTTGAAATCACAACCAACGGAGGTTGCAAGTTGATCACTTTGGCTGGAGAGCCTGTTTTTTATCTTGAAAATCGGACAAGGCTAGCCCTTGACCCTGGTGAATTAGTCTTTGTAATGCAAAATGAGTTTAGCCAGAAAATGAATATCGAACTATCCACTTACATTGCCACAACCCCTTTGGTAGCTGATTTCGAAGAACCTCCAATGCTATCGAGAAAGATGAGGCAACAGGCATTGATTCAGGCTATTCGTACCAAGCACCACTATCGAGCACTCGTTGGCGATGCCAAAACCATGGATGATTTTGAGGTAAATATTTTAGGCGAGCAAGATGTTGAGAATCCTATCCATGATTAATTTCGGATTGGTGAATAGATAAACAATAAAAGTGGTTTTCAGGGAAAAGATGAATGTTTTGTTGGAGCGCATACTTAGGTTTTCTTTTTTCTTTTTGTTTCCTATTTCTAACATATTTGGGATTCCAGATTTAGATCTCATCGTTGAAGATCACTATCGGAAAGGGCGTCAGTTTTCTGATCGTAGCGATTATTCACAGGCTCTTTTGGAACTCAATCAGGCCATGGGTAGGCTTAGGCATCTCCCCAATCACCCACTTCGGAAAAAAGTTGAAGATTTGATCAGCCAGACGAAGCAGGATATTGCGATGGAACGAAATCGAAAAGCTGCTCGTACTTCTGTAAATGATGACGATGCAGTCGAGTTACTTCCACTTGAATCTGAGCAAGAGCACTTTCGTGTTCTTCAAACTTATGGCAAGGTATTTGTTCGTAAGGTTTGGGAGGGAAGAGACCAAATTGAATCAGGTGAATTTATTGGGGCAGGCAGGCAGATAAGTATTCTTCCAAATGCTGGTTTGGAGATCGAGGAATCGGGAGACCAAAAATACATCTTGCGCTTCTCGGATGGAGTTGGAGTGACGCTTATCTCATTGGATACGCTTAAAGTCCATTCTGGTAACTTCTCCTTTTGCTCTTCTCAGAAACTGGATAGATTTTCTCTTCTATATGGTGATTCGACTTTAGAGATTTCGAGTACTCAGGCATTTGCATTCTTTGGGGAAGTCGGAGTAGATGGGAGTCTCCAATTTACATCCTTGTTGGGGCGAATCCAGTTGCAGTTTGAAGATTCTGAAAAAGTGCTTCTTCCAGGGCAAAGGATTTATTCCAAGGAAAATAAATTCATTAAAATGAGCGATTTGGAATTAAATTCGAATTACTTACACTCCCGTTTAAAAGGAAAATTTGAAACCTATCCAATTTTCTTCAGTCAGCTCAACCAACAAGCCCGTCTGCAAATGCAGGCTCGACGGTTTTAATAGAATATTTTCTATCAGTGCTCTCCTGAATAGCTTACGAAATCTGGTTTTTTGAAAAACTTACATACGATCAAAGGTTTTTCTTTTTTTATATCAATTTATTCGATCATCTCTTGGTCCCTCTGCTTATCTGGATGCATCGGTACTTCCCATTATGACCGCACCGAAAACTTTCAATTTCTCTGGAAAATAGGGGATTTGGATCGGGCGGAAGAGGAAGCAGCACGACTTGCCCAAGAGGGTCCGAAAAGGGATCGCTTATTGTATTTCCTTGAGGAGGGTGCCGTATCCCGAATGAATAGCAATACGGGTCAAAGCATACCTGCCTTCAACCAGGCCGCCTGGGAGTATGATCGATGGTTTGGTCCGCACCTACGAACGGAAACCCGTATTTCAGAGGAGCTTCTTTCAACCATAGGATCTGCAGAGTACAAACCCTATAAATCAAGAATTTATGATCGGGTGATGATGAGGTTATACCAGACACATAATTACTTAGTTGCGGGGGATCGCGGCCGTGCCCGGGCAGAAATCTTTAAGACCCGTCAGGCAATTCAGGACTCGAAAGACCTTTGGCAGGTTGAACTTGAGCAAGCGATGGAAGAGGCAAAGAAGCAAAACTTAAATTTGGACAAGTCTTTGGAGAAACAGGACTCCAATCATCCACTGCATTTGGAGAGAAAGAGAATCCAAAGCCTGGTACCTAAGAATCTTCCGACATTTGTAAATCCAGCTGCCCTTTATTTGGAAGCACTCTATTTTTTACACACCGCAAAGGAGCGAGAGGATTTTGCCAAAGCGGAGTATTCTTTGCGTCAGCTCCAAGCAATCTACCCAGAGAATGCTTGGATATCAGAGGACTATCAATTAGCCAATGCCGGTAAACAATCCGAGAGTCCCAAAACCTATATCTTTTTTGAGACGGGAAGGGCTCCGGTGCGCTTGGAGAGACGCTTTGACCTGCCTATTTTCTTTTTTTCACCAACTTCCAGAATTCCATATCTGGGCGTCGCCTTTCCTACCTTGCAAATCAATGACCAGTACCTGGGGGACCTGGAAATCTTTACCTCTGATCAATCTGACAATCCACAAAAAACCACATTACTAAGCGATCTGGATGCCATTGTTGCCCAGGAGTTTGATCAATATTTCGACATTGAATTATCCAAAGCCGTTGCGGGAGCTGTAGCCAAGGGTGGTCTTCAGTATTTGGCAACCGATTCGGTGCGAGCGAATGATGATCTCACTCAGGTAGCAGTCGGAGCCGGGGTGGGCATGTTATCTCAATTAACCACCCGGGCAGATTTGAGAAGCTGGAGCACTCTGCCTAAACAGATTAGGTTTTGTAAAATCGATACTCCCATAGATCAGAAGTTGACCTTGCGGGGTGCAGGTACGAAATTAAGCACTGATATTATGGTAACCAACAAACACATAAACTTGGTTTGGGTAAGGAGTGTTTCCAATTTTACGCCTCTTCGGGTGGTTGGTGTTTGCCCACTTTCAAACAACTAATCCAATTATTTATGATTCAACCTTTTGTAAAAATGCTCTCCCTTAGCTGTATGTTCGGAGTTTTTTTGATGCTTAGTTGTGCCGAAAAAGGGAAGGTGGGTACCGTTAGCAAGAAAGACCCAAAGGATATTCGGGCGGTTCCTGAAATTAAGAAAGTCGAGTTTGGTGACGGTTTGGAAAAAGTTTTGGATGTGGTCCGGATTACCCAAGGTAAAAAAGCGGGAGACTTGTTGCACATCCAGGTGGAATTAAAAAACACTTCCGATAAAGAAGTAAAAATTTCCCACAAACTGGAGTGGCTCGATGATAATGGGTTTTTGGTAAAGGATACTTCTTTGGTTTGGAAGGCTCTGATGGTAAGACCTGGGGAGTCTAAAATGATAGAATCTGTTTCCACCCGCCCTGGAGTTTCTGCTTTTCGATTAAAAATACAACCTGCCAAAAACCAATGAGAATCCTTTTTACTTCATTCATTCTATCCGTTTCTTTTTTCCTGTTTTCCTGTAATGAACGAAAGCCCATGGGGAAGGCTGCGGATGCGAAATATCTCGAGGATGGCAGCAACAAAGGTCTGGTTAACCTCGATAAAATCAATGCCCAGGATTTTACCCGGGCTGCCAATCAATTGGTGGTGGATCTTTTGGCCAGTGGGAGTCTATCTGAAGCTCCGAATCAGCCTGCGATTCTGCATGTTGGTGAAATTCGTAACGATACCCAGACCTATTTTGATACGGATCTCTTACTGCAGGGAATGAAGCGTGATTTACTTGCGAGTAAAAAGGTACGCATCTCTACAACAGCTGGTCCAGAGGGTAAAATTTCCGATTCCTATGCAGACACGGTTCGTAAAGAGCTGGGAACTTCAGGAGATCCCAAGGTAAGCCAGCCAAGACCTTATTTTTCTTTGTCCGGTAAGATTATTGAGGAAACATCCCGGGTAGAGAAAGTCACCCAGAAGGACTTTTATTTTCTTCTTACCCTAACTGAATTGAATGGAGGGACGGGTGTTTGGTTTGGCAGAGAGCTTATTACCAAGCAAGGATCCCGGGGAGCGATTGGCTTTTAATCCAGATCTTCCCATCGGGGAACAAATAGCGGGCTCATCTGCTCTGCCTTGGAGAGTCTGATTCTCTTTTCTTCCCGATCCTCGATTCCGCTCATTTCAACCACATCTCCTCTTTGTAACTGGAGGAGCGATCTTTGATCCTCTTTATCCAAGCTTCTCCTCTGCCATTCGTACTCGGTTTCAGTCCCACCGGTTCCAATTCCCCAAAAGGACAGGGTACCTTTTCTCTTTCGAACGGGTGAAATGATACGAATTACCTCAGAGTCTGAAGAAAATCTTTTTGGTTTGTTTTTGGATAAAATTGAAAATCCAAATTTAACTTCACGAATTTCAAGACTCAATGGATGGTTAATCTGTTCGACCTCGCTGGAGGGCGTGCAGGGGCGTACTTCGTGGCTAAAATACTTGCTCTCGTTTTGCAAAAGCGGGCAGGGCATGCCATTAAAATAAGGAGCCTGAAGAAACAGCCTGTCGTTGTTTTGGGTAGCCTGAGTGGTAGCTGCATGGAGTGCCCGGCACACTTGCCCCTCGGCTGGCTCGATCAATACAAGCTGGCCACTTTCTTTGAGCAAGTCGCCCAAGGAGGATATGATTTCTGCACAGCTGTTTTGATTTTCACCTTCCCAGCTTTCATTAAAAGCATAACTGGACAGCACGAGGTCATAACTTGCTTTATGAGGAAGAGTGGATTCGGAAAGGTGGCGGATATCCTTTCGCTCGGTTGAGACTCGGGTGTCGGGCCATAAATGTCCCGCTTCCCGGTGGATGCGTCGTAGAAAAGCCAGGCTCTTCCCCGAATAATCCCAGGCATCCAAAAGAATGGGGTTTTTAATTCCCCAGCTTCGCAAATAAAAAAGGGCAGCCAAAGAACTTGCCCCCGATCCACTTCCCAAATCTAGAATATGGATGGGCCCTTTACCTGGTGCCCGCCATCCCCTAAAATTGAAAGCCTCAGCCAGGGAAAAGCCACAAGCGGCAAAGGTACGGGGAGTATAAAAGTTCCCGTAGGCTAGAAGAGATAAATCTCGGGCACCGTAGGCAGATGGATCAAAATCACGCGATTTATTAAACCGGTCGCTCTGACGAACAATTTCCTCTCTCAGTAGGTTGAGTATTTTCTCCTGCCCGTGATCGGGCCACTGCTGGATAGCCTGATTCCACCACCATTGGGTGAGCTCCCTGGGGTAGGGAGGTAATTGGATGGTCGGTTTCATCAGCAACGGGAGAGAAAGAATCTACCCCTCTGGATGGAAGCCTTTGGGCTTAGAGTTTGCCCCCGTATACTGCAGAATCTCCAAGCTGCTCTTCGATGCGAAGCAGTTGGTTGTATTTGCAGATACGATCGGTACGGGAAAGAGAGCCAGTTTTAATCTGTCCGGCATTGGTTGCCACAGAGATATCGGCAATCGTCACATCCTCGGTCTCTCCGGAGCGGTGAGAGATCACCGAAGTGTACTGGGCTTCCTTGGCCATTTCTACAGCATCAAAGGTTTCGGTAAGCGATCCAATTTGGTTCACTTTAACAAGGATGGAGTTTGCCACACCCTGATCGATTCCCTTCTTGAGGAAGTCCACATTGGTGACGAATAAATCGTCTCCAACCAGTTGCACACGATCCCCGATCGCATCGGTCAGTTTCTTCCATCCCGCCCAGTCGTTTTCATCGCATCCATCCTCAATCGAACGGATGGGGAATTTATTTACCAACTCCTCGTAGAAGGCAACCATCTCATCGGAGTCACGCACAGAGCCGTCACTTTTTCCAAATACATATTTTCCTTTTTCTTTATCGAAGAATTCGGAGGAAGCCACATCCAGGGCAAATTGAATTTCGTCTCCCAACTTGTACCCTGCTTTTTCCACTGCGGTGGAAAGGGCTTCGAGGGCAGCCACATTGCTGGCTAAGTTTGGAGCAAAGCCACCTTCGTCCCCAACTGCTGTCGATAAACCTTGGTCCTTGAGCACTTTTTTAAGGGCATGGAAAATTTCGCAACCCATACGAAGGGCTTCCCTGAAAGAGGGGGCTCCCACTGGCATAATCATAAATTCCTGAACATCGATAGGGGCATCGGAATGGGACCCACCATTCAAGACATTCATCATGGGTACCGGGAGAACTTTCGCGTTTGGACCGCCGAGGTATTTATATAGAGGAAGCCCGCAAGCCTGTGCCGCTGCATGAGCGGTGGCCATGGAGGCCCCTAAAATTGCATTAGCTCCGAGGACAGATTTGTTTGGCGTGCCATCGAGCTCGAGCATCGCACGATCAATGGCTGTTTGATCCGTCGCGTCCAAGCCTACAAGGGCTTCTGCGATCTTTTCATTCACATTATCCACCGCCTGGGAAACACCTTTGCCCAAGTAGCGTGCTTTGTCGCCATCGCGTAATTCAATGGCTTCGTGCTCGCCGGTGCTCGCACCGGATGGAACTGCAGCCCGCCCGAAGGCACCTGAACTTAATTCAACTTCCACTTCAACAGTGGGGTTGCCGCGCGAATCTATGATTTCTCTTCCGTGTACTTCAATGATGTGTGTCATGATTTTAAAAGGGTTAAAGGGAGTCTGTATAAAACAAATTTGGAAACGCAGATCATGTCAGAGAGGGGAATTTTGTCAAAATTCTTTGGAATGCATCCTCCTATGCAAGAGTCTCGCAATTTTCATACACACCTTATATCGTGACAGGCTTTCTTATGGCTAAGCAAAAAAATGCAATTTCTCCTACTCGTGATGAAAATTATCCCGAGTGGTATCAACAAGTGGTGCGGGCCGCAGACCTTGCCGAAAATACTCCCGTTCGTGGATGCATGGTGATTAAGCCGTGGGGTTATGGAATCTGGGAAAATATTCGGGATGCTTTGGACGCAATGTTTAAGGAGACAGGGCATAAAAATGCATACTTCCCGCTGTTTATTCCCAAGAGCTTTTTGCAACGGGAAGCGGAGCATGTGGATGGCTTTGCCAAGGAATGTGCGGTGGTCACACATTCGCGCCTGGAAGCAGATGAAAATGGAATCCTCCAACCCGCGGGTGAACTGGATGAGCCTTTAATTGTACGCCCAACCTCCGAAACGATTATCGGAGAGCTTTTTGCCCGCTGGGTTCAGTCCTACCGGGACTTACCCCTGTTGATCAATCAATGGGCCAATGTGGTGCGCTGGGAAATGCGCCCCCGTCTCTTTCTTCGGACTGCAGAGTTTCTTTGGCAAGAAGGTCACACCGTGCATGCGACTGCTGAAGAAGCGATTGAGGAAACCCGATTGATGTTAAAAACCTATGCCGATTTTGCAGAAAACTGGCTGGCTATGCCAGTCCTGCGTGGAGAAAAAACAGCAGCCGAGCGTTTCCCCGGTGCTGAATCCACATTGTGCATCGAAGCGATGATGCAGGACCGTAAAGCCCTACAGGCAGGTACCTCCCATTTCCTCGGCCAAAACTTTTCCAAAGCCTGTGGCATTAAATTCCAAGGGGTGGAAGGCAAAGAAGAATTTGGTTGGACCACCTCGTGGGGAGTATCGACCCGCTTAATTGGAGGTATGATCATGACTCATTCGGATGATGATGGTTTGATTGTTCCCCCCCGGCTTGCACCTACCCAAGTTGCGATTTTGCCCGTGACTCCAAAGGAGGACTCCCGTGCCCAGGTGCTTGAATCCTGTGAGGCATTGCTCAAGGAAATTAAAGCAGAGTGTGCTTTTGATGTCCCTGTTCGGGTGGAAATGGATGACCGTGATTTGCGGGGGGGTGAAAAATACTGGCAGTGGGTCAAGAAGGGGGTTCCATTAACCGTGGAAATTGGTCCGCGTGATCTGGAAAATAATTCTGTATTTGTGGGTCGCAGGGATTTGGGTGGAAAGCGTGAAGGGATGAACCGTAAGGAATTGGTTTCTTCCATCGGAAACATCCTCGCTGAGATACAGGGAAATTTATTCGCCAAAGCCAGTGCCTTTCAACAGGAGCATACTCATGAGATCAATTCGAAGGATGAGCTTTATGATTTTTTCTCACCTCAAAATCAATCCAAGCCCGAGATCCACGGTGGGTTTGCCAGGATTCACTGGAATCGAGATACCAAGTGGGAAGAGCAGCTTAAGAACGACCTCAAAGTTACCGTCCGTTGTATTCCGGAGGGTGAATCGGAATCGGGGGATTGCTTATTTAGTGGAGAGAAAAGCCCCGGCAGAGTCGTGGTGGCGAAGTCATACTAGTTTTATTTTCAGGCAGGAGAACCTGGTAGAAAAGCAGTAAACCATGGAAGTCATCACATCAGTAGCTGAAATGCAGTCCCGAGCACTCGCCTTGAGAAAAGAGGGCCGGGTGATTGGATTTGTTCCCACTATGGGATCTTTGCACAGGGGCCACTTATCGCTGGTCGATCTGGTGAAGGACAAGTGTGATACCCGCATCGTTTCCATCTATGTAAACCCTACCCAGTTTGGTGCTGGGGAGGATTTTGAGAAGTACCCACGAGATCTGGAGCGGGATCTTGAAATGTGCAGGGAAAGAGGGGTTGATTTTGTTTTTACGCCCCCATCTGGCGAGATATATGAAGCGGATGCATCGACCTATGTGGTCGAAGAAAGGGTAGGGAAGGGGTTATGCGGAAACGCCCGCCCCACTCACTTCAGGGGAGTTGCTACTGTTTGTGCCAAATTATTTAATCTATGCCAGCCAAATGTGGTTGCTTTGGGTCAGAAAGATGCCCAGCAGGTGGTAGTGTTGAAAAGGATGATTCGCGACCTTCATTTCCCTATTGAAGTCTTAGTCGGTCCGATTTTGCGCGAGGACGATGGATTGGCCATGAGCTCGAGGAATGCCTACCTGGAACCGAGGCAAAGAGAGGAAGCCCTGCTTATTTATAAAGCCCTGCAGGCGGCCAAGTCTTTAGTGGAGGAAAAAGGCTCAAGAAATGTGGATCGAGTCAAAGCGGAGGTGCAAAATACCCTAAAAGGGGGAAGATATCTCCGGGTAAATTATGTTGAGGTTGTGGATCGAGACACGATGCGAGCCGAGACAGAAATTGTTCCGGGTCGTTCTCTTTTGGCAGTGGCAGTATGGGTGGATCAGGTTAGGCTGATTGATAACTTTAGTTTTTAAAACCTATGGGTGCCCCAAAAAAACCAGCCAGTGAGTATGATCTAGTGATCGTGGGGAGTGGGATCGCAGGGCTAAGCTTTGCCCTCAAAGTGGCCGAGGCTGGATATCGAGTGGCCATTTTTACCAAGAAGACCAAAGCGGAATCCAATACCAACTACGCTCAGGGAGGAATTGCTGCAGTTACTTCTGCAGGAGATGATTTGGATAAGCATGTGCAGGATACTTTGGATGCTGGGGACGGGCTATGTGACCCCAAAGTGGTAAGAGAAATTTTAAAAGACGGCCCGGAGAGAATCCAGGATCTTGTGCGACTAGGAGTCGAGTTCTCAAGCCTGGGTGATGGTCGTATCTCCCTAGGGAAAGAGGGTGGGCATAGTAAGCGCAGAGTTTTACATGTTAAAGATATTACCGGAAAAGCGATTGAAGATGCCTTGCTCGCGAATATTTCAAAACAGGGTGTTGAGCTTTTTGAGCACTACTTTGCCATTGATTTAATCACTTCCAAAAAACTTCAAAAACTGGGCATGGCTCGGCATGGATCCAAGGACCGAGTAGAAGGGATTTACTTTCTTGATGCAGCTTCAGATGAGGTGATCACTGTTTCGGCCCCTGTAGTTTTACTGGCCACAGGCGGGGCTGGGCAAACTTACCTTTACACCACAAACCCTACCATTGCGACGGGCGATGGAATTGCAATGGCTTCCCGGGCTGGTCTTTCGGTTACAAATTTAGAATTTATCCAGTTTCATCCCACCACCCTTCATTCCTCCGGTGGAGACCGTTTTCTGATCACGGAAGCAGTCCGCGGAGAGGGTGCAAAGTTGATTGATGCAAAGGGGCGTCCTTTTCTTAAAAAATATCATCCACTTGCCGATCTTGCGCCCCGCGATGTGGTGGCCCGGGCGATTGACCGGGAAATGAAAAGGTCTGGGGCTGCCTGTGTCCGTTTGGATACGCCCAATATGACGGTCGATTTTAAGGACCGGTTCCCCAATGTTTATGAAAACTGCATGAAACGGGGGATTGATCCTACCCAGGAACCGATTCCGGTGGTGCCGGCTGCTCATTATTCATGCGGTGGTGTTCCTACGGCATTGGATTGTTCCACCAAGATGGCGGGACTTTACGCTTGTGGGGAGGTCGCTTGTACCGGCTTGCATGGGGCCAACCGATTGGCTAGCAATTCGCTCTTGGAAGCTGTGGTGATGGCCCATCGGGGAGCCGAATCGGTGTGCCATTATCTGTCCATCCACAAGAAAAGAGCCTCTCGCTTACCCAATTGGGTGGATGGAGATGTGCCGGCTTCCGATGAGCGTGTGGTTCTCTCCCATAACCTTGAGGAATTAAAACGGGCGATGTGGGATTATGTTGGCATTGTTCGTTCGACCAAACGATTGGAGCGGGCTCATGCCCGTTTGCGAAATTTACGAAGAGAAATCAACGAATATTACTGGAATGCCAAAGTGGATGTTCCTCTGCTTGAGTTGAGAAATCTGGTTTGTGTGGCCGAGCTCATTGTAAGGTCTGCCCTGCAAAGAAAAGAGAGCCGGGGCTTGCACTTTACAATCGATTACCCCGATCAATCGACCAAACCACGAAACACCCGGGTGGTACCGAGGTCCTAGTTGCACTGCAGGGATGGCAACTTCCTTGGGTAAAGTAGGGATCATCGGCCCCGGTGCGATTGGTGGGTTCTATGGGGGGATGCTCGCTCTTGCCGGGGAGGATGTGCACTTCTTATTTCGCTCGACCTATGATGCAGTCATTGAGCATGGACTGACCTTGGTTCACCACGCAGATGCATACAAGCAAACCAAGGTAAGCCCTCTTCATGCTTATGATCATGCCGACTCCATAGGAGTATGCGACTGGGTGATTGTGGCTGCCAAAGCCACAGCCAATGATCGATTAGCAGAGATGATGAGTCCGATGGTTGGGCCTTCGACCCGTCTGCTTACCTTGCAAAATGGAATGGGCAATGTGGAAAACCTTTTACGTTTGTTTGGCAGAGACCGTCCCGTTGTTGGCGGGCTCTGTTTTACCTGCATCAATCGGACCGCAGATGGGGTGATTGAAAGTTTACTCCCTGGATATGTGCAGTTTGGTCAATTGGGGCAGCAGCTTTCATCCGAAGTGCAAATAATAGTGCATGCTTTTTCCAATGCGGGCATCAAGGTGCGAACTTCTGATTCCTTGGACGAAGCTCTGTGGAGAAAGCTTTGCTGGAATGTTCCATTCAATGGGTTGTCCATCGCAGCTGGAGGCATCACCACCGATTTAATCCTGGCAGATCCAGAACTGAAGAATCGTGCCCATGCTTTGATGTTGGAGGTGCAGGCAGCTGCCCGTACCTATGGGGTGGAAATTGAGGATGCCTTCTTGGATAGGCAGTTTGAATTAACTGAACCGATGGGACCTTACAAACCGTCCAGCTTGATTGATTATCTGGACGGGAAACCAGTGGAGGTCGATGCCATCTGGGG
>CAXBQX010000046.1:0-15716 GCA_963978365.1 uncultured Opitutales bacterium | reverse complement strand
CGGGTTAGAGGATATTAAAGCGATTCTTCAAAAGATCGATATACAACCTAAATTTGAAGTGGAGGACGGAAGCGGGACCCGTACGATCGCATCCATCCTAAGGCTTTGTTTGGATTATGACTTTTATAAGGAGCAAGGGCATGCTGATAGTAGGATCCTTGAAACCTTCCGTTCAAGAGCGGACAGCTATGACCAAACGATGGTGGCCACCTTATCTGACTCCTTGAATGCAGAGTCAGAAAATTTTTCCTCCCATGAAATAAGCACCCTAGATCTTGCGGAGGGGATGAGGCTAGAGGAGGACCTGATGCTGGAGGAGTCTATGCTGATTGCTTCGGCTGGGGCAGATGTCGACCGTGCCCTCCTAAAAATCATCAAGAACTACATTTCCTGCTATCATGATTTTCCCTTTCCCGAGAAAATCAAGGTTAGGAATCCTATTGCTTAAGATTCAAAATCATAATCGAATAAGTTTTCGATTATGAAAGTCAGGTCTTACATCGGGTTATTATCTTCGGGTAGTTTAGGCGGTGCCCTGGTGGTGGGTTTGTTTGGGTGGTGGATGCTTTCTGGAATGAACCAGTCCAATCGTGAACTTGAAATAGAAAGTAGAAATTCGGGATCTTCTTCGAGCGAATATTTGGACATCCAGGCTTTTTTATCTACAACGCGGAGCAGCTTTGAGGCCTTTGAAATATATCCACAGAATTTCTCGGGAATTTATGGAGTAGTTCGGGATCGCTTAGTGCAAAGTAAGGAAGGCTTAAACTTAATCTCTGATAAATATTCTCAAAATTATCCTGAAGAGTACTTACGCCCAATGGCTGCCGGGATTAGGGAATTGGAAGATGCAATCTCAAGGATGGAAAAAGCATCCCTTTTGAAAAACAGAAATCAAAAGGAAGAACTACTGGCGGGTCGAAATGCATTTAAAGAAAGCAGGGAAACTCTGTCACAACTGCTCAATACCCTAGAATCTGAGGCAGAAAGAAGAAAGTGGGAGTCCCAGCAATCTCTTGATCAAAAGTTAGCGGACCTTCGAAATGAAGAGTCTACCAATACGGTCTTATTCTTCCTGGCCAGTGGAATGTACCTTACCTTAGTGGGAGTATTGGCGGTGGTTACTTATAAAAGCTTTGCAAGTCCAATTCGCAAACTGGAGGCAGCCGCGAAAAATTCGATTGATCATAATAAACCTTTTACCCTTAGGGAGACAGGTCCTTATGAGGTTAGATCTGTCACGAAGCGATTGCGTGGACTCATTAATAGTTTGGAGTCTAGGGTAAAACAAAGGACAACTGCGCTTCAAAAAAGTAACGAAAAATTGCAATTGGAAATGCAGCAGCGCAAGGAGCTCGAAACCCAATTGATACATGCTCAGAAAATGGAAGCAGTGGGACAGTTGGCTTCAGGGATTGCTCATGAGATTAACTCACCCTCCCAGTTTGCGAATGATAATATTTTATTTCTTAAGGATGCCACAGACGGCTTTATTAAAAAGTTGCAACAGGCACCTGATGCACCCGCAGACACAGACATTGAATTTTTTATAGAAAATGCACCTGAGGCTGTGGAGCAGGCTGCCGAAGGAATTTCTCGGATCACGACCATTGTGAAGTCGATGAAAAACTTTGCATACCGAGATGCTGAGTCTGCCAAAAGAAATAATGATTTAAACCAAGCAATCCGATCCACTGTAGTGGTAGCCACCAATGAGTGGAAATACCATGCAGAAATGGACCTTCGGTTGCAGGAAGACCTGCCACTGGTTCCATGTAATGTCGGAGAAATTAACCAAGTGGTCCTAAACCTAATTGTGAACGGAGCCCATGCGATTCGAGACCGCATTACAGATGGGCAAAAAGGAAACATCGTCGTTTCAACTCGTCATTACCCGGATGCAGGATGTGTGATCATCGCTATCGCAGACAATGGCGGAGGCATTCCTCCAAAAGTACAGGCCCGTATTTTTGAGCCTTTTTTTACGACCAAAGAAGTTGGGGTTGGAACGGGACAGGGTCTTGCGATCGCTCACAATGTAATTGTCAAGTCCCATAACGGTCAGATTTGGTTTGATAGCAAAGAAGGGATTGGGACCACCTTTTACATCAAATTACCCATGCAACAGCAAAATATGGAGTAGTTTCCTTCGATTTGAGAATTCTTTTTCCAATCAAAAACTTCTTTTTGCTTACGCTATTCTTTGCCCTTGGGTGCAGTGAGTTCATGGATTCTCAATCAGGCCAGGATCTTCAAGGGGCCACATTTTTTCAGATGAAAGGGGATGACCGGATAGATGGTGATTTGTTAAGAAAAATTGCATCTGCAGAAAATCTTACTCTTATTCAATCCGGAGAGTTTATGATGGGAAGCCCAACGGATGAAGAAGGTCGAGAGGCAGATGAGACAAGAAACAAAGTTCAGATCAGCCAACCTTTCTGGATAAAAAAATTTGAAGTGACTCGTGCAGAGTGGAATGAGTACTTACCAGAAAGTTTACAAGTGGGCCCCTTAATTTATCCCTTGAAGGGTAAAATGATTGAAGCTCTTTGTGGCTCATCTGGGTATATGGATGGGCATTTCTCCATAAACCCAATTGTATACGATGATGGTACCGAGATAGAATTAATCGAGGCAGTTCCCACACAAGGGTTTTGGACAACTGCAAAAAGTCCGAGGAGTTACAAGGTAAATACAGCAACGTTTCGGGATATGGATGCTTTGCACCAATTTCTTGAGTCCCAAAAAACCAAAGCAGTTGGGCGGCTCGACCAGCTATTTCCTTTGACCCATGTTTCCTATTCTCAAGCTGTTGCCTTTTGTTGGGAAAAAACCCAAAGGGCAAGGTTGGAAAAAGGATTACCAAGCCCGTTTGTTTATCGTTTGCCGACTGAAGCTGAATGGGAATACGCCTGTCGTGCGGGTACTACTGGAGTGTGTGGGATTGGTGAAGGGAACTTTTTATCTGGCGAGAATGCAAATATCAATGGATCTATGAGAGGATGTGTGATTGACCAAAGGCCTCGTTCCGAATTTAGCACGGGCTCATCTTTTATTCCAATTTGGCGAAAAGCTCTTTTACCCGTAAGGGGAAACGCTCAACCTTATCCGGCAAATGCATGGGGTGTTTATGACATGCATGGGAGTGTAATGGAGTGGTGCTATGATTTTTATGGAGCCTATCCAGATACGAATCTTGCAAGGGTGGCCCCGATGGGTCCAATCCGGGGTACCAGTCGTGTAGTCCGGGGGGGGAGTTTTATCCGGACCGCCCATCAATGTAGGTCTGCCAAAAGGGAGAAATACGAAGCCTCTTACCGTGGCTCAGAAGTCGGATTCCGTTATATTCTTGGACTTCCGCTGCGATAGAGCCTAGCGAAGTTCCTTAAGCCAAGTATTTAAAACCGGAAGAATGATAGGATAGGGCAGGGTATAATTCGTTACCCGGTCCACTCGGGCAATATTGATTCCGATACATTCACCTTGCAGGCTGAATAGCCCCCCGCCCATCATTTCCTTCTCCAGAGGTAAATCATTTTGGATAACAAAGGGAAAATGATCTCGTCTTTTGGAAACTGGGCCGCTCATCAATAAGTTCCGATTGAATAAATCAAAGCCTACGGAGCGATGGCCAAGAGTAATGCGAATGTCCACCTCATCGCCTTTTCGATTTACCCGTAAAGTCAGTAAATCTCCTGGATCCTTATTTTGCATAAGTTGATTGATTTGATCAGTTGACTTCATCACACGCCCATCGACTTTTAAAATTCTGTCTCCAATGATTAACCCTGCACGATCTCCAGAAGAATGAGGAAGAACTTCAGTGATGGGTATACCTGAAGTGGACATGTTTAGGTCCTCCATTAGAACTCCCATGACACCACCTTCCCGCAAGATGATTCGAGGGTTGGCAGAGATGACACCTAGTTTCACTTCCTTTAGTGTGCTTGCTGGAGATGCGGACCAAGTGCCCAATGCAGTGCTTTGGTTGAGGTCGACCCACTGAACTGATACCCAATTTTTAGGGGGTCCCAGAACCTGCCAAAGGGCAAGGTCAGTCCCTTCGTCCCTTTTCCTGATTCGTATAGGAAATGATTGATCGTTGGATGTTCTTATGATTCTGGCACCTACGCTCGAACTGGCTTTGGATAAAATATATCCACTAGAATCCACCAGAATTCCTTGGGCAATGAGCTTATCATTCCGAAAAAGCCCAACGCTTGATTGCAGAATCTCATCTTTATTTTTTCCTAATATTTTTGTAATCGAGCCCCCATTGAATCGCAGCTCAGAAGGAAGGGACTCATGTTTTTCATTGAGATCGCCCAGAAGAAAACAGGTGAAACCAGACAAGAGAAAGCATGTGGATAAATGAAATTTCATTCCGGTGAATTCCTCTCGCCCAGCTCAAGGCGAACCGAGATATCTCTACTTTCCCGAGAATAATCGAGTACTATTTTCGAGCCGGGACTTTGACTGCTCACCAAGATGGTGAGTTTTTCCCGGGTATCCAAAAGGTTTCCATCCAGGTGAGTCAAAAGATCACCACTTTGAAGACCTGCTTTTTCAGCAGGGGTATCGGGAACTACCTCCAAAACCAATAACCCATTTGTCGATTCTTCGCAGTAGACTCCAAGGAAGCCACCGCTTTGCATCGCTTGAAAGGTATGCAGGTCTTCATTTACAAAATACTCCCAGTTTGAATGAAAAGACTCAATGGTGGTATGAAAATTAGCCTCTGGGTCTTGAGAAATTCTACTATGGATGCCGATGACTTCACCATCTATTGAAAATAAAGGTCCTCCGGAGTCTCCTCCAAGAAGACGGCAATCTGTTTGCATGGTTTCTTCTTTTTTACGGATCACTCGACCCACTCGTAAAACGAGCCCTCGATCTTGATCAAAACCATTTGGGTGCCCCAATGCAAAACACCAGTCCCCAACTGCGGATGCAGATGATTGAGCAATCGGGGCGAAGAACTCAGGTACAGCATCGATTACTTTGAGCATGCCTGCATCTGAGAGCTCAGATCCGCCGAGGCTGACTGCGTGGGCTTGGGAACCATCCTCGAAGATGACTTTCATTTCCCGGCCGCTTTCACCGATCACATGGGCTGCAGTTAAAATTAATCCTTCAGGAGAAACCACGACTCCACTTCCGGCTCCATCTTCCGCTACCACCGAAACCACAGATTTCTTTACTCTATAAAAACTGTTTTGGATGCGGGACTGAATGGCTTCCAGATCACCTATAGAATTGGGAAGCACTGAATGCCAGGGAGCAATTTTAGCTTCCTTTGACTCGACTGGAAAGATAGGCAGGATGGATAGAAGCAGAAGCCGTGCAACCAAATAGGGCGATGCCCGCATGGGGTTATTTTGGGTTACTGAGATAATGGAGAAATCTTT
Source organism: uncultured Opitutales bacterium (assembly GCA_963978365.1). GTDB lineage: Bacteria > Verrucomicrobiota > Verrucomicrobiia > Opitutales > Seribacteraceae > Chordibacter. The sequence goes on along the minus strand of CAXBQX010000046.1, from coordinate 10,308 downwards.
GACAGGTTTTAAATAAGGGTGATTTTTTCCGGATGTAAACAGAGCACATAGGCAAGTCATTGAGCGAAGCCTGTTCCAATTTAAGGTAAAGATCACCTATCCATTCTGGGACATTATCCTCAGCTGGCAAACCAACCAAATCAGGCAAATAATCCTTATTGTTTGCCTGAGAAAGAAGCCGAATGCTTGCTTCTAAATCATCCTGTTCCAAAAATGAAAGATCTAACTCTAAACCTTCCCGTTTAGCAAAATCTTCAGCAACTGGATGTAACCATGGCTTGCTCTCCGTAATTGCATAGAATTTTAACCGGGGAGATTGATCCCAATGATCCTGATCCACTCCTGTCCATCCATCTAGGGCGAACTCTACTTGTCCCTTTGTGGGCGCCTGTAAATAACGAATGAAGGAATACCCCAAAGTATTTTCGTGGCTAGACTTTTTTACGAATGCAAGGAGTTGGGAAGACTGGTTTCCCTCAACAATCCTCTCGGATGGTTCGAGCTGTTCTTTACGATAGGCAATCACACCCCGGTTGGACCAATCGTTCAGATTCAGTAATTCATTAATATCTCCTGACGCAGGTAAGATGAGCACATCCCAGGTAGATTCGGGATAAATCTTTTTGGATATGATTGATTCAAGGATTTCGCTTTGATTTTGGTATTGGATCGTCACGATGCAGCGAGCTTCTTGTTGGTAGACTTTTCGAATTCTTTCGAGCGGAATCTGGGTAGAGTCCCATGCTAGGATTTGCAGGTTTGGTAAGTTCGGCGTTTGAGCCATTTTTTCCCAGACCGCAAGCATGCTCACGAGTACAAAAATCGAAAGCAGGGAAAGGGTAATCCCAGTGTATTTGGGAGGGCGAAAAAACGGGGTGTTTTTTCCTGTATCAAATGTCCGGTGCCTCATTTACTTCTTATAAAAATAAGAGGCATTGAGGCACAAAGAAAATCAGTTCTTGTGGCTAAAGAATTTTGTAAGGATTTTACCCATGGAGCGATGATGAAGCATATCCCTGGCTTTGGTTATTTGGATCCACTTTCGATTTCTACAATCGGCCTCTGGCCAGTCTGGGTACACTTTAGTTACCTCCATAGGGAAAAAATAAATACAGGTGCGGCCAATCGAACATAAAATTGGGTTGGGTTGGAGGACACCATCGATCCCTGCTTCCTCATAAGCCTCCAGTAATGCAGTTCTTTGTGGGCCAATATTTTTGATTAAATTACCTTTGGGCAAGCTCCAGTTCTTTCGCCTTGTGGAAATGATTAAAACCTCAATTTTTCCGGAATCGAGCAACCTGTAAGGAATCACTCCCCACTTAGAATTTGATTTTACCTTCTTGAAATCCACCACAGTTTCAGATCGGTTTACATTCATGGAAGAGTCGAATTCTTTTGTAAAGTTTGAAAACGAAATCGAGTGAGTTACCGCATCCAACTTGCCCCGATACATTTGATCACCTAATGATTAAATCATCCATGCCTGTAGTAAGCGTAAAAGACTTAAAGAAATCTTATCTTTCTCCCAATGGTAGCCAAGAACCTATCCTTGATGTTCCATCTTTTGAGCTACACGAAAAACAACAAGTTGCGATGCGTGGTGCGAGTGGGAGTGGAAAAACAACCTTCCTGCATTTATTGGCTGGAATCATCCGCCCAGATGAAGGACAGATTGCTATTGATGGACAGACGATCTCTGCCCTTAAAGAGCATCAAAGAGATATCCTTCGAGCAGGTAAAATCGGATACATTTTCCAATCCTTCAATTTACTTAAAGGGTTTAACTGCTTGGAGAATGTAAGAATGGCCATGGATATCAATGGAAGGGTGGATCGGGGCAGAGCACTCGAGCTTCTTGAATCTGTTGGATTAGCGGATCGCCAGAACCACCTCCCGGACCAACTCTCTATGGGTCAGCAACAACGGGTGGCCATTGCTCGCGCTTTGGTAAATCAACCGAAGGTGGTATTGGCAGATGAGCCGACCGGCAATTTAGATCCCGCAAATACCGATTATGCCCTCTCTCTTTTATGTTCCCTTTGCGCAGAGTGGGGAAGCTCTTTAATCTTGGTTAGTCATGACCCCAGAGTGATTGAGCAGTTTGATGACCCGATTGATTGGGAAGAACTAAACCAAGTTCAGGCAGGTCATCCGTTTGTTTGAAGCCGTTGCAAAAAGCTAAAATGAACCCATTTTTTATATCTTTTCGTTTTGCTTGGCGAGCGATCCAACAAAGCAGACTCACGAGTTCGATTGCGATTTTCACCATCGCTCTATCTGGAGGTTTATTTATGGGAGCATGGCAAGCCAAGCAGTCCCTAAAGTCAGCCTTTGCTCACTCTGCAGGTGGTTTTGATGCTGTACTGGGTGCAAGAGGGTCTCAACTGCAACTCGTTTTAAATGCCTTGTTCCATATAGAAAACTCTCCTGGCAACTTGAGTTGGGATCAGTATGAAGCCGTTCGTGATCACCCAGGCGTATCTGAGGCCTATCCCTTTGCTTTGGGGGATAATTACCTTGGGTACCGAATTGTGGGGACACTTCCTGAAATGTTTCTTCAGCACCATTGGAAACAGGGAAAACATTATCAGATTCAATCTCCTGGGAGAATTTTTTCGAATGTAGCCAAGGAAGCCCTGGTTGGTGCACAAGTAGCAGGGAAATTAGGTTTGCAGTTGGGAGACCGATTCCATCCTTATCATGGATTGGAGTATAACCCAGATACCAAGCACGATGATGTGTACTTGGTTGTAGGAATTTTAGAACCAACAGGTACACCCGCGGATCAGGTGATTTGGATTCCGCTCAAGGGAGTGCAGATGATGGAGGGGCATGATCCAGGGGCGGTCCATTCGATAAGTGGAGTTTTATTAAACCTGAGGGGTTCTTCTGGGCTGGCATTGGATGTAAAATATAACAAGCAGGGAGATCGGGCCACCTTTGCCTGGCCAGTGCCTGCGATTCTCTCTTCTTTTTTTAATCGCTTTGCCTGGCTGGAAAAATCGGTGGCTGGATTGGCTCTTTTGATGGCCCTGGTGGGTGCCCTCATCATCCTGGCAACCCTTCGATCAACAATGCATGAGAGAAGGCGTGAGTTCGCAGTGCTTCGTTGTTTGGGCGCGAGTCGGTCGGTGGTTACGGGTGCTATACTCTGGCAATCCTTATTGATTGCTTTGTGTGGATCGATAGGCTCGTGGTTGGTCTACATGGCTTTATCGCTAGGGCTTTCGTCGCTAATTAAATTACAGGTTGGGGTATCGATGGGGTTCCCATTTTTTGATTGGATGACTTTCCAAACCTGTGTAGCCATTCTCGGACTAGGTCTCCTCAGTGCCTGGCTTCCTGCCCGTACCCTTTACCGTTCTAATTTGCAGAACTCCTTGAACGCTGATGGATAAAAAGCCAAACCTTGCCGCCCATTTTTGGGTAACCCTGTTTAAACCCAACTTATGGAGAATTCACTCTGTAAGCCTATTCTTATTCCTACTTGGATTTGCCTGTTCCTCACCCGAGGAAAGGGCAGAAGAGTTGACAGTTTTTAAAGAAGTCGGAGATCCAATATCTGATTACCCAAAAGAACCTCAGGCTCCAGCTATCGTGCCTGATGAAATCGAAGAAGAAACTCTGGACAGTCAGGAGGTCACGCAGTCAGATGATTCATCGGGTGAAGTCATTGAAGGGGAAATTGTTCTTGGTCAAACGACCTTACTTTCCTCTGAGGTAAACCAAACATCGCCCATCTTGAGTAACCTTCCGGAGCATGATCCTTCTACTGGCTATGAGCTGCTTCGTTATTCCAGCCTCACAAACTTTACCTATGAAATTGATTGGGAAAAAGATGGTTTAGCCTTTGACTTTTCAGCCTATGCCAATCGGGTGCCTAGAGATATCCGAAGTCTTTCCAACCAAAAAGTGGCCCTGGAAGGGTTTATGGTACCAACCGTTGTAGACGAGGAGAACCTCGTTAAAGAATTCCTCCTCATGCCAGATCAATTGAGCTGTTGTTTTGGGCAAGCACCAGAAGCCAATGGCTGGGTGGTTGCACGGTCACAAAAAGGAGTCGAGGTAAGTATGGACCGGGTGATTCGGGTATTGGGCAACCTTACCGTGGAAGAAAGATGGGACGAAGAGTTTTTTGTGGGACTCTACCACTTGGATTGTGACCAATTAGTAGATTCCGCTCCCTAGATCGAGAGAGTAAAGGGAGGTTTATTCTTCCTCCGTTTTGTTGCTGTCTTCCACTGCTCGTCCAACCGTTACCTTTATCATATGATCCGGGTCATTGACTGATCCATTGTTACGACTGGATCCCATTTTGATTTTATCAACGAATTCCATACCTTCGATAACCTTGCCCCACACGGTGTATTGACGATCCAAGAAGGGAGCAGGGTCAAAGCAGATAAAGAACTGGCTGTTGGCACTGTTTGGGCTGGAAGAGCGTGCCATGGAGCAGGTCCCACGCTCATGCTTTTTATCGTTAAATTCTTCTTTCAAGTCGGGCAGGTCAGATCCGCCAGTTCCTACTCTCGAAGTACTAAAGTCCTTCACATTACCAAACTGCACATCACCGGTTTGGGCCATAAAACCATCAATGACTCGGTGAAACGCAACCCCATCATACTTTCCAGCCTTGGCGAGTTTGGTGATTCGCTCGACATGTTTTGGGGCGACATCTGGGAAAGTCTCAATGACAACAGGACCGTCCTTTAACTCGATGACGATGACATTTTCAGTGGATTCGGAGGTGGGTTTGGCTTCAGACACGATGAGAGGAAGCAAGAGCGCGAAATATGCGAGGTACTTCATAGTTGATAGTTAAAATAAGGGTTAAATGAACAATCCATGGCGATGGTGCGGGGAAAGGTCGAGCCCAAAGACCCTTTGCGTGTTTAAGCCGGACCCAAAATCTGGGCGGTCAATTGGTTAAAAAAGCTGAGTAAGTGGCTGTCCTTTATCGGCAAGAGTGAAGGGCCGGCGAGATGGAGAAAAAATGATCTCATCAAGGGGCAGGCCAAGGGCATAGGCGATGGTGGCATTGAAATCAGGAATCTGGGTAATGCCGTCCACGACCTCCCGTCCCTCGGAGTCGGTGCCTCCCCATACCTGACCACCCCGAATGCCTCCGCCCGCGAGCATGCAGGAAAAGGCTTTGGGGTAGTGGTCCCTGCCTTCGTTTACATTGTAATCGGGGGTGCGCCCAAATTCAGTTGCCAAGACGACGAGTGTTTCCTCAAGCATACCCCGCTTGTCGAGATCGTCGAGGAGGGCGGAAAGAGCCTGATCGAGGATATCACATCTTTCAAATATCCTTTCATAGTTGTTGTTGTGGGTGTCCCATCCGCCCAATTGGACTTCAACAAAACGCACCTGTTTTTCCACCAGCCTTCGGGCTAATAGAACGCCCTGACCGAATGTATCACGACCATAAGCTACTCGAACTTCTTGAGGCTCCTTGCTGAGGTCAAAGGCATCGAGGTCTTTGCTCCGCATCAGCCGAACCGCATCCTCATACATGTCCGCGTAGGAACGGACCGAAGCGAGGTTGTATTTTTCCACAAAGGATTGATCCAACTTTTTGGCCAGGTTCAGATTTCTCGAAAATTTTTCTTCCGTTACTCCCTTGTGCTCACAATTAGCCAAGCCTTTACCTAGAGATCCGACTTTGAGAGGCTGATGCTGGGTAGAGAGAAATCCGGAAAGAGGGTGAGCATTTCCAGTCCCCACCACTACCGCACCGGGGAGGGTTGGGTTGAAGCGCCCATCGAGGCGGGTTACCCATGAGCCCATACTTGGATGCACGATGGTGCCACGCTTATCGTAGCTTGTGTGCATAAAGTAGTTTCCCTGCTCATGGGCTCCCTTGGTGGAGGTGAGCCCCCGAACCACTGCAATTTTTTCGGAATGATTGGCAACCAGGGGTAATGTTTCTGCGAGCATCATACCATCTGTTTTGGTGCCGATTGATTCCATCGGCCCCCTGACCTCGGTTGATTTGGGGTCCAGGGTATCGAGGTGACTCATCCCCCCGGACATGTATAGGTAGATCACATTCTTGGCCTTGGGTGCGTAATTAAATGGTCGGTTTAGACCCAATCCAGCAGCCCCCAAAGGAGAAGGAGTGACCCACGGCAAGATACTAACTCCAAGGAAGCCCTTGGCGGCAAGAGAGAGGTAGGCTCTACGGTCGAGCTCGGAGGATAAAGGGAGAGAATTTTTCATGGCGATTCTATTGAATGAAAGAAAATTCACGGGTATTGAGTAGGGCCCAGGCTAGATGGCGTAATTCGTCGTGAACTTTCTTAAAGTAGCGCTTATTTTCCCACTCCCATTTTTTCTCTGCATTTTTCTGTTTCTCGGGAGCGTTGCCCTTTTGGTAGGCGGCAAGGAGGGGAGGATCACCCAGATCAAGCGTGTCGATGCAAAGGTTCATTTCCTCATCCGTCGGTGTCCTCTGGAGCATGCCGAGATAGATTACCTCAATCTTTTCCTCCACCGTGGATTTCTCTAAAACTTTCTCAGTGAGCACAGAGTTTGGGTCGACTACTTTCCATCGCAAATGACTGTTTAGCAGATTGAGTACCTGGGGAACGGAGGCTTCCTTTCTTGCATTGTCGATAAGTTCACGGTCCGACTGGCCAAACTCACGCAAAAAGTGATCCGCACCAGTGGGAGAGTTTTGTTCGGAAGCCCTGCGTAAATAATGAGGAAATTTTTTACGGTCTGGGGATGGTGGTTTCTTGCTGGGAAATGGATTATTCCGATACATCGGTCGGACATCGAATTCCTCGCCCATGATCAAACTGGCAATGGCAGATTGCTGCCGACCCCGTAACTGATTCTGACGGTTTTTTAATTGGCTTAGCTCTTCGCGGTCGTCCGCCTCCACAGCCTCCTTGATTTGGGCAGATAATCCATTCATTTCCTCCTGAATTTCCAGGGATTGCTGAAGCCCATCCCGAACATATTCGATGAGTTGTGCAGAACCCATAGATTCGACCTTCTGCCTATATTTCTCCAAGGTTTCTTTTTTCAGTTTGATATGATCCACCTCCTCTTCCCAGGATCGCTCGTCTACATCGGGCACAAAAAGGGCAAGCAAAGAGTCCCACAATTGTTCAGCGGACATACGGGTGAGAACAGGAGCAGGAAATAAATATGGATCAAGTGGTTCAAGTTCCTTTGGGTAAGCTTCTTTTTCAAAAATTTCCAGGTTCATCAAGACCCGCTGAAATTCCCGCAGGTCATAGTCCAGCCTAACCATGAGCTCCGCTAGGTGATCGAGCAGAGGAGGGATCGATGCTTCAGTATCATCCTTCCAGTCGTTGAGAGGTTCAACTAATCCGCGTCCAAATACCTTTTTCCACATGCGGTTGGCGATCACCTTGGTAAAGCGAGGGTTTTTCGGGGAGGTCATCCAATTCGCATACTGATCAACCATGCTCAGCTCCCCGTTTTCACGGGTTGTATTAGAATCAAAAATAACTCCAGCCTGTACGACCTGGTGGGGCTTCGCATCGTCGTACTTATAGTCGTGCGGAAGCTTTAGTTTGCGGTCTTGGTGCCGGGCTCCAAATTGTAAGGGCAAGAGCATGTCTTGGAGTGCCTGACGAAATGCACGGGCTTCCTTGCTGTCCCCTTTGGCCACCACAGCGGACATTTGCATGGAGCCCATTTCCTTTTGCTTGTCCTTAATGATCTTGCGAATCTCCCCAGCACGTTCTCCCTGCAGTCGGGTGACCATCCCATAAGTGTGTGCAGCCATTTTATAGTATTCCATCTGGGTCCACTTATCAAAGGGGTGATTGTGGCATTGGGCACAGACCATTTGTGTACCTAGAAATAATTCTGCGGTGTTGGACATGTTTTCCAAAGGCATGCCATCGTCTCGGATATAATACCCAACGGCCCCATTTTCCCAAGGGTACCCTTCGGATGCGATGACGGATCTGGCCATTTCATCAAAGGGAACATTTTCTGCAACCTGGGACTTCAGCCAATCGACATAGAGAAAGCCAGCACCAATCTGGTTCGCTTGTCCCATGACAAAGGTCTTGGCTCGAAGGTGGTCGGCCCACCAGTTGAACATCTGGCTTTCGTACGCCCTCGATTGTAAAAGCTGGTCGATTAACTTTTCCTTGAGATTGGGCTGGTCAAAGGGGGCAAGTTTTTCCAATTCCGGGTAGCTGGGTATTCTTCCGGCTGCTGTTAAATAAATTCTCCGAACCAAAAGAGAGGGAGGAAGGGTTTTTGTGGAAGAAACCTGGTTATCCTTGTGAGCGGATTGAAGGATTTGGTCGATCCTAGAAACTTCCAAAGCTAGTTCAGGAGGAGCCAAACGGAAGTCCTTGGCATCAAGAAGGAAGGGAAGGAAAAGGAACGAAAAAACTTGGGCAAAAGATAAGCGTTTCATAACTGAGCTATTAGATTAAATAATCCCTAGCTCTCAAAAAACTAATTTGCACGGAGAAAAAAGAAAAAAATAAAACTTTTATTTTGAAGGTGCTTTGATTGGATCAAAACCAGATTCTCTCAATCGTCCAAAAAATGCCTAGTCCTGCGATCAGGAGTGATCCGGGAATGACAATGACATTACGATAAAAAGTCTCATCTTTAAATCCACATACTCCCATTAAAGCTAAAAGAATAACGGCTAACTGTCCGCCCTCCACCCCCAAATTGAATCCAATGAGAGAGAGAACCAATACCGAAGGATCAAGCCTAAGATCTGAAAGGGCTCCGGCAAAACCAAGTCCGTGAATTAAACCAAAAAAGAAGACAATCAAAAGACGCCGGCGGTGATAGGCAGGGGAAAAGATATTTTCCAGGGCAACGAAGGCAATACTTGCTGAGATGATGGGCTCTACGATATTAGCCGGAGCGGAAACCCAACCTAAAGTGGCCATTCCAAGAGTCATGGTGTGAGCGAGCGTAAAGCAAGAGACCTGATAGATGATGGGCTTCCATTTTCTTGAAAGCATAAATAGGCCCAAGACAAAGAGAATATGGTCGAGCCCAAGGGGCAGAACATGAAGAAAGCCCTGCCGTAAGAATGATAAAAAGGTGCTCCAGTTGTCTGGGTGGGCAAAAGTCTCTGAATCCGTTTCGATGGGACTATTATTTTCTGATGAATCTTGGGATGGAGAGGGCGAAAGGGTAGGGAGTTTGAGGACAAAGCTTTCTTCCCCGGGAAACAATACATTGACCCGACGGTGGGGCACTCCATTGATCCGATTGGTAAAGATCAGATCGAGGGGTGCGAGGTCTTGGGCCTTAATTTGGTAGGTTGCATTCGTTTCGCGAGTGAGAAGGGTTTGTGCCTGGATAAAGACCACCGGTTCTTCTTGAACCTCGGGTGTGGTGCGTGAAGAAAATTGGTAAGTAAAGTCTGGGAGAAACCAATCGTTTTCATTGAGGCGGATACGCAAAGAATCATCGAGCAGTTCCTTGGCCTGATCGAGTAACCTGTTCTGTTCCGATTTATTAAGGTCAGCCAGTCCATGTGCAGTTAAAAAAGGCTCGGCTTCCGGGTCTTGGGAGAATGCCCGAGGGTCCACTTCAACTAAGATAGAAGAAGTCCCATTACGATCGAAGGATCCAAAGACAGGAAGATCAGGGATTGGATGACCCCAGCAAAGGCTTGAAGCCAATAATAAAAACAAAATGGCCGAGATAGAAGCGACAGGTTTAAAAAGGTTTCTCATCTAAAATAATTTCCTCAAATAAATAATTCGTTCTTGTCTCTTTGGAAATAGTGGATTGGAAGTAGTGGTAACTTTGTTTCTTAACCCTAACCTATATACTCATCATGAAAATCCTCGCCACTCTACTTGCCAGTTCTTTTTTTGCGGCCTCCGTATTTGCCGGATGCCCAAGCAAGACCATCAATGGGAAAGTTGTCAGCTTTGATGCCGACTCCAAGACCCTCACCGTGAAGCAGGGAAAAAAGGAAAAAAAGGTACAAGTCTCCAGCAAGACCGAACTCGATGGATTTGAATGCCCCACCAAATTGGCTGAAGGGGATAAGGTCGCCATCGATGGTTGCAACTGCTCGAGCAAGAAAGCCTCCAAAATTGCCCTAGCCAAGAAGTAATTCAGTCTGGATAAATCTTTAAAAAAGCCTCCGGAGACGGAGGCTTTTTTTATGCCCGCTTAACGACTCGGACGGACAAGGTCTTCCTCGTCCATCTTCCTTTGCCCACTTCTTCGTAAGATACCCCCTTTGGGGCCAAAGAGGCAGCAGGGCAAAAAGAGGATTATGCCTGTCAGGGCGATGGATGCGGCGATGGGGAAGTTCATCCAGTA
>CAXBQX010000045.1:0-16037 GCA_963978365.1 uncultured Opitutales bacterium | reverse complement strand
ATGTATGCCCTGATCGAGGGTCTGCTTCAAACTGTATGGAAAGAAACCCTCGGCGAGGAAATCCAGACTCCTTTTCTGCGCATGCCCTACCATGAGGCCATGAACCGGTTTGGTTCAGACAAGCCCGACATGCGCTTCGGGATGGAAATTCAGGACTTTTCCGAAACTTTCGCCTCCTCCGACTTTAAAGTTTTCGCGGGTGCTGTGCAGTCCGGTGGTGCGGTTAAAGCATTCAATGCCAAGGGGCTTGCTGATCTTACCCAGGGAGAACTAAAGCACCTTGAAGACTGTGCCAAATCCCTCGGAGCCAAGGGTCTCGCCTTTATTAAATCTGAAAAGGGCGAATGGAAATCCCCTATCCTTAAATTTCTCTCCGACAGTGAAAAGGAAACCCTTAGGGAAAAACTTGCGGTGGAAGATGGCGATATCGTTTTCTTTGCCGCTGGTGCATGGGAAAGCTCATGCAACATCCTTGGTCGCGTACGGCTGGAAGCCGCCACCCTTTTGGAAAAGCGTGGACAATCCCTCCGCAACCCCAAGGATTGGAAATTCCTTTGGGTCATCGATTTCCCGCTGATGCATTATGAAGAAGAGGAAGGTCGCTATGTTGCCTCCCATCACCCCTTCACCGCACCGGTGGAGGAAGACCTGGAATTTCTCGACTCCGATCCCAAAAAAGTACGCGGTCAGCACTACGATATCGTACTCAATGGAGTCGAGCTTGGTGGTGGAAGCATCCGGATTCATCAACCCGATGTACAAAAGAAAGTGTTTGAGGATGTGCTGAAGATTCCCGCGGATGTGGTACAGAGCCGGTTTGGCTACATGCTCGAAGCCTTTTCATACGGTGCTCCCCCGCATGGTGGGATTGCCCTGGGCCTCGATCGTTTGGTAACGATTCTGTGCAACCGTGAGAGTATCCGTGATGTCATTGCCTTCCCCAAGACCCAAAAGGGACAGGATCTGATGACCGACAGCCCGGGCGAAGCGACCGACCGCCAGTTGCGCGACCTCAAGATTAAGTCGACTGCCGAAGAAGTTTAAACTCTCTTTGCTATGGCCCCAGGCTTTTTTCCTCCAAGCTTCGGGCCAATCCCCACCTATCTAATTGCTTGGCTTATCTTCTTGCTCATTCCTCCTGCCCTGATTCTGCCAAGATTTTGGGGAAAGTTTCGCTTACCCATTTGGGCATCGATGATTCTTTTTACGATTCTGGGATGGGTCCTCGTCAATGTGGCCACCTGGCTATATTTTGATTATCTTTGGGAATTAGCCGAGGCATTGCCTCAAGGTCCGGAAAAAGATGAGGCTTATAAAAAATGGTCGGCGGACGGAGCCAGCCTGACCGGTGCCTTTTATGGAGGATGGATTGTCTCCCTTTTCTACTACCTCTCTTGGTTAGGCATCGCTTGGATTGTGGGTAAGATAAATTTCTTGAAAGAGCGGCTCAACTAAATTGGAATTGAAGCTACATGGATGTAGCAGAGCCCTTCAATCATTCCCTGACCGTTTGGGCCTTATGGTATCTTTTGCCTCCGCTCCTTTTAACCTCAAAAATTTTAAGAAAATCTCCCCTTCCCAACTGGCTTAGCTGCGGACTTTTTTGCCTCATCGGATGGGGTTTAATTCTTTGGGCAACCGAGCTCCATTTTCATTACCTACGCGAATTAGCCTTATTTGTTCCGATAGAGGAGCAGGATGCAATTATGGAAAAATGGGCAGCCGATGGAGGTCCTAAGTTGATGGCTCTTTTCGGGGGCTGGCTTCTCTCCCTCCTCTATTTTTGTAGCTGGTGGATAGGATTCCTTGTCGTTTCTTATTTTCGCAACCGGGTAATGATCACTCCCGGCCCACAATCCTGAGCTCGCTCAATTCCTTTACGCCCTCCGGCTTCTCAATCAAAAAGGATGGAGTCAGGCGGCCCGGAATTTCCTCCTCCACTGACCCGGCGAATCCCCTTTGAGCTCGGCAAACACACGGTTGAAATGGCTCAGGCTGCCAAATCCGCATTCCAGCGAGATGGCGAGTACATTTTGATCCGATTCCACCAATAGCCGGGAGGCCCGCGAAATACGTGCCTGGTTAAGAAAGCGGGAAAAAGTCCGCCCAGTGTGCCTTTTAAAAAATCGGCTGAAAGCAGACGGGGTCATACTAGCAAGTTTACAGGCTTCCGCAAAAAGGCCATCCTCCATCGGCCGTTCGGCACTTTCAAAGATCAGGTCGATCACCTTGGCGAGGCGGTCGTCCTGCGGTTCTCTGGGAGAAAACTCCTCGCTCGCCAGAAGTGTCCGGGGCAGTTCGGTTAATTCTCCGAGCAAGGAGAGCCAGGAGGCATACGACTCCCAAGTCCCAGCTTTCGCACCCCTCAACCGGTCGAAGGCAAGTTCCAGTCGACGGCCAGTCTCTTTTCCGGAAATGTGAAAGCTTAAGCCTCGAGACGATTCACCGAGCATTTTTTCGATGGCCCGAAGCTCGGGCCTTCCAGAAATTACCTGCCTTGGAAACTGCAATACATAAGCACGGGAGGACGCCGTAAAATCAGGGGCGGTTCGCCAGCAATGGGAGAGATTGGAGCCCACTAATATCAGATCGGATGGCCCGAAGGCTTCCATATGATCCCCCACCATCCGCTGCCCCACCCCATCGAGCACCCATTTTAATTCCAGCTCAGGATGGTAGTGCCAATGTCCATCAAATCCACCCGACTGGTCGATTTCAAAGAAGCGGAAGGACGACCCCTTGTCCAGTGGTAATGCTTCAAAAGTGGCCCGCATAGAGATGATTTTGACTCATTTTTGGAGTGAATCAATATTTATGAACAATAAATGATCAGTTTTTAGCAATGGAGAGGAAGATTCTTGAACCCAGGCATGGTAAAGTATCAATCTTTAAAACTCTTCGTTTTCCGATTGCTCCGCTTCTTTCAACTGTAATTGAATCCAACCATGAACTCATCTCCTCTCTCCCGTCGATCCTTTGTTAAATCCGGCAGTGTATTGTCTGCCGGGCTCGCCCTCACTCCCTATGTTTCAAAAGGGCTAACCGATGATCAACCCATTCGCATCGGCGTAGTCGGTTGCGGTGGGCGCGGATGCGGAGCGGTGGGCAATGCCATGCAAGCCGATCCCAAAGTGGAACTGATTGCGATTGGAGATCTATTCGAGGATCGGATCCAGCAGCGGAGTAACCATTTGGCAAAAATTTGCGGGCCCCGCTATAAGGTAACCGAGGAAAACAAATTTACCGGATTTGATTGTTACAAAAAAGTGATCGATGCCGGACTGGATTATGTAATCCTAACCACACCACCTGCCTTCCGTCCTCAACATCTCGAATATGCTGTGGAAAAAGGAATTCACTGTTTTTATGAAAAGCCAGTTGCAGTAGACGCACCCGGAATACGCAAGGTCATCGAACTGGCCAAAAAGGCGAAGGAAAAGAAGCTCGGATTTATGTCTGGTTTTTGCTGGCGGTACAATTTTCCCAAGCGGGCCGTTTTTTCCCGGGTTCTCGATGGTGCAATCGGAGAAATTAATGCGATGTACAGCACCTACAACGCCGGGGAGGTGGGCGGAAACCGCGGACGCACCGGCACCCAAAGCGATTTGGAAATTCAACTCCGCAACTGGCCCAAACACCTTTGGCTGGCAGGCGACTCGATTGTGGAGCAGGCCATTCACTCGATTGATATGATGCAATGGGCCATGGGAGAGGAACTTCCCATCGAAGCGGATGGAAGCGGTGGTCGGCAGGTCTATCCCGACGATCCCGACCGCTATGGCAACATCTACGATCATTTTGCCATCGTCTACAAATGGGCAAACGGTACCCGGGGTTACCATTTTTCAAGGCAACAAAACGGAACTCAGGGAAGCTACGAATTGGAAATTTTTGGCAAAAAGGGATTTTGCAGTGCCAAGAACAAGCATGCGATCATGGCAGACGGTCAAACGCCTTGGCGATATTCCGACCAAAATAATGACATGTACAGGACTGAGCACGAGGAATTGATCGCATCCATTCGATCAGGCGACCCGATCAATGATGGCGTGCGTGCGGCCAATAGCACCATGGTAGGAATCATGGGCAGGATGTCTGCTTACACCGGTAAAAACCTGACTTTCCAACAGGCACTCAACTCCCAGGAAGACCTCACCCCACCCCACCTCGATTTTGGTCAACCCTTGCCTGTACCTGGCGTACCCAAGCCCGGCCTGACCAAATTTATTTAATCCAACTTTCTATCTCCCAAGAACATGGAAATTATCATACTCTCAAGCGAAGAAGCAGTCGCCAAACGTTCAGCCGATATGGTGGAATCTCAAATTCGGGCTTTTCCGGATACTGTGCTTGGGCTTGCCACTGGTTCCAGCCCGCTCGGGCTATACCAGGAACTGATCCATCGGCACCGCGAGCACGGTCTGAGCTTTAAAAAGGTTAGATCTTTTAACTTGGATGAATACGTCGGTATCCCCGCTGACCATTCTCAAAGTTACCGCACCTTTATGGATGAAAATTTGTTTAAGGGAATCGATATCGACCTTTCCAATACCCATGTACCAGACGGGATGGCGGAAAACCCCCTGGACGCGGGTCCTGCATTCGAGAAAAAAATTGCCGAAACTGGAGGAATTGACCTTCAGGTACTGGGCATCGGTACCGATGGACACATCGGCTTCAACGAGCCTACTTCCAGCCTACGCTCCCGTACCCGGCTTAAGACGCTGACCAAGCAGACTGTGGAGGATAACTCCCGCTTCTTTGGCCCCGATGAATTTCAGCCCAAACTGGCGATCACCATGGGGATCGGAACCATCCTGGAAACCCGACGTATTCTGATGATTGCCACCGGCGAAAATAAGGCAGATGCGGTGCAGGACATGATCGAAGGCCCCATCTCCTCCATGTGTCCGGGCTCTGCTTTACAGTTGCATGAGCGGGTCACGGTCATCCTGGACGAAGCAGCGGCCCGGAACCTTAAGTATCAGGAGTACTACCGGCATGTTTCCGAGATTCAGGACGATCTGGTCAAAAAACACAAGCCATCGGATTGGATTGCCCGCTGAGCCCAATCCCTTCACCCTTCGGAAATGAGTGATTCCCACAAGATCCGTGTACTCGTGGTCGGTGCCGGCAATATGGGGAGGTCCCATGCCCTCGCCTACTCCTCCATTCCCGAGTTCGAAATTGCCGCCATCTGCACCCGTAAGCGGGAGTCCCGGGCCAAGCTGATGGCAGAACTTCCCGCAGGAACTCCGGAAGCAAACGATTATGGCCGGGCCCTCGAGGAACTGAAACCCGATGCAGTCTGCATATCGACTTATCCCGACACCCACTACCCCTTCGCCAAGCTTGCTCTCCAGGCAGGCTGTCATGTATTTACTGAAAAACCACTGGCCGAGAGTGCCGACCAGTGCCAGGAACTGGTCGATCTCGCTCGCTCACAGGGAAAAGCACTCGTAGTGGGCTACATTTTGCGCCAGCACCCAAGCTGGATCAAATTTGTCGAAGTTGCTAAAACCCTTGGCAAACCGCTGGTCATGCGGATGAATTTGAACCAGCAGTCCTACGGCAAAAACTGGGAGACCCACAAGAGCCTGCTCTCCTCCATCTCTCCGATTGTCGACTGCGGAGTGCACTATGTCGATGTGATGTGCCAGATGACCGGGGCCAAACCCGTCCGTGTATCCGGACTGGGTGCCCAGCTCTCCGATGAATTGCCTGCCGACAAGATCAACTACGGACACCTACAGGTCACCTTTGAGGACGGCAGCGTCGGTTGGTACGAGGCTGGCTGGGGGCCGATGATGAGCGAAACCGCATTCTTTGTGAAGGATGTGGTCGGCCCACTGGGCAGTGCCAGCATTGTCGCTGCCGATGCATCCTCCCGAGGAAAATCCTCCTCCGTAGATGCCCATACCCAGACCGAACGCATCTTAGTTCACCGCTCCCGCAAGAACGAAGCCGGCGAACTCGAACAGGCGGATGAATACATTGAGTTGGACGACGAGCCAGACCACGACGAATTATGCCGCCGGGAACAACTCTTCTTTTTGGACGGAATTTTGGGTAAAACCGACCTGACTGAACATCAGAACAGTGCCATTCGGGCAAGCGAGATCGTGCTCGCGGCCGACCACTCCTTCCGCTCCGGCGAGATGGTCACTTTCTAAGTAGGCTTTATTCGATTAACCGACGGATCGCCTCTACCGGGGCACACAAGCCAACCACCATTTGTGGGTTGGTTTTCTTCTCCCTGTCATAGTTAATAGTTATGGTGCTCGCTACCATGCCCACAACCTCCCCGGAATCATTTAACACGGCGGCCCCACTGGACCCCCGGGCATAATCGGCAGAAATCGCCATCCACTCCATACGCGGTTTTCCTTTCAGCCTATCGTACAGAGAGACCATTCCTTTGGAATAATAATAAAACATCCCATCAGGGTGACTGATCACATGCACATTCGAGCCAATTTTGGCAGGTTCTCCGAGCGGAAGGGGTCGAAACTCAGCCCCTTGGGCCCGGAGAATGGCGACATCCGAATCCTTATCCCCGGCCAGAACCTCCGTGACCGGATAAATCTTTCCTTGCCCGTCCATCACCGCCAGGGTCTGCCCCTCTGTCTGAGCAGCGACATGATAATTGGTCGCAAAAATCCCGTCCCTGGTCAGTGGGAAGCCTGTAGCACTCCCCGAGTGCCAATGGGTGCAACGTCCGCATTTGTATAACTTGGAAACGATCAGGGTCGATGGTTTGCACAATTCATACAAGCTCTGAGGATCAAAAACAAAAGATGGGACTCTGGGAATTTTCACCTTCTTCCCGACCGACTGCTTCAACTGTTTGTTGATTTCAGCAAGCGGGACGGTTTGATTATTTTCAATCAATTGGGAGATGCCCTCAATGAGTTTAGCCTCCAACATCAAAGAATTTCGCTTTTGAGCGAACAAAGCAAAGGGTAGACAAATTAGGCTTAGTAAAAAGAGGGCGTTCTTCATCAAACTCAATCAAGAGTCAATCCGCTGCATATTCAAGGACTATATCCTTTTTGCCCTCAGCGTTTGCTTTTACCAATAAATCCTTCCGGAGATATCCCGTAGAACTTTTTGAAACTACGGGAAAAGTGACTGGGGTTATCAAAGCCAAGTTCATAGGCGACATCCTTAACCAAGGTGTCTGGCTTAATAAGAAGGGAAGCCGCATGCCCCATCTTTAATCTGACCAAAAAAGCATAGGGCGACTCCTTTTGAAAATGCTTAAACATGCGAGATAGGTAGGCTGGATCCAAATGAGTTTGCTTTGCCAACTCACTGGCTGAATTCAGTACCTTATAATGGCTTCTCATGTACTGTAAAACGCGCTGATAGGTAGACCATGCACGCGTTCTTACGGGTGGGAGAGTCGTGTCCTTTTCCAATATTTTCAAAAGAAGGGCCTTGGCCAAGGAAGCACATATTGCATCCGTTTGTTTGGAAGGTGCAGATGCATTCACTAGGATCAATTCAAACAAGTCAACCAAGTCAGCAAAGTCATGTAACTGTTTAAAAAATTTCCCCTCCCTGGAAACGCTTGTCAGAATTTCTTCGGCTTGGATAGGTTCCAAAACTATAAAATATTTGAGCATCTCTTGTCCCGGATGGCTTTGAATTTTGTGACTGACTCCAGGTTTGTAATAGAAAAGAGATCCAGCCGATAAACGATACTGATCTCCATCCATCGACAAGGTGCCCGAACCAAACGCAACGAGATCCAAAACGGCAAAATCAAAACTCTTGCGGTCTACCAAATACTCTGACCCACAATGCTCGGCACCTACGCTGACCACTTCCAAATCATCAGATCGAGAGGGGAAACCCAGAAAGATCTGCCTGGCATTCCTGACTTTTTCAGAAAAATGTGTTTCAGAAGCACTCAAAACTTAAATGTCAATAATTGTTATGCTTAAATCAAGGACATACATTCCTAAATTGCTTAATTTGGGCTATATTACTTTGGTAATTACCAATATCCATATAAAATAACACTCCTATAAAAATATCAATTTTTGAAATTTATAAATCCAAAAACAACCTTGTCCATAATATCTGAATTGAATCTTCCAAAACTCTCTCCACAAGCCAACCTCTTGATCAAATGCATTTCCCTTCAAGCATTTACATTTGAATTCATCCTGTGATCGATAAAAACTACCTATAGGAGAACCTAAAGATGCACTGTCAAAATTTCCTCAACCGACCGACCAACCGCCGAGATATGCTCAAATGGTGTGCCAACGGATTCGGGGCGGTCGCTCTCTCCGCTCTAAGTGCCCAGGGGCGTTCCCCTTCGTTAAGCAATCCACTTGCCCCGAAGCCCACCCATTTTCCTCCCAAGGCAAAGAGTGTCATCTTTCTGTACATGGACGGAGCTCCCTCACAGGTGGATACCTTTGATTACAAACCCGCTCTAAAGAAATACAACGGACAGGACCCCCGAACAGCCATCGGGAAACTGGAGCGCACACAGTTTGATAATGTCGGGAAAGTCTTGCAGGGACAGTGGGATTTCAAGCAACACGGGGAGTGCGGACATTGGATAAGTTCCCTCTTTCCCCATCTCTCCGGGGTAGCGGATGAACTGGCGATGGTCAAATCGATGACCTCCCCTTTTGCCGAGCATACCTCCGCCAATTACTTCCTCCACACGGGTTCAGGCTTCCAGGGGCGTCCAAGCATGGGAGCGTGGTTCGGATATGGTCTGGGTACCGAGAACCAAAACCTTCCCGGCTTCGTCGTACTCAACGGGGGCCTCATTCCTCCCGGCGGACTGGACTGTTTCGGCTCAGGCTTTTTACCCGCCTCGTACCAAGGCTCGGTCTTTTTGCCCAACGAAAACCCCATCGCCAATGTCAAACGGGCAGAACCCAATGATGCCCTGCAACGCAGCAAGCTCGACCTTGTTCGTGGCCTCGATGAATCCACCCTCGCGGATTTACAGGGCGACCCACAGGTGGAGGCAGCGATCCGTAATTACGAAACCGCCTACCTGATGCAAAGCTCAGTTCCGGAACTGACCGACCTGCGGGGTGAAACCGAGGCGACCAAGAAGCTCTATGGGCTCGATTCGACCTTCGAAAATACGGTCACCTTTGGCAAACAATGCCTCATTGCCCGCCGCCTGGTGGAGCGGGGCGTGCGCTTTATCGAATTGACCTGCCCCGGTGGGAACGGAGACCGCTGGGACCAACACAAAGATTTGGTTGAGGGGCACAACAAGAACTGCCTGACCATCGATCAACCGATCACCGGACTGATTCAGGACCTAAAAGCTCGGGGCATGCTCGATGAAACCCTCATAGTATGGGCCGGAGAGTTTGGCCGTACCCCATTTGCCCAGGGAGCCAATGGGCGCGATCACAACCCCTTCGGCTTTACCATCTGGATGGCGGGAGGCGGGGTGAAAGGCGGAGCAAGTGTTGGGCAAACTGATGACTTTGGCTACAAGGCGATCGAAGACAAGTGGGACATTCATGACCTGCATGCCACCATGCTTCACCTGCTTGGAATCGAACATACCCAAAGCACTTTCCGATTTAGCGGACGAGATATGCGTCTTACCGATGTGCACGGTCACATCATCAAACAAATTCTGGCCTAATCCCTGCTCGAGTGATGCGATCCCTGGCCATATTCTCCTTTCTTTTGTTCGGTTCTTTTCTCCGGGCAGAAGAAGAGATTCAGCCAGACCAACTTACCCCCGAGCAAAGCGAGTTTTTTGAATCCAAGGTGCGCCCTCTGCTTGCGGAGCATTGCTATGATTGCCACTCCAATCAGGCAAAAAAACTCAAGGGGAAACTCTTTCTCGATTCCAAGTGGGGATGGGCAACTGGTGGCGTAGGTGGACCGGCAATCATCCCCGGAGATCTGGTGGAAAGTATGGTCATCGATGCGGTGCGGCACACTGAGGAAATGGTCGATGCAATGCCCCCAAAGTACAAAATAGAAGACGAGGAAATTGCCATCCTTGAAAAATGGGTGGCGATGGGGGCTCCTGACCCCCGACCCAAGGTGGAAGAGAAAGAGGGGCTGGTGGAAGAATTTGATCTTCAGAAACGATTTGCCGAACACTGGAGCTGGAGACCGGTTCGAACGGTCACTCCACCCACCAGCCTGGCAACCGGAGAAGCGACTTCTGCGATCGACCGTTTTGTTCAGAAAAAAGTGGAGGACGCTGGCCTGCAACCCGCCCTGCCTGCGGACCAGCGCACCTGGATACGACGGGTCTATTTTGATCTGATCGGGCTACCGCCCACCCCGGAGCAACTCGCAAAATCTCTCAGTCAAAGCAAAGAGCAAATCGTAGATCAATTGCTTGCCTCTACCCACTTTGGGGAAAAGTGGGCCCGGCACTGGATGGACCTCGTGCGGTACGCGGACACCTACGGACATGAATTCGACTTTGGCATTGATCATGCCCACGAATACCGGGACTACCTCATCCGGGCATTCAATGAGGATGTGCCTTATGATGATTTTATCCGTGAGCACCTCGCCGGTGACCTCCTCAAAAATCCCCGGCGTCACCCCAAAGAAAAGTACAACGAATCGGTCATTGGCACAGGCTTTTGGTACTTTCACGATGCCACTCATGGGCCGACCGATGTTTTGCAAAACGAGTCAGACCACCAGGACAACCAAATCGATGTCATGAGCAAAGCCTTTCAGGGACTGACCATTTCCTGTGCCCGCTGCCATGATCATAAATTCGACGCCATCTCCACCGCCGATTACTATGCTTTGACCGGCTTTTTAAACAGTTCAGCCAAAGTGGACTACCCCTTGGATGTATGGGGGTGGAGAGAAAACACCCTTACCAAACAGAAAGAATTACTCGCATCCACCCCAATCGAAAATGTCTCCCCGAACAACCCCGAAGAAATCATTCAGTCCTTCATCGCCACGGCCAACCTGATCCGCAAAAAACAACATGAACCTCTCCCCGATCCCTGGCAGGGACAACTGATCGATGATTTCGAAAAAGGAATGGAAAAATGGACGCTCGCTCATCGCGATGCCAATGCCTCTGCCATCGCCACTATCGAAGTAAATGCATCCTCTACCCAAGGTGCACGAGGCTCTCAATGGTTTGATACGCGAACCTTCAACACTCGGGAACCCCTGACCTGGGTGAGCCCAACTTTCACCATCGAACACCCCTACCTCAACCTTTTGATCGGCGGAAACCTTTCACCCCAGAATCGGTTAGAATTAATTGTAGATGGGAAAGTCGCTTTACATGCCTCCCCCAAGACCGAACAAAATCTTTCCCCCATCTCTTTGGATGCATCCCAGTTGGTCGGCAAAATGGGTCGACTAAGAATTTCCTGGAAAGTACCCCAGCCCTTCTTTTTGGATCAGATCGTTTTTGCCAACCGGGCATGGGATGACCAAACCCGCCCCGGTCCAACGCCCGCCGAAATTGCGGAGTTATCGAAACTCCCCAACACCTCGGAGCCGTTGATCAACCAATGGATTTCCCTGATAACCAAAAATAAAAAACCGGATCACTGGTCACCCGAAAAATTTCTGCAGGACTTGGTCTTGCGTCCCGAACAAACAGTCGATCACAACTGGACCCGGCTCGATCGTGCCTACTCCAACTACTTATCCGGCAGCACAAGCTTTGCGGATTTCTCAAAAAGTGAATTGCCCGAAGGTTGGGTAAAAACCGGGCAGGCTTTTCAATTTACCCAGAACAACAAGATAAGATTGGATGCCCAAAGGCCTTTCATCGAGACTCCTTCCATCGATAGTTCTCTCTACGGGAAAAAACGGGTCGGCACCTTGCGTTCCCCCATCTTTACCATCGATCAGAATATTCATATCCGGCTCAATGCCGAACAAAGCATGGTCCGTTTGGTTATCGAAAACTACGGAATGGCCATTCACAGTGAACTTCTTTTCAACGGAAGCATTTACAAAAAAGATAGCAGGCAGACCAACGGACAGGGGGCATTCAAATGGATTCAGATCGAACCCAAAACGATCAAAAAATATGCAGGTAAAAAAGCCTACCTCGAGTTCGTTGACGATGGGGACGGATACATCCAGGTGGATCAGGTAAGATTTGCCCAAAAAGCTCTCCCTCAATCCTTACATCCTCTGGTTCGTGAACTGAGCGAATTTGGTACTCCCGAAAGTATTGAACAAACTGCAGAACTTTTGAGCCAGGCCTTTCTCTCCGGAAAACCTGATATCCTCAACTGGTTTTTCCACCGGGGATTGGCGGGATCTTCGATGCACCGACCTGAAGTTCACAACCTCATCACTTCAGGTGAAAAACTTGCCCAGGACCTACCTGCCCCTCGCTTTGCCCTCACCATGAGCCAGGCAACCCCGGAAAACGCCCGGGTCTATGTCCGCGGAAGTTATAAATCATTGGGCGAGGAAGTGCCCCACCGATACCTCGAAGCACTCGGCTCCAAGGAAGTCGACCGTCTCGGATTGGCCAACCTTATTGCCAGCTCGGAAAACCCGCTGACTTCACGGGTGATGGTCAACCGGATCTGGCTGCATCTCTTCGGCCGGGGTATTGTGCCCACTCCGGATGACTTCGGCCCTCAGGGCCAACTACCCAGCCATCCGGAACTGCTCGACTGGCTGGCCAACGACTTTGCCACCCACGGGTGGTCCATCAAGCGGATGATTCGTCAGATCGTACTCTCCCGTACTTATGGTCAGGCATCGGTCACGCACCCCGAAATCGATCCGGAAAAAATCGCCCAGTCTGACCCGCAAAACAAGTGGCTCCATCGCATGCCGGTCCGCAGGTTGCAGGCGGAAGCGATCCGCGATGCCCTTCTCGCCGTGTCCGGCAAACTCAATGCCCAGGCCTACGGACCAGGCGTGCCCACCTACCTGACCGCGTTTATGACCGGACGGGGAGCCCGCCCCAGTGGCCCTCTCGACGGGCATGGCCGTAGGTCCGTCTATCAGGCAGTTTATCGCAATTTCCTCAATCCTTTCCTCCTCGCCTTCGATATGCCCAGTCCCTTCGGCCCTAAGGGAAGAAGAAGTTCTTCCAATGTTCCTGCCCAGGCCCTTACGCTGATGAACGATCCCTTTGTCCAACGCATGGCGGTGATCTGGGCAAAAAGCACTGCCCAGATCCAGGATCCACTAAACAGGGCCCAACATATGTACGAGCAGGCAGTTGGCCATCGTCCCGATGAATCCAAGACCGATCAATTACTCGCCTTTTTGGACAAGCAGGGAGAGCTCTACGGCCAGAAGGATCACCGTGCATGGAATGATCTGGCCCACGCCCTCTTCAATCTAAAAGGGTTTTCTTACCTCCAGTAGTAGCAAGCACGCAAGAGTGCTCGACTCATCTGAAAATTCTACAAGGACGAGCCAGTCGAAATGGGTACAAATGAAAATTCATCACAGGCACATTTTGGGCCGAGTAATCCAAGCCCACAGGAAAAAGAGCAATCTAAGATAAAAAGATATGCCTCGATCATTGGTCTGAAACCTGAACAGGAATTATATTACCGGGAACTCCATGCCCATGTCTGGCCATCTATTCTCGATCAGATCAAGCAAGCAAACCTGCAAAACTTTTCCATCCATATCACTGAAATCGAAGGCAGAAAGTACCTTTTCAGTTATTATGAATACACGGGCGAGGACTATGAAAGAGATATGATCAACATGGCAAAAGACACGGAAATGCAAAGGTGGTGGAAGGAAACCAGTTCCTGCCAAATACCTCTGCCCGGTAGTCGACCACAAGAACCATGGAAACAAATGGAAATGCTCTTTTTTCAAGAGTAACCATCGCTCAAATGGATAGATTTCTCGTTCAGGAAATTAGAGCCTGAATGAGAAAAGATACTCGTAAGAAACACGGGTCTGCATACATTTATTATTGGCATGTGTAAGAATATTTTATCCAAAGCCCTCATTCCTTTTGTCCTCATCCTGGGACCTTCCATTTTATTTGGAAAAATTGACTTTGTGCACCAGGTCATGCCGGTGCTCAAAAAAAATTGTGCCGAATGCCACACCGAAGGAAAGAAAAAGGGTGGGCTTTCGATGAATACGAGATTGGAATTTCTCGCCGGTGGAGAAGGCGGGGAAGTCGCCGTGCCAGGAGATCCAGATGAAAGTTATTTCCTCGAGGTGGTCGCCACGGAGGACACCGATGACCGTATGCCCCCCAAGGGACCCGGGCTTTCTGATGAGGAGGTTCATTTACTCCACCAGTGGGTCCAAGAGGGGATGGAATGGCCAGAGGAAATCCGCCTCGGAGATTCTGGCTGGGAACCGAAGCTCAAACCAAGAGTGGTTACCCTACCCCCGGCTCAATCAGGAAGGAATCACCCCATCGACCGCATCCTCGACCAGGACCTCTCCGAGCGCCAAGCCCCCCTGCCCGCTCCGGCAAGCGAGGAGACCTTTGTCCGCCGGGCCTACCTCGACCTCATTGGCTTGTTGCCCACACCGGAGGAACGCGACGCTTTTTTGAAAAACAAATCAGCTAAGAAGAACGAGGAACTGGTCGACGAACTCCTGAATCGCGAGATTTCCTACGCCGATCACTGGCTGACTTTCTGGAATGATTTGCTGCGTAATGATTACACCGGCACCGGTTTTATCACCAAGGGGCGTACCCAGATCACCAACTGGCTCTACGATGCCCTGAGGGAAAACATGCCCTATGACCAGATGACCCGCGAATTGATCGATGCCGAAGAAAAGGCAGCGGGATTTATCAACGGGATCAAGTGGCGCGGCACCGTCAATGCCAGCCAGACCCGCAACATGCAATTTGCCCAGAATGTTTCCCAGGTCTTTCTCGGAATCAATATGAAATGTGCCAGCTGCCACGATAGCTTCATCGACCGCTGGACCCTGCAGGAAGCCTATGATCTCGCCGCCGTATTTGCCGATGAACCGCTCGAACTGGAGCGGTGCGATATCCCAACTGGGAAGATGGCCACTGCCCGGTGGATGTTTCCTGAGCTTGGGCAGATCGATGCCAATGCCACCCGGGAAGTCCGGCTCAAGCAACTGGCGGGCTTGATGACCCACCCGGAAAACGGACGATTTACCCGCACCATTGTCAACCGGATCTGGGCCAGACTGATGGGCCGGGGGATCGTTCACCCCGTCGATGCGATGCACACCCAACCCTGGAACGAGGACCTGCTCGACTTTCTTGCCGTCCGCTTCGCCGAGGACGCATACGACCTAAAAAAATTCATGCGTCTGGTGATGACTTCCGAAGCCTATCGCTCCCGCAGCGACCTACTCTCCGAGGAACCAGACATCGATTATGTGTACAACGGCCCCTTGCCCAAGCGGATGTCCGCCGAGCAGTTGATGGACTCCATCTGGCAGGTCACTGCCAGCAACCCGAAGAACCCCAGAGCCCGAGTAAACCGAAAATTCGACGACACAGAGCCTGTCCCCGAAGAGGTCCTGAGTTTCCCCTGGCCGGAAGAGATTTCCGCCCATTGGATCTGGACTGATGAAGCGGATCCAAAAATCAAACTCAGCAAGGAAATCAACCTCGATCAAAAACCTCAGTCAGCAGGAATCGTCGCCACCTGCGACAATGCCTTTTCCCTCTCGGTGAACGGACGCTTGGTCGCCCGATCCAACGCATGGGAAAGACCGGTCAAAATTCTACAGCACGATCTTTTTCAAGCAGGCAAAAACCTGATCGAGGTGGAAGCAGAAATGTTTGGGGGATTCCAGGGATTTGTTGGCCAGATCGTTTTGCAATACGAGAACAGACAGGAGGTCATTGAGACAGGTGCGGACTGGTTGGCTCAGGCCCCAGAAAAGGAGTGGTCGCAAGCTCATCTGGTAAAAGCATACGGAGAAGCTCCTTGGAACAAGGTTCTGCATAAACAGGCGATTCAGGACGGTAAGACAGGCACGGAACCACCCGTCCGTGCATCGCTGGTCGCCAATGATTTTTTGATGCGCTCGCTTGGCCGTCCCCACCGCGACCAGGTGGTCACTTCCCGCCCGTCCTCCCTGAC
>CAXBQX010000044.1:0-16428 GCA_963978365.1 uncultured Opitutales bacterium | reverse complement strand
GTGGATTCCTTTTTCGTCGCCACCGTACGCCTGGGGTGTGCCACCCTGCTCTTCCTGCCCTTTTTACGGGCCAAGGAAATTGTGCGGATCGACCGCCTTAGACTGGTTCTCATCGGGGCCATCCAGTTCGGGGTCATGTATGCCTGCTACATGCGGGCCTTTCAGTACCTGCCCTCCCATTTGGTGGCGATCTTCTCCATCCTCACCCCCGTCTATGTGGTCATCCTGCACGACCTTCGCCAACGGACTTTTTCCTCCCGCTACTTGGTCGCCGCCCTGCTCTCGGTACTCGGTGCGGGGGCAATTAAGGCAAAGACCATCCCAACGGGAGATTTTTGGATTGGATTTGGGCTGATGCAGGCAGCGGGAATCGCTTTTGCCTATGGGCAGGTCGCCTACCGGGACTGGAAGCAAAGTAACCCCCAAACCAACGACCGTTCGGTATTCGCCCTCCTCGCCATGGGGGGAACGGCATGTGCTGGAATTGCCGGTGCACTTCTTTCTGACTGGAGCACATTGGAAGTAAAACCAGACCAATGGAAAGCCATCCTTTACCTTGGATTTGTGGCATCCGGAGTTGGTTTCTTTCTATGGAACAAGGGAGCGAGCAAGAGTAACCCGGGCACCCTGGCAGCTTTTAATAATGCGGTTGTACCCCTGGCGGTGCTTTGCTCCTTGTTTGTCTTCGGAGAATCCCAGTCCATGAATCCGGAAAACGGCATACGATTAGCCCTTGGTTCCGCCCTGATTCTCGGAGCCTTGGTGGTAAGCCAGCGAACAAAAAATTAAACCATTTTGATCGGACTCCCTCTGGTGTTCTTGGGGAAATCTAGGGTCGCCTCAGAGGGTATCGATCCACTCGCGTCCGCCCAGCTCTCAGCAGAAAACTGTAGGTAAACCACCCCGCAGGTGGGAAGATTGTCGAGGGCTAAGCCGAAGAGATGGGAAACAAGATTGGTCATCCCTGGGTTGTGCCCGAAGAGCATAACGCTGGTATGGGCATCGTTCAAACCACCGATGTATTCCTGCAATTCGGTGGCACTGGCGTGGTAGAGAGCACGGTCGAGCACGACCCTCTCCTCTGGCCATCCCAGCGAATCAGCGATAATTCTTGCCGTAGTCCGGGCACGCTGAGCTGTGCTACTGATTAAAGCATCGGGAGAAACTCCCCTATCGCTCAGCCTCCTGCCCATTTCTGGAGCGTTTCGATACCCACGCTCGTTGAGTGGGCGGTCGTGGTCTGAAATCGTGGGGTCGTCCCAACTGGACTTGGCGTGACGAACGAGAAACAGTTCCTTGCCTGCCATCAGTAGTTACAGCCTAAGAAGCGTCGTCGGCCACTTCCACGCGGTCCCAGAAAGTGACCCAAAAGAGCACTGCAATGACCCCGGCCATGAGGGCGGGAAAGACCCAAAATTCTTTCCACTGAGCCATCGTATCGGCGAGCAGCGAAAGATCCACGCCCTCGGGCATACCCACGGAAAACATCCGGCTGATCTGCTCGCCAAAGCTTAACTGCTCCGCAGTACGGGCCGAGGAAATTGCCTGATCGAGGTCGGCATACTTGGTCACCTCTCCCCCAAACCTTCCAAAAGCCACCTGGTATCCAAAATACATCCCCACGCCCTGAGTAAAGAAGACCAGCAGGCTCTGGGCCTGGGTGCGGATGCCAGCAGGTGCCACCTTGTCCGTATACATAAACCCGGTCACAAAAAAGAAGTCGTAGCAGATCCCGTGCAGGGCGACGGAAAGTAGAAGCATCCAGATCACCTGCTCGGATGCCCCATAGGCGAAAAGCAGGTAGCGGATCACCCAGGAAAGCATGCCCACCAAAATCATCCATTTCACCCCCAACTTACGGAAGAAAAACGGAATCAGGAGCATGAAGAAAATTTCCGACATCTGCCCCAAAGTCATGGTGGAGGCTGCCTGCTCAAACCCTGCATTACTTAGGTAATTGGAGGTTAGCCCGTAGTAATATGCCAGAGGAATACAAATCAAGCCCGAGCAGATCAAAAAGACGGCAAAGGCGGTTTTTTTGAGCAGGCTAAAGGCATCGAGCATGAGCAGGGCACGCAAATTGACAGGTGCCCCCTTGGCCGGAGGTGGCGTATTGGGCAGGGTAAACGAAAAAAGCCCAAGGAGCACGGATGCGACCCCCGCCAGGTAGAAAATATCGAGCAAGGAAGACCAACCCAAAAAACCAACCAGCAGACCGGCTGCGATCCAGCCGATTGTGCCCCAGACCCGAACCTTGGGGAAGGTCAGGCGGTCGAGGTTGGCAAAAGCGATCGAATTACCCAATCCCAGGGTGGGCATGTAGCAGAGCATATTACCCAGCATCAGCCAGACCATAAGGGAGGAATCTCCCGACTGGGCAACGGAGGGAACAAGGAGCAGCAAGACTCCTCCCAATAAAAACAAGACCCCCATCACGACCTGGGAAGGAAAGAAGCGATCGGCAATCAATCCCAGGAATAGGGGTGCGAAAATCGCCCCGAGCGGAGCACTTCCGTAGGCCGCACCGACCACATCTGCGGCAAACGAATTGGCCCCAAGGCATTGCCCAAGGGTGGCAAACCACGCCCCCCAGGCAAAGAACTGGAGGAACATCATGACAGATAATTTAAATTGGGCGTCGGGCTTCATGAGCGTAATGATTGGTATTTTAAGGAAGGAATTCGAGCCTATTTTACGATTTCCCCGCCAGATAGATCTCTCTTGGTTCAGGCAATGCAAGTTGCCAAAAATGGATCGCTTGTTTTAATGATTTCATCATGGCAAAAGTAACATTTATCACCGCGGACGGAAAAGAAATCGTCGAGGAAAACGGAGCGGGCTCCGTTATGGAAATCGCCCAGCAAAATCAGGTGCCCGGAATTGAGGGAGCATGCGGAGGGTGCTGTTCCTGTGCGACCTGTCATGTACGGGTGCACCCTGATTGGATTGAAAAAACCGGGCGTGCCACCGAGTCCGAACAGGATCTGCTCGACCTGGAATCCGAAGCCTGTGACCGCAGCCGCTTAAGTTGCCAGATCGAGCTCACCGAAGAACTCGACGGCCTGGTGGTGGAAGTCGCTCCCCTTTGATCCAGCCCAATTTTTTGACTCCCCATCTTTAGGGATTGGGAATTTCATTGAGGGTGTAGTAGGCATCGGGGTGCCAAAGACCTTCCCCGCTTTTTGACTTTATCCCTCCTGCCTGAAGGTGGTGAATGTGCCCCTTGGTCAATGGGGATACTGTTAATTCCACCGACATATGATCTGCGGCCACCCGGGCAGAAGTTACATTGGCATCCACTTCATCGACCATCGGGCTGCCATACTTCGACTGGTAAATATAAGTCCATGCTTTCGCTTGGTAGCTAGTCAAATCACTGGCTGAGGCAGGATCCACTGGCTCGGTAAAGGTTAAGCGGAAACCATCGGGCAGGGCCTCCATAGTCTTGGTCTCAAAGGGAACAATATTTTTCCAACGAACCCGTTCAAAAGTGAAGGGCTTGTTTCCGCGCGATCCCCACCCGCGTGTGGTTCCCCCGATAAACAAGGTGCCCTGATCCGACAACCGCATGGGTACAATCCCGGCCTCAAAGCCGGAGAGAAATTCCCACACCGCTCCCTGCCTCACCCCATTTACGGTTTCAAGAAAAACGCGCTGCACTTCCGAATGGGTCTGCTCACCCACGAATACCTGCCCGGCAAATGGCCCAAATTTTCCAGCGGTATGGTCGGGGATGACCGCGGTGGGCGATTGCCCGACCACCCCGTGGGGAAACTGCACTGCAGGGGGAACCAGTTCGGGAATACGCTCCCGCTCCACCACGATGCGGCTTTCGTTTACCGGATCGGGTGGTTGTGGACCCATATTGGGAGCATCCTTGTAATACACGTTACCGATGGGGCAACCGGTGAATTTCTTTTCCACCACATGTTTGAGGCAGGAAGTACCGTTCCACACGCCCTGGTTGTCGGTGTAATAGAGGTTACCCTCGGCATCATAACCAATCCCACCCGGAGAACGCACACCCGAGGCATAGGGAGTGGCAGTACCATCGGCAGCGATTTTCATGACCCATCCGCGCCACTGGGCTTCCGCATTGAAAGAACCGGTCAGGCACAGAGTGACAAAGATATTGCCCTGCGGGTCAGGCGTGGTTCCAAAAGCATATTCATGGTAGTTTCCCGTCAACCCCCAGGGAGCAGAGATGGTTTCCACCCAGTCGGGGCGGTCGTCCCCATTGCGGTCAACCAATCGGCCGAACTGCTCACGATCAGTGTAATAGAGAGCACCGTCCTGCCAGTACATCCCCAGAGGTTCGTGCAAACCTTCAAAGTAGGGCGTCCAGGTGACCTTGGACAGATCTTCCCCGTAAGCACCCTCACAAATCCACACTTCTCCCCGGCGCGTACCCACCACAATCCGCTGGTCGGGCAGTAGGGCGATGGAACCGGGCTCAAAGACCACATCCTTGGGCATGGGAATTTCCTCCCGCAGGTAGTACTTCGACATCCGGGGATCAAGGGGCTGGTTGTTAAACTTATTGGCCCACGCAAAGGCAACCCCAAGCAGGAGTGAGGAAAAGAGAAAAAGAGGAGTCAAACGATTCATTGGATGCCGTAGTCAAAGGTGAAAGTATTAGCCCCCTTGCGTAGGGAGAGCAGGTAGGAACCGTCCTCACGGGCGGTAAGGCCACGCCCTTCAAGCGTAAGCCCCACATGAAGCTGGGAGATCGGGGCAAAAACAAGTTCGCTCGCCCCTCCGCTCTCGATGCTGAGGGTACGCGCAATACCTTTATCATTGGGCTCCGGGCGGTCCCGCACGGTCAGGTCCCCCACGCGGTAGTGGAAGATAGGATAAGCATTCTCATCCAGTTCCATACCTTTAAAAGAAAATGCCTGCCCGGGAAATGGACTGCCCTTTTGCAGGTGGTACACCTGTGCACTCAAAGGGAAAGACCGCACCGTACCCCGGTTATTCCATCTCGGCCCGGCATCAAAAAAGCGCCCCCGCCAAAGCAACTCCAGCCCGCAGTTTTCCTGATTAAAGACCAGGTTCACTCCCCCCGGGTAGCCCACAGAAAAAGAGCGGTTCCCGGTACCGGCAATAAAATTTCGGTAGTGCACTGCCCTGGCACCCTCTGGCTTAAGCTCGATCATTTGAATCGATGGCTTGGCTTTTTTGACCACTTCTGAGGTACTGAGAAGTTGGTTACCATGTACTCCCGGACCGGACCAACTCGCCGCAATTCCAGTGTATCCGGTGAATTCCAGATATTCCACGCGGATTTTAGCCACCCCTGGGTGTAAACTGACCTTGCCCGTCTTGGTCCTGCCCATCCCGCCCAAGCCGGGCACTTCCACTACTTTGTCACCGTCCACAAAGAGGGCGGAAGTATCATCGGAATCGAGGGAGAAAGAAAACTCCCCCTCGCTCTTGACCGCAAGCTCACCTTCCCAGACCAGACCGAAATGATCCTGCTCGGAATACCCCTCCAGGCTGATCAATCCCTTAGGCTGACTGGCGGAGGCATTTTCTTCGAGTTTGGCGTAGTCGGGCATGGACCTTTGATCTTTGGGCAGGGCATAAAACTTGCGGATCAGATTTTTCAGAGGACCAGGAGGGCTGGGCAACGGATGCTCCTTGAGCAATTCATCACCCTTCCAATAGGCCTCCCGCTCCTTAAACTTGGCCCGTACCGCAGCCACCCGCTCAACGGGCACCTTTCCGCCACCATTACCAAAGGAGCGTACATGGGTGAGAATCGCAGCGATCTGCGTATCGCTAAGCACCGCACCCTGTGGAGGCATGACCAAATTGTACTCCTTACCCAGTACTTCGATTTCGCCCATCAATCCATGAAGCACGACCTTGATCATTCGATCAGGATCTCCTTGTGCCCACAGGCTCTTGGCCAATGGTGGGGCTGCTCCCTCTGCCCCTCCTTGCCCGGCCGCTCCATGGCAGGCAGAACAATAAGTTTGGTAAAGAAGCGGACCATCGTCCGCCTGCCCACAGATGGGCAGAAGAGCAAGAACCGGCAAGAAAAAACGGGTGCTGAACATGGGGAACTTTTATACCTCTCGC
Organism: uncultured Opitutales bacterium; assembly: GCA_963978365.1. Taxonomy (GTDB): domain Bacteria; phylum Verrucomicrobiota; class Verrucomicrobiia; order Opitutales; family Seribacteraceae; genus Chordibacter. The sequence continues at coordinate 10,344 of CAXBQX010000044.1, read as the reverse complement.
CCCAAAAAACAAAACCCGCAAATTGCGAAAAATTTCTGTCGATTTACGCCAATCTGATCTCAACACCCCCCCAAAAAAAATAGATCGTACCACCCTATTCAGCCTAAACCGGTTGATAAAATTTAAGGAAAAATAGAATCGATTCTCGACTCCAGTAAAGTTTTCATAAAAGGAATAAAAACCTGCATGAATCCCTATAAATTATTCGCCCTTGGCCTCACTCTCCTTGGCTCGCTTAGTGCCCAGCGTCAGGAAAAACCTAATGTCATTCTGTTTCTGGTCGACGACCTCGGCTACACCGACCTAGGCGTAACCGGCAGCTCTTTTTACGAAACTCCACGGCTCGATGCCCTAGCCCGGAAGGGTGTATTTTTTGACAACGCTTATGCGGCCAACCCGGTGTGCTCCCCTACCCGAGCCAGCATTCTCACGGGCAAATACCCCAGCCGGATCGGGCTCACCAACCACAGTGGAAGCACAGGAGCCAAGGGCCCCAAGTACAAACTCGAACCACCCGCAGTTAAAGGCAATATGCCCGCCGAAGATCTTACCCTGGCGGAAGCATTTAAGAAACATGGCTACGCCACCGCCCATGTAGGTAAGTGGCACCTTCAGGCACACCATCAGAAAGGTACCGAGCACTACCCTGAAAACCATGGGTTCGACCTCAATGTGGCGGGCCATAAAATGGGGCAACCCGGTTCCTTTCTTTTTCCCTACCAAAGCAAGCAACACCCCAGCACCAATGTGCCTGGACTCGAAGACGGCAAACCCGGAGATTATTTAACCGATATCCTGACCGACCATGCCATCCGCTTTATCGAGGAAAAACAGGGCAGCCCCTTCTTTTTGAATTTCTGGTTCTACACTGTGCACACACCTCTTGGGGCCAAACCCGCATTACTCAAAAAGTATCAGGACAAAGCAAAAAAACTCGGGTTGGATCAAACCAAGTCGGATGGGGTCGCTGTGCACGATAGCTTCGCCGACTCCCGGCAGGACAACCCCACCTATGCCGCAATGGTGGAAAGCCTCGATGAAAATGTGGGGCGGGTCATCGACACCCTGGATCGATTGAACCTGCGCGACAACACCATCCTGCTTTTCTTTTCCGACAATGGCGGGCTCTCCACCGGAACCAGCCCGTCCTCGGTCACCTCCATCCTGCCCAACAAAGCGGGCAAGGCCTGGGTTTACGAGGGGGGTATACGCGTGCCGCTTATCATCGATGCCCCTGCACTCAAACAAAAAGGAAGTACGCTGACAGAGCCGGTGGTCAGTACGGACTTCTACCCCACCCTGCTCGACCTCGCCGGACTGCCTCTGGAGCCCGGGCAACACCTCGACGGGGTCTCCCTCAAGCCCCTGCTCGATGGCCAAAAGAAAACGCTCAGTCGCGAAGCCCTCTATTTTCATTACCCCCATTACCACCATATCAACAGCATGGGCCCATCCGGAGCCGTACGCATGGGCGATTACAAACTGGTCATTCGCTATGAGGATTCCTCCACCGAGCTTTACAATCTTGCCCAAGACCGTGGGGAATTAAGGAATATGGCCTCAGAAAACGAGGGACTGGTCAACCGCATGAAAAAGATGTTCGACCAATGGATTAGCGAAACCGGCTCCCTCATGCCCACGGCCAACCTCAAATACACCAGCTCCAAGAAAAACTCTTCCTTTTACACCCCTGCCAGAGACACACACGGCATTCATGCCGAAAGCAAACCATCCGATCAAGACCTACCCCGCGTTTTTCTGATCGGGGACTCCATTTCCATCGGCTACACCCCGGAAGTCATTCATCAACTCCAGGACAAAGCCTTCGTCAGCCGGGCCAAAGCTAATTGCGGGGACACCCTCCGCGGGCTTGCCGCCCTCGATAGCTGGCTGGGCAGTGGCAAATGGGACCTCATTCACTTCAACTGGGGACTACACGACCTTTGCTACCGAAACCCAGAAGTTAAAACAGTGGGCAACCGCGATAAAGTAAACGGCACCCAATCCGTTCCGCTGGAACAGTATCAAAAGAATTTGGAGGAATTGGTCCTCCGTCTCAAGAAAACCGGAGCCAAACTGATCTGGGCATCCACCACCAAGGTACCGGAGGGCGAAGTTGGGCGATTTGCCGGGGATGAGCTGAAATATAACAAGGTAGCCCTTGAAATCATGCAAAAGCACGGAGTGTCGATCAATGACCTTCACCAACTTAGCTCCTCTCTCGATGCCTCTCTTTTCCGTGGGCGTGGAGATGTGCACTACACCCCCCAGGGTTCTGCCCTGCTGGGCCAACAAGTGGCCGATCACATAGGCAAAGCCCTTGGGATCGAAAAATAATTTATCTCCCTTTTAAAAGTGCTGGGTTGCCCCAACCCCGCCCCTGAATAAATTAACACAGATGCGGGTTATTTTCCATCACTCTCTTTTTATTTCAGCCACCTTGGGCAGTTTATTTGTCCTTTCCTCGGCTCTTGCCGATCCCTATGCCAAATCGGGCAACATCAAGCCCGCCATTGTCGAACTCTCCGCCGAGGAGGAAGCCAAGATCCTTGCCGGAGTCAAGGTACCCGAAGGGTTTGAGCTTACCCTCTATGCCCCCTGGCAAACGGCCAACTATCCCGTTTACGTAGCCGCCTCTCCCGCGGGCGACCTCTATGTATCCAGTGACGGGTGCGGCTCTCTCGGTCGAGATATGGACAGAGGCCGGGTGCTTCGCCTGCGTGATACAGACGACGACGGCCGGGCCGATGAGGTCACGGAATATATCCCCTCGATCGATTCCCCCCGCGGGTTGGTCTGGGATGAGGACAGGCTCTATGTGCTCCACCCCCCGCACCTATCTGTCTACTACGATCGCGACGGCGATGGTATCGCCGAGGAAAATAAACGCCTGGTCGACAACATTGCCTTTGATTTTAAGGAACGCCCAGCCGACCACACCACCAACGGGCTCGACCTGGGCATTGATGGCTGGCTCTATGTTTCCACCGGAGACTTTGGTTTTTTTGAAGCCACCGGAAGCGATGGCCGGAAACTGCAGGTTCGTGGGGGCGGAGTGGTTCGCGTACGCCCAGACGGCTCCGGCCTGGAACTGTTTTCCTACGGTACCCGCAACATTCTCGCCGTACCCACCAGCCCCCTGCTCGATCTCTTTGGGCGCGACAACACCAACGATGGGGGCGGATGGAATGTGCGCTTTCATCACTTCAGTGGCTTGGACGATCATGGCTACCCCCGTCTTTATTTAAACTTTCCTGACGAAATCATTGCCCCCCTTGCCGATTACGGGGGAGGATCAGGCTGCGGAGGAATGTATCTGCACGAGCCGGGCTTTCCAGAAAAATGGAACCATGCACCCCTCACCTGCGACTGGGGAACCGCCGGCCTTTGGAAGCACACCGTGGAACGGCGTGGTGCCGGGTTTGTGGAAACCGCCAAACCCGAGCGCTTCATTGAAGTGCCCCGCCCCACCGATGCCGATGTCGACGGCATGAGCCGGGTCTACCAGGCCAGCTGGAAAGGACCCTCCAGTTTCAAATGGGCCGGCCCCGAGCATGGCTATGTGGTGCAAACCCGCCCCAAAGATTTTGAACCGGAAGAACTTCCTCCATTTCAAAAACTTACCGACCCTCAGCTGGTGGAAATTTTTGAAGGCGAAAGCCAGGTGCGTGCCCTCGCTGCCCAGCGTGTCCTTTTGCGCCGCAAGCAATCAGCCGATACCACCACCCTTTTGAAAACCGTAGCGGCCGACTCATCCAAAACTACCCGCACGCGTGCCCTCGCCCTGTTTACCCTTTCCCAACGCGGAATTCTGTCGAAAAATTCAAAGCAGGTAATCGAACACCTCCGTCCACTCGCCGCTGATCCCACCCTATCTGCTTTGGTGATGCGTGCCCTGGGTGATCTTGGGCTCGATCTCCGCACCGCGGGTAAACCGGGATCCGCCCCCGTTGATTTATTGATTGCCGGCGCGGAAAGTGCCGATCCCCGTACCCGGCTTGAAGCCATTGTCGCGGCCACCCGTCAGGGATTGCTGGAAGTTGCCCCGGCGATTGCCCAGAGCCTCGGCCACTCCGATGCCACCCTTGCCCATGTGGCTTATCGAGGACTCGCCCAACTGGGTGCACATGAATCAGCCCTCTCGGTTTTCCAAAATACAAATTCCAGTGCTCAGCAAATTCGTGGAGCGTCCCTTGCTCTGATGCGTATCCATAAAAAAGAGGTGATCGATGCCATGCTCGAACATCTCGAGGAAAAAAAGAGTAAGCTCTTCCGTTCCTCTTTCGAAATACTCGCCCGGCTCTATCACCAGGAAAAAGCCTGGGACCGCAAGCACTGGGGCGGTCGCCCTGATACCCGTGGCCCCTATTACGAGATGGTCACCTGGGAACAATCTGACCGTATATTGAAAGCCCTGCGTGAAGCACTCTGGAAATTGCCCAAAGATGAAGTGGGTGAATATCTATCCCTGCTTGGAAGCAACCGGATACAGGACAACGAGACTCTCAATTCCCTGATCGAATCCGCCAAGTACGACCCCACTCTCATCCCCGTTTTATCCGCTCAGCTCTCTAGTCTCAATGACCCACCTGCAAACGGACTCGATGTTTTGGCCACGGCTCCCGCAAAAGATAAAATGAGAGGGTATGATCTGAGCACTATCGTCAAATGTTTGCTCAATGGAAAAAGTTCAAAATACCTCGGTGCGATCATCGACTGTATTGTGGCGATCGAAGCCCAGGGAAACTGGACTGCCTTACGCCCTGCCAAAGATTTATACCTTAAGAATAATGGACGGATAGACGCCTACCAGGCAGAGCTCGCAGAAATTGCCAAAGGGGAGCCCAATGACAGGAAAACCTTTTGGGCATATGCGGGATTAATGGAAATCACCGGCCGATCCAATGCCAATGCCGAGGCAAAAGCGAGTTCAGAGGATCTCATTCAAAAAGACTGGGCCGATCCTGCCCGACGGGTCGTCCTGATCAATGCGGCGGTGGATTTAAAGAATCGTAATTACGACGAACAAATCATCCAAGCCACTGCAGATAAAGACAAAGCAGTATGTGCCGCTGCAGAGCGTGCCCTGAGGCATTTCAAGATCGACCCCAATGAAATCGACGCCACTCCCAAAGTTTCCACCCTCTCTATGGAGGATGCCCTGGCACAGGTGAACAATACCAAAGGAGTAGCCGCCCACGGGGAGGCCATTTTCACCAAAGCGGCCTGCAATACTTGCCACACCGTCAGCGAGGATGAACCACAGAAAGGCCCTTATCTGGGCAACATTGCAGCAATCTACCCAAGGAATGAACTCGCGGAAGCCATCCTCAACCCCGGCAAATCCATTGCCCAGGGATTTGCCACCAATTTGGTCACTTTAAAAGATGGCAATGCGGTGATGGGCTTTATTACCTCCGAGACCACCGATCAAGTAACCATGCGGGACATGGCCAGCCAGGAGCACCAAATTTCCAAAGCAGACATTACCGAGCGCACCAAAATGCCCAACTCCATGATGCCCGCCGGACTGGTGCACAATTTCTCAGTCAAAGAATTTGCCTCCCTCCTCGATTACATCGTCGGACTTTCTGCGAAGAAATAGTTTACTAAAGGCCCGCAAATGGCCCGCAAATTTCAGCTGCCGGCTAGTTAGTCCCTCTTACTAGCAGTAGTATTCATGCATGCTTATAAAAATCCCAGATTAAGAGTTTCTTAAGAAAAAAGAGAGTAAGACTTTTTTTAAATAATTTACATTAATCCGTCAGGATTTGTTATTTAATGGAGTTAACAATTGATGTTAACACAAAAAAAAGAGACTCATACTCTGTTTTTGAAGCTCTACAGCAAGTTTGAACCTTTGGTTCGTGCCTATGTACGAAACGGTTTGCAAAACCATGATGAGATTTTGGAGGTCATGCAGGAAACCTCTATCATTGCTTGGGAAAAATTCGGTAAATTGGAGGACCCTGAGGAAAATTTTGGTAAATGGATGTGCGTCATTGCCCGTTACGAAATTCTAAAATTCAGAAGGGATAAAGCCAGATCTCGTGTCATTTTGGACAATGATTTGGTAGAGACTATTCTAGACGAAGGAATCGAAGAGTTTCCCAAGAACACTAATAAGCTCGACCACCTGCAGGAGTGTCTCAGGACTTTTTCAGATTTTAACCGCAAACTTGTATATTTGCCTTACCAAAAGAACAATTCCTTCGTGGATCTTGCCAAGCAAATTAACAAAACCCCTGAAGCCCTTTACAAGCGAGCCAGCAGGCTGCGCCTTGCTCTGGCGGATTGCATCCAAAAAAAACTTTTGTCCACCCAGTAAAGCCATGAAAAAGCACCAAAAACAGCTCATCGCAGATTATTTTTCCAATCAACTCAAGAGAAAGCACGAAACAGAGTTGAACCAGTTGCTCAGAAATGATCCTGCGGCCAGGTCATATTTTCGAACCTATGCAACTATGCATGAGCAACTTGAGGATGGCGAAGTCAATATTGGCGACCTTCTTGATTTCTGCAGCAAGAAAAGCGAGCAGACTGAGCCTAAATACAGCCTATGCAAAAATCCCTGCTTATTGATTGGTGCTGCTGCGATTTTAATGCTTTGCACATATTTAGTACTCCACATCGATAGTAGCACAAACGAGGCTACCTCCTTTAGTACAACAAATAATAAACCGCTCGCAGTCATTATTGATCAGTCAGAAGATATGATTGAGCTAAAGAGAGAGGTTTGGAAACAGGAAACTTTTGAATTTCAAAACGGTGGAATCCATCTGCGTTTCAACGAAGCAGTAGATTTTATTTTCGAAGGCCCAGGCTCCTTCGAAATTCTTGGACCCAAGTCGGTAAAAGTGCATCAGGGTAAAACACGCACCATTGTCTTTAATGAATCCGGCCACGAGTTTTCCATCATTACACCGGAGGCAAAATATGTGGATCTGGGAACCGAATTTTGTCTGAATATTTCCAAGAACGCAAAAGATAAGCTCGATGTTCAGGTTGGAGAGATTGAGATTTTTGATTTAAAAACCAATCAATCTCTAGCCAAAATCCAACAGTCCAATAATTTGGCAAACGCGTTCTCATCCGATTGGGAAGAGAACTTTTTTAACAGCGATACCTTCGTCTCACAACCTGGAGACATGGGTTTTCAAAGATGGAAAAAAAGGATGTCTCATTATGCTGCCCAGGATGATGTCCTGGCATGTTTTGATTTTACCGTAAGAGATTCGGAGTCTCTCAGCAGAGCGACCCGGCAACATGTCCCCAATGAATGGAAATCTGCAACTGGGGATATGAAAAGTAATCGGTTTCTTATTTCAAATCCTGAGCGTCAAGAAATCACTCACGGGGTCATGCACTCCTGTTTATGGGGAGTGGGCAGATGGCCTAATAAACAAAGCCTGTTTTTTCACCGTCCCGAAAGCCATGTTTCTTTGGAACTCAAGGAACACCAAAAAGAATTGAGCTTAAACAGTTGGATCCAGTCGAACCAGATGGCCAATTCGCTTAACGCTTTTCTAAGTACAACTCACTGGAATAAAAGTGGACTTTTCCGCATAGAATTCGAGAGGTCCGGAAAACTCCAGGCAAACTTTTGGGGAGAACCTTACAGATCGACTTGTTACAACAAATTGGATCAGGACTGGCAGATGCTATCTCTCGTCATTCAGTTAGATGAGAGTGGATATCATGCGACTACTTTTTTGGATGGAGTGAGCACTATAGCGCGAAAACTTAATCATTTTCCTTTGGTGCACAAAACCGGGCTTCATCTGGGTAATGGATACAGTCAAAAAACGAACAAGTTTTTCCGAAATTTTGGCGGTTCAATAGATGAGTTAGTGCTTTGGAATCGAGCTCTTTCAAGCACTGAGATTGCTCAATTGTATGAGCAAGGCATTCCCCAAAACCAAAGAAATCTATTTAGTCAAAATTTACCGTAACCAACCTATGATTATTTCTACCAAACCCTCTCAGCAACTACTATGAAACGAGCTCATTTGTCCGTAATCGAAGCATCCCAGTTCCTCGGTTATAAAAGCCACAATTCGATATACAACTTAGTATCCACTGGCAAACTTCGACAATACTCTATCCCCATCACAAATAAAAAATTTTTCCTGCTTGAGGATTTAGTAAAGCTCCATGGGAGAAGGGTTCAAAAATCATGAAGATTGAGAACTTTAAGAACTTCCCCGACTACAAGATCACTCTTACGCAGGCTGCCCGCTTACTCGGTTACAAAGATTATCGCTTTATAGAAAAATTGATTCGAGAAAAACACCTAACATCCTACAAAATACCCGTAAGTAAAAGACCTCTACTTTCTTACCAAGAGGTGATGAATCTTCCAAAAATTCAAAAATCTTAAAACGAATTAAAAAATTGGCATGGCAGTGAATAAAAAAATCCCAAAACCAAAAGAGTACAAGGAATTCCTTAACTTTACTGATGCAGTCCAAATCCTTGGGTTTGGCACACATAACCGCATTACCCAATTGGTGAAAAATGGAAAGCTACAAGCTTACAAACTGCCTCTTACCCCCAAGCTAAGAGTTCTTAAACAAGATGTGGAAAGCCTGGTTACTACAGAACAAAACGACCAAAACTAAATGGCCCAAAACCAATCAAACGCCACTCAGATAAGGTGGAGAATTGGGTCTCTTTTTTTGGTTCTATCTCTGAGCATGGTCATCTTTTACCCCGATCGAGAAATGATAAGAAAAATACTTAATTTAAAAACTAATGAAACAGCCAATGATCTTGGCTTAACAGATTTTTATGCAAAGCAGGAATTGGAGGAGCTACAAAAACAAATTGAAAATCTGGAGCAAGAGTTAGCAGCGACTCAAAATGAACTTCAGTTATCCTGGAGAGAGAAGGATGAACTATTCGCCAAGTTTATAGAACTGGACATGAACCAAAAGCAATTGGTGCCAGATTTTAAAGAACAAATAGGAGCACAGAAGTAAGATTTGCAGATGAACCCTGATACTCAAAAGCAACCTAATAGTAATTCTTTTTATCCGGAGAGAGCGGAACTGGAAAATATCGATCGGTTTATTTCCCTATCAAAAGCGGCTGAATTACTGGGTTATGCAAGCTATATTTCGGTAAACCAGCTGATTTCGAGAAAAATGCTTCCCTGTTATTATCTCCCCATTACAAACCGGAAGAGATTTCTTCTGAGCGACATCCATAACCTGCTTGAAAAAAAAGCAAAACCAACCGGCAAAAAGGGCAGACCCAGAAAATTCTAATTCTAAACCGTACATAATACTCGAGCACAAGACATGAAAAACAATTCAGAAAAAGCGTACATCAACTTTACACAAGCAGCAGATTTGCTCGGTTACAAATCAACTGTAGTCATTCGTAAATTAATCAACGAGGATCATTTAAAGGTCTACAGTTTTCCAGACACCAACAAAAGGATGGTAGAAAAAAATGAGGTCCTCGCTCTTATCCAGCCAAATGCAGCTGAAAACGAAGATACACCATCTTCTGAAATTTGATCCGTCCTCTCGACATGGGCTCATTTAAGAACTTCTATTACCTTCGTTAGCTAGAAGTTTCGTCTCGCATCGAGAATTCCTAAAAAACACAGATTTTTTGTATTATTTTCGAAACTAGTGCTAATAGAATGATATACATTTATAATATTATATCTTACGTTACTGAAGTCGCACGCATTTACATATATTAAATAAAAAATCACCCAGGTTCTTTTCAGTTCCTTACCTATTTTATCGAATCAGCCCTTACATTCACATTGCATATGACAGTCCAAGACACCCGTAGCCTTCCAGCAAAAGCATTTTTACTGATTTGTACTTTTGCACTTTTCTCACCCCTTGCCTGGAGCCAGACAATACTTCCGGCAAGTCTGGGAGATATAACGGTGAGTCAGACCAGTCGGGAGACAGCCACCATCACAGGTCACTTATTAAGAACTGGTGGTGAAAACCCATCCATCACTCTTCGCTGGGGAGAGGTTGATCAGGGCATTTTGGTCGCTCCAACCAATGCGTGGGACTACGAAGTACAGGTATCCACTGATCAAACAACCGGCACATTCACCCAAACCATTAGCATCCCCAATCTTTCTAAAGTCTACTTTTTCAGGGTACTTGCAAGCAATGCCGGTGGCACGGTGGTTAGCCACTCTGTTGGGGCGTTACTTCCCTCTCTGCCCGTGGCTAAAGAAAACCTCCAAGGACGGTGGACCTTTGACAACAACGATGCCAATGACAGTTCCGGAAACAATTACCACGGATCCGCCAAAAAGCTTTTCCTGCCCAACGAGGTATCAAATATAAAAGGTTGGTTTGATGC
>CAXBQX010000043.1:0-16521 GCA_963978365.1 uncultured Opitutales bacterium | reverse complement strand
TGGATATCGGACCGGATGGGCATATGTACTTCTGTGTGGGTGGAAGAAAAGGGCAATCCTACCTTTACCGCGTTCGCTATGTGGGGGATGAATCGACCGAGCTTTCCCCGCTCGACACCAGTAGCACGCATTACCAAGCGAGAAAAACCCGCCACAAAATCGAAGCCTTTCATGGCAAGCCCAACCCCAAGGCAATCGAAACCGTTTGGTCTTACCTCAGCAGTGAGGATTACCACTTGCGCTACGCCGCCCGCATCGCCATCGAATGGCAAGATCCAAAAACCTGGGCGGACAAAGCCTATGGGGAAACCAACGATCTTGCCGCCATCCATGCCTTACTTGGTCTGGCCCGCTCGGACTACGCCGGCAGCATGCCGCCAAGCATCGACCGCCTGCTCAAGGTCGACTTCAGTAAACTCGATAAAATGGGCAAACTCGCCCTGCTCCGCACCTATTCCGTGATCATGAGCCGTGCCGGAAAACCCGCTGATACCCAAATCGATGCCATCGGCAACCAGTTGGACCCGCACTACCCTGCCTCCGACGACAACTTAAACGAGGAACTTTGCCGGGTGCTTTGCTACCTGCAGCATCCATCAGTAGTCAGTAAAACCATCGCCCTGATGAAAACCACCAAAACGGCGGTGCCTGATTATGACCCGGAAATGATCAAGCGGGGTGGACACTACGGGAAAACCATTCTTGCGGCGATGAGTGAAAATGTCGCACCCAATGTGCTCAATATCCATTTTCTTTTTTGCCTCAAAGATGTGACCAATGGATGGAGCATGAATGACCGCAAGGAATACCTTGGCGAACTCCAGGAACTGCTCTCCAAAAAGGGTGGAAATTACTTCTCCGGATACCTCCAAAAAATCCGTGAATCCGCCATTGCCAATGTTCCTGATAAAGACAAGCTCGCCCTCCAGTATTTGACCGGAGAGATCAAGGACATCGATCTGTCCAAACTACCCCAGGCAAAAGGCCCGGGGGTTGCCTGGACGGTGGACTCCGCGCTTGAGGTATTGAACAAAGAACCTCTTAAAGGGCGCGACTATGCCAACGGGCACAAAATGTATTCCGCCGGTCTCTGCGTGGCCTGTCACCGCTTTGGTGATGAAGGAGGCGGAGTGGGCCCAGACCTGACCAACCTGGCCAAGCGCATGGATTACAAAGCCATCCTCGAATCCACCATCCATCCAAACATGGTCGTATCCAACCAGTTCGAACAGCACGAACTCACCATGAAGGATGGCTCCCTGATGATCGGAAAGATTGTATCCGATGAGGACGGATACTACTCTTTGGTGCAGTCCGGCTTGCAACCGCTCACTCTTACCAAAGTGGAAAAAGCCAAGGTTGCTTCCAAGAAAGGCTCTTCGCTTTCGATGATGCCCGGCGGGTTGATCAACTCGATGAATGCGGAGGAGTTGAAAGACCTGTTCGCTTACTTTGTCTCGGTGGGGGACCGTAAGCATGAGGTCTTCCAGCCCCTTAAAAAATTGGCGATCGAGATCGTTAAAGCGGTATACGGACAGGAAGGAAATCCCAAGAAGCAAATGGATGTGAAATCCGCCATCCAGAAGAAAGTCGATTCCATGAGCTATGAATTCGAAATGACCAACCAACTGGCCGGTAAAGACCCAGCTGGTGGAGTGGTCAAAACCCTCGACTTAGAGTACAAAGTGGATGGAAAGACCATAAAGAAAAAGATTCGGGAGAACCAATTGGTCTCCTTTGTGAATTAATCTCAACCCTTTGCTTTTCCTGATGAATATCAAAGAAACGATTGAAGCCCGCCGGTCAGTCAAGCACTACGACCCCGATCATGTTATGCCCGAGCAGGATCTCGCGGAACTGATCCGTCTGACCAAGCTCGCCCCCTCCTCTTTCAATATGCAGAACTACCGCATCCTCGTGGTGCGGGACCCTGAAATCCGCCAGCAAATCCGTGCGGCTGCCTGGGACCAACCCCAGGTCACCGATGCCAGCGTGCTCTTCATTTTATGCGCCGACCTGACCGCCCATCAGGAAAACCCATCCACCTACTGGGCCCATGCCCCACAGGAGGTTCAGGATATTCTCGGGCCCATGATCCAGCCCTTTTACGAAGGCAAGGACACTTTGATTCGCGACGAAGCAATGCGCTCCTCCGCCCTTGCAGGGATGACCCTGATGCTGGCCGCCAAAGATATGGGCTACGACAGTTGCCCGATGATTGGATTTGACGGCGAAAAAGTGGCCGAACTGATTAACCTTCCTCAGCACTACGCCCTCAGCTTTATGATTCCCGTGGGCAAACAAGCCCAGCCTGGTTGGGAACGGGGCGACCGTTTGCCTGACGACCGGGTCGTGGCCTACGACAAGTTTGCGTAGTTAGGTTTTCTCTTTCTCCTCTAGCTCTTGAGCGAGATCTGCTTTTTCTCACCGTGTTGCTTGTGCTTGGGATCGATGCATCGCAGCTCAAGATCGGCCGTTGTTTGACTTAGGTTCATATCCACCCAGCCATGGGCATGGCCTTTCCCAAAATAGTAACTGACAGGTGGTTGAGCGATGATGTGGATAGGCCCATCCCTACTCTGCTGCCACTCATGAGTATGCCCGTGGAAAAAGGCCTTGGCATGCTTTCTCTCGGCAATCAGGTTTAACAACTTTCGACCCTCAGGCATTCCCCTGCTTGGGCGTATTCCGTGAGTGGGCAAGGGGTTGTAATGTGCAAATACCAGAGCGGGCTTATCTTTTCGTTGGTCGAGTTGTTGAGCCAACCATTCCAACTGTTTGTCCTCCATGGTTCCTCTTTTCCCGGAGTCCAGCAGGATAAGGTTGGCATGGGGAAGTTCCAATACATCCGCATGGATACCCACTTGCTCCTTCTTAAGGAAAGGGAGTAACTTCCAAAGTTTTTCGCGGGTGTCATGATTCCCAATGGTTATGTGAACGGTGATGCCCGCTTTGCGAATGGGTTCAATCAGTCGGAGAAATTCTTTGTACTCTGCCTCCGTGCCCCGGCTGAGGGCACAGTCGCCATTTATAATCAGGTTGGCTGGCCTCGGATTCAGGGCGATCACTTCGCTGGCGGATTGAACAAGGCAATCCGCCATATTTACCCACTCGTGTTCCTCTTCCTTAACTGGGGAACCTGGCCATTTCGTGCCTGGGTAGGAACGTTTTGGATCGTCGCTGATATGGGTGTCCGCAAGCAGGGCAACCCGGTTGGGGTCAAAGGTGGGCTGCTTGGCCATCGCATGTGATTTGATCCATGCACTGCCGGTGAAGACAAGCGAACCTCGGATGAAATTTCGGCGGGTAATGGGTGTTAGCTTGATGGGCATTTTTTAATTCCTCTTATTGCTTACTTGAAGTTTTCGGGAAACTGATCTCTGCCCACACCGGTTTGTGGTCAGACAGGGCTTTCTTTAATTCAATGATCCCACCTTCTGTGACCTCGCCTTTGGACTTGGTGCTGTAAAAAATATGATCGATCACTCCGTGGTTCTTTGTGGGATCCAGTGCATTGTAAGTAAATTCTTTGGATACATCAATTTTGAGATCCTCCCATGTTGCCCGCATCCCTGCTTTCTCAATTTTCTCGAGAGCATGATCTCCCATCTCGTTATTAAAATCACCGAGCACAATAATCCGTTCAGTTTTATCTTTGGGCAGAATCTCATTGGCCAACCGGTAGGCATGGCCCGTTTTATCACTGTCTGTCGAACGGCAGATATGAAGGGAATAAAAAGAAATGGGAATGTCACCTATTTGAGTGACTGCCCGGACCACGGATGCCGGATTCCAGGAACGCTTACGCTTAACAGTGAGTTCATGCTCAATTGTGCTTTGCAGGGGTGTCCGGCTAAGGATGGATTTGTATTTGTCCTTGTGATTGGCGGATGAAATTTTGCCCACATAAGTGTACTTCATCCCTAGAACCTTTCCCACGCGAGCGGTCCAGTCCCCATCCGGAACTTCGTTAAACCCGATGATGTCGAAATTGTAGGGTTTGAACATTTTGCCAATTTCCTCAGGCGAAGCATTTTTGCCAAACTCCACATTGTACGCGGCTACCCGCACGGAAATGGATCCATTTGAATTGGCTGATAAGAGGGAGCTGACAGCGAGCAATCCAGATAGAGTGATCGCAGTGAGAATAGGTGCTTTTTTCATAAGTTCATCCTTTTATTCATTCTTTCCAGTTCCTTAAGTTACAAATCAGTAAAGTTGGATCAAATATTAGAAAGTCTATTTTTAAAAACAGACCTAGCGTGGGATTTCCAACTCGCACCATACCCATGGGTGGTCGGATAAACATCCGTTCGATTTTACATTGTCCTTGTTTTGATTTTTGGGTCCCCAGTCTCTACCGGTTTGCAAAAGTTTCATCTTATTTTTGGTACTGTAGAGAATGTGGTCGATGGATTTTTCCTTGGTCGAATTTTTCATCCTGCTTTCCTTCAACATGGATTGCATCACCAGTCCCTCGGTCCATTCGTTAAAATCTCCCCCGACGATTACGTCATAGGATTCCTTTTCCGCATTTATATGATCTGCGAGGGCTTTATGTTTGGATCCTTCCCAGGCAGAGGATGAGGTGGGTGCTTTGTTATGGTGTGCAAATCCAGGGAGATGGAGGGAATACAAAGCGAGCTTTCTTCCACCGACTTCTGTTTCGGTACGCACCGCACTGGCCCGTTTCCAACCGCTTCCTTCCACCGAGATGTCCTTGCCTCCCGTGAGGGGCGTTCGGCTCAGAATGGATTTAAACTTGCCACCATAATTACCGGTTGGGTCTCCCCACTTGGGAGATTTGTGCCCCGCGGATGATACGGTGCCGACATGGACATGATCCAGGCCGAGGGCATCTGCCAGGCGTTGAGACCAGTCTTTTACCTTTTTTCCACGGTTCACTTTGGGCACTTCACTGAGTAAAACAATATCCGGCTTGAGTACCTTAAGTTCCTGGGCGATTCGTTCAGGCGTGGCCCATTGTCCACAGGCAACATTGTAAGCAATCACCCGGAGTTTGATTGATTCACCAGGGTCTCCCTTTGCAGGATTTGCAAACAAGCTGAAGGAAAACCCTGAAAACAGGAGTCCTGCCCAGAGTATGGTTTTTTTTAAGTTGGTTTTATTCATTAGTTTGTACTTTCGGCGGACTATTTAAGCGTAAAGGTCGCCACCACTGCACGGTGGTCGGAGGGATAAGGGCTTACCACAAGATCGGCATACTCTTCGTTTTCTCCAAGGATCTTTACCTCTTTTACTTCCAAGCCTTTGCCCTTGAAATAGACAAAATCGATGCGGTCATGATGAGTCCGGGGATCCCCAACTTGGTAAGCAGGGGACCAGGTGATGCCCGGGTTTTTCATCTCGTCCGGATAGATGGTGCGGTACGAATCACGAAAGCCAGCTTGGGCCATTTCGGTGGAAGTTGGGTAGGCCACTTTGATGGGGTGGCGACCTGCCTTGGCAGCAGCTTTCGTCCAGTCCAGATGCGAAGGTTCATTAAAGTCTCCCACCACAAAAACCGGCCCATCTTTGTCGGGTAAGGACTTTACCTGGCGAAGGACTTTTCCTATCTCTGCACCACGTGCTTTTTTTGCCCATTCAATGGCCTCGGCTTCCGTCTCAATAAAGGTGATGTTATTGGTGTGCTTATGCCATTTCGGACGGATCTCCAACAACTGGTAAGGTTGGTAGGGATGGGAGGGAAGGTGGACATTAAACACATATGCATGCCTGCCCGAATCCAGTTTTACGCTCACCCCACTTTTGAGGGAGTCGACGATTTCATAGCGGGTCACGATACCGCTCCCCTCGTCATGATTCCACCCGAGCAACTTGGCAAGATCCACCAAGGTGTCTCCCTTGGGTGAACGGGTCTCCTGAATCCCAACAATATCGGCCTTGGCCAACTGGATTCCCTTGGCAGTTTGGGAGAGGGGTTGTTTGTTGTGGATAATGCCACCGCGGTGGATGTTGTAGGACATCACCCCAATGCTCTCGGCAAACAAGGCCGAGGATAGAAAAATGAAAGCCCAGCATTTGATTAATAGGGACAGGGTAACAGTGGATGTATTTCTCATTTCTTAACGGCGAAACTTGGTTTCTTCCACCCACAATCCTTTGATTACTTTTACTTCGAGACTATTCAGATCCAATTGATACTTTGAATTCCTCTCGTTGGTGATGATGAGGTGATTTCCCTCAACGGTGATGCTTTTTATAAAAACATCCTGAACATCTCCTTCCAAATCGGGATCGTATTTCACCGCATAGATCTGACGACTCCAGATTAATTTCCCACTCTTTAGATCACGGGCTTCGATGAAGCCCATCTGCTTATGCGTGCCGTTTCGGTGCGGGGCAGAATACTTGATATTTCCAACTGTGACCGGCAATACCTCTGCGGGTGCTCCCCGCTTGGCCTCGGCCAGCAGTGTCGCCAGAAGTAAAAAAGAGGAAATAAGGTAAAACTTTTTAATCATTTATTGGCGTGGGATAACTGGGAGAGTTTCCAGGTCTTATTGTCTTTCTTGGATGAACCTTCCGTACGGTAGCTGAAAGTACACTAGGACTTGGCAGGAGCATACATCCACAGGGTTGCTTCATTGGCCCGAACATCACCTGTGATTGGGCCCGCAATTTCAGGTATGGCCTGGGCAAAAGAAATGGGCAGAAGAAGAAAAGCGATCAGTGATTTTGGACTCATGAATGATATGTTTTGGCTGAAGAATTTATTTTGAGTGTGGCGATTATTTAATCACCTATAAGAAACACGAAGTTTGATCGTCCGAGTAAAATCGAAAAATGAAAAGCCCCAATCGTGAATTCTGTAGATATATATTTCTTAGGTTGAGCTTGGTTTGAATCACGCTGATTTTTGGTAAAACCTGTAAGGAAACTTTAGTTCAAATTCAAGTTAGTCATTTGACCTTCTTTACAGAGATCCACATTTCCACACCATCCGGTGAAATGAAATTCTGTTCTTTGGGAAAGATCGGCCATTGAGAAATCACCTCGCAAATCTCATCATACCTTTGGATTACATCTTGCACGGAATGAATTTGAAAAGAGAAAAAGCCAGCGAACCAACCATCTTTACCGACATCAATTGAAGAACCCATAAATTCTGATATCATAGGCTTATTGGTTTCGATGTTTTTTACCCCAATATAACCATTACCGCGATAGGTGAAATGATAGGGGCCGATTTTCTCCAAACAGATTTTAGGGTTTGAGGTGAATGAGCTGGAGGACAGTTCGGTAAACCTAACCAACCCCTTTTCTGCCACTTCTATTTCAGCTCCTATGTGCTCAAAGGTTAAATCCTCATGTCCCCATGCATCGATTAGACTAACCCCCTCCATATCCTCTAAACTTTTTTTTATATCATTGAATTCGGCATAGTACCCGGGGCCGGCAAAGGTGAACCATACCCAGATTACCGGCAGGCTTAGAATTAGGGCCGACACTCCTATGCCTAAAAAAAACTTATTTCTGTAATTAAAAGGCTTTCCCATGATAGTTGATTGCCTAATCAGAGAGCGTTTTCTTCGCACTTACCCAGTTAAAAACAACCAGTACAAGCCCGATCAAAATCGATAAACTCCCAAGTGTTGCTGGGCTAAGAGTTCCGCTGATCGATTCTGCTAACTCCATGGCAGACTCCTGAGGTTCCAGAGAAATGTAATCGACCATGGTAACCCCAAATCCGAATAAACCGGCTGCAATGAGAAACCATCCAATACATTTAAGAAATTTCATTACTTTCCGGAGGACGAATTCAAAGAGGCAAGGAGGTATGCGGTGGCGTCTTTATGTTTTACCTTTTTGGCACCCGTGTAGACCAGTTCACAACTCAAACCGATTTCCTCGCAGCGTTCCTGAAGTTTCAGTCCAAAATTAGATGTGTGCGTGGGGTCTTTCTGAGGCTTCCCAATCGCTGGGGCCGGCCCCTTATAGTAAAGATAAACAGGCGGATCGTCTGAACTGACCAGGGCGTAAGGAGAATACTCCTGAATCCAAGGAAGGATGCTTTCCCTCTCGGTAAGGAACTGATCAAAACTCTTCATACCAAAGGCATGGCCACCATACTTGCTGTTTGGAGTCCACTCTTTCATCTGCTGCGGATCCAAGGTGGTTTGGGCGTTGTTGACCGCGGCACAATAGAGTCGGGTGGATTCCCGGGCGATGGGATCATCACTTTCTGGGTCGGCGAGATCGTCGTGGTAGAGCAACCACAGGCTGGAACAGGCACCTGCGGAGCTCCCCGCAGCTGCAATTCGGGTTTTATCAATGTTCCATTCGTCAGCCTTACTCCTGACAAACTGTAAAGCACGGGCTGCATCAAAGAGTGGTGCTTTCACCGGTGGCTTGAGACCCTGTGCGTTGTGGGTGTATCGGTAGTTGATTGCAACCACTGAAATACCCGCATTCAACAAGGTGGGAGTATCAACAAAACGACTGAGCCTCTCCTTGCTGCCACCGCTCCAACCCCCACCGTGGATAACGAAGGTAAGAGGAGTTGGTTTGTCTGATTTTGCTTTCCAGAAATCGAGCACATGGCGCTCATGTGAACCATAAGCAACCTCGCTCAATGTGGGAGTAGGTATGGAATCCGCGTATTGTTCTTTCTTGGAAACCTTTCCTGTGCGTTGACCTTGAGGAGACTTTGCATCCATAGGCAAAGTGACCATGGACATGATACATAGGGTGAGAATGCCTGAGGTTTTTTTTCTTTTCATTTTTTAAAAAATTATTGGGGTACAAAATCCAGTTCTCTTACTTCCCTGGCGATAGGTCGGCCACCTCGGGGAGCGCGGCTTTCATGTCCCATGCCTTCACTTCCGGAACCTCCATCGCCCCACCCTCGCTAAAGAGGCAAATACCAGCGTCACCTAACTCATAAACATGTTGCCAGGCAACCGCCTGCCGGTCGTTGGCAAAGACCTCGACCACACTACGGTCGATAAAGATACGTAGTTGAATTTCTTCTTTCTCCTTTAACTCCAGCGGTGCCCGGGTTACTCCCACCTGCAAAATCTTGGCTTTAGGGTCCACCACCACATCGAGCCCCTTGCCATTGGTTGAGTCACACAGAATCTTTACCCCATACCGCTTCGCTTCGCCCTGCCTGATCGTAAGCATGAGCTCCATCGCATCTCCGGAAATCTTTTTCAAGCGGTACGGTGTGCCAGCTTGTACCCGAATATTTCTTTCTGTCTTCAGGTTGTAGCGCAGTTGCTCCAGTTCACGCAGGGGTTGAATCCGCAGCACCCCGTCCTCGGGAAGGCTAAGTTCGCGGGGCAAGGAAAGTACTTCCTGCCAGTTTGGGCTGACCCGCACCTTGCTCTGGGCAAAGAGCCAGGCCCACATCACCCTCCGTCCATCGGGTGCGAGCAAAGACTCCGGAGCAAACACATCTCCTCCATGCCCATACCTGCTATCGACATCTCCTTTGCGCCAGTTCATCCAGCCGTGATAATCAGGGATAAATTTCTCGTCCATCCAATCACCCAGGTAGTACCGGCATCCCTTGTTGTGACTGATGCACAACATCATCCACTTGTTTCCAATTGGGAAAAAACTGGGACAGGACAGATCGTCATTGGTCTTAATATCGGAAGTACGGGCCACGCCTGGCACATCCACATCAAGAAAGTAGTCCACAAAGTGAAAAGTCTTCATATCTGTGGTTTTGAAAAGCGCAGGCTGACCTTTCGGGGAAAGCGGGTGGGCCGTGATCAGGATGTAAGTGGTATTTCCCTCGACCCAAGCATCCGGATCCCAGTGCTTCTCGCTCATCCGCTTACCATCCTGCCCAGGTCCAAAGGTGGGCACCACTTCGGTCAGAAGTTCCCAGTGTTCCAACTGGTCATCCAGTGGCCTGTGCAGGGTGATCTGCTTGCTAGCCTTGCCGATGATGGTGGGCACACCATCCGGGCTTAGAAAGAGGGTGCCACTCAGTCCGCCAAAATTGGTTTCCCGGTGATACTTCCAGTTCACCATGTCGGTGCTGGATACATGGGCGAAGTTTCGCTCTTTGGTAACAGGGTTACGGGCAGCGATAAAATACAGGTGATACCTACCTTTCCAATAAAAAGCAAAATTGGGGTCGGCAATGTGCGAGCGTTTGTCCTGGCTGACCAAGTGGTAAATGGGGCGGGTTGGATCGTTGAGAGTATGAGCGGGGGGTTGGGCCCCAAGAAACCCTGCAAGGGCACAGATCAGGCTTATAAAAACAAGAATGGGGATCGGTTTCGTCTTCATTCTATTTTATTTTTTTAAATCTTTCGCTTTTGCGGAATACTCCGGTCCTTCGCCTTTCCTTTTTCCGGATAAGGAAAGACATAGCCTTGGTACTTGATGACCTGCATTCCTTGCGGGTTCAAATGGCCATCGTCCCCCTGCTCTTTCATCCACTTCCTGATATCTCCTTTAAACTGCTTAACCCTTTGGGAATGCTCTGGTTTTCCGGCCAGGTTGTGGAGTTCATAGGGATCAACGGTGAGATCGTAGAGTTGATGCTGGGGCCTGGACCGAATGCGATCGACCATCGCTTGGGCATGCGGATCACTCTCCATTTGATCAATCATGGAGGGATAGATCAGGCCAAAATCGGTCTTTCTGGCTTCACCGGTCAAATCACAGGTGGTGACATTCACACTGTAAAGATTATGGGGAGTGAGGTTCCAAATGAATTTGTACTTTCCATCCGTCACCGCACGGATACTGAAGTGGGTATCCGGCTTACCTTGATCCACGCGGTTGTTGAAAAGAAAATAAGCCCGGTCACGATGGGTCCTGGTTTCTCCCCTGATCAGGGGCATCAGGCTTATGCCATCGAGATCCGCCGAGGGTGTGCCACCGGCCGCATCGATCAGGGTCGGTACGATATCACAGTACTGGGCGATCGCATCCGTCTCAAAATTAGCCTCCCAACTATCGGGGCACTTGATCACACAGGCAGAGCGTACCCCCCAGTCAAACACCGTCCACTTCCCCCCCGGCATCCCTGCCCCATTTTCATCAAGCACGATCAGCATGGTGTGATCGAATTGCTTGGTCTTTTTCAATACCTCTACGGTGTCGCCCACCTGCCGGTCAAACTCCCTGACCTCGGCCAGGTAATGTAAATAAGCGGATCGTGTCTGGGGCGTATCCACTAAATTCGGCGGTAGAAGAACCTCCTCTTTCTTCCAGTGACTGGTATCCCCAACGGTCCATGGGGAGTGGGCATGGATGGAACCGATGACGATGCAAAAAGGCTGGTTGGGCTCACGCTTGATAAAGTTTTCAACCCCGGTCCAATCATCCGGTTTGGGGTTCGCTTCAGCGGCTTTACCACAGATTCCGTCAATATTTTCAAAGGGATACACCTTTCCCGGGCCGATGTGCTTTTTCCCTGCCAACCCCACCCGGTACCCTAAGTCATTCAGGTAGTGGACCATACTTTTGATATCGGGGTTGGATGCCTTGTGATTTCGAAAGGTTCCGTTTCTTTGGGGCATCAATCCGGTATAAAGCTCGGCCCGGGCGGGAGCACACATCGCCTCGGAAACAAACATGTTTTTAAATCGGATCCCACTCGCTGCCAGCTTATCGATATGGGGAGTGGTGTACGGATTGGGTGAACCAAAACATCCGAAACTGTCCGCACTGATATCATCTGCCAGCACGATTACAAAGTTGGGCTTTTCAGGATGTTCCTTGGCGTGGGTTGGCAAAGAAATGCAGATCATCAAGATCAGACACATAATCCAGTTGTGATTTCCTCTATTCATCGGACTTCTTCTTCTTTCGGGTACTTGATTAACGGGTGGATGTCCCTTTTTCGATTTCTGCCAATCGTTCTTCCATACGCTTTACTCGGTTGGGGTGCTTGGTTCTCAGGTTTGTCTTTTGGGCAAGGTCACTGGACAGGTCAAATAAGAGAGCAGGCGCATCGAGGGAATCTCCCTGCCAGAACTCCTGAAACCAACCGGGCTCATCGGTAAACCCACCCCGGCGCAAATAGGCCCAGTCTCCCTGCCTCAGCCCGAGCTTCCCATTGGCGGCATGGTAGACCAATTCAGTCCGCACCGGCTCATCCGAAAGTAGAGTGGGCAAAATATCGAGGCTATCCTCCGCCACCCCATCTTCCAACGGCACATCGATCATCCCGGCAATGGTGGCGAAGAGATCGGCGAGCGACAAGGTGGAATCTATGCGCCGGCCATCTTTGATTCCTCCCTTGGGCCAGGAAGCGATGAAAGGAACACGGTGCCCGCCCTCAAGCAGATCCCGCTTCAATCCACGCAGCGAACCGGACGGGTTGTGCTGGTGCCGCTGGATCAAATCACGCATAAAGGGAGCCGGTCCATTATCGCTGGAAACAATCAGAAAAGTATTCTCATATACGCCCGCCTCTTTGAGTGCGGCCACAATTTCCCCGACCGCCTGATCGGTCTGAGCTATGTAATCCCCATAAGGCCCGGCCTGGGTCTTACCCTGAAACTCATCCAAGGGAACGATGGGGGAATGAGGGGAAGTGGTGGAGAAATAAAGGAAGAAGGGATCAGCGCTCTTGCTTTGTTTTTTTATGGTTTCAACAGCCTTGGCGGTAATCATCGGCATCACCTGATCCAGTTGCCAATCCTTTTGCCCCGGGCCGATCCCATGGATATAGCCACCCGACATCACCTGCTGTTTTCTGAGCTCTCCCCCATCCACATCAATGGGGTCACAGGTGAGGCGATCATTTTCAATAAAGGCATAGGGGGGCATATTGGGCACATCATCCCCAAAGTAATAATCAAACCCAGCCCCCAAGGGCCCACCCTGGATGGGCTTCGACCAATCAAACATCTCGCAGGTCGCCTTGCTTGTTCCTGTACCGATGACTGAATTGGGTGGCTTCACCCCACCTTTCCAGGGCCAGTCAAACCCGAGATGCCACTTGCCCACGCAGGCGGAATAATAGCCCTTGCTCTTGAGAATTTTGGGCAAGGTAACCCGCTCCGGCACGATGTAGGATTCTTTCCATGGGTTGAGCCGGCTAATCTTTCTGCGCCATGAATACCGCCCGGTAAGCATGGAGTACCGGCTGGGGCTGCATACCGTGCTTGGAGAATGGGCATCCGTTGCCCACACCCCTTCCTGGGCCAGCTTATCCATATGCGGTGTTTTCACTTTTGATTCGGCATTAAGAAAGGAGACATCCCCATAGCCCAGATCGTCCGTCAGGATAATCACGATATTGGGCTTACCCGGCTCCTTGGCTCCGAGGCTTACCAGCCAGCATGCAGCGATGAAAAAGCTAAACAATAGGTTTTGTTTTCTGAATGTCATATTTGTAATGGATTGATTCCAGCTAGGATAGGATGGTCGTTTTATTTCTGACCGCTTCCTGCCTTGGGATAAATTGAATTGATCTGCCAGGCGGAGACCCTTTTGACCATCAGGTCGCCACCCTTGCTGAATAGGCTTACATGCAAATCCTTGGGTTTATAGTCATGCCAGGCTACGGCTGCCTGGCGGTCGTTGGCAAAGACTTCGATCATGGTCTTATCGATGAAGATGCGCAGGGTGAGATCCTCGCTCTCCTGTAGTTCAAAGGGAGGTTGGATGTAGCCGACATTGAGGGTCTTGCTGCCCTTGCCCGATGAGATGCTTAAGCCGTTGCTGCCGTCCTGATCACACAGCACCTTGATGCCGAATTCCTTGGCCGAGGGGGCTTCCAGAACAAGCTCTAACTCCATGGTGTCACCAGAAACGCCCTCCAACATGTGAGTGCTATCACTTTTGACCGTGAGATCGGTAACTGTCTTTTCCTTGCTGCGTAATTTCTTGAGTTCACGCAGGGGTTTGATGAGCAAGGTGCCCTCATCGGAAAGACTCAGTTCACGGGGCAGGGACTGGATGCCGGTTTGGATCTTGTCTGCCAACTTCTTTCTGGCTCCACGCGGAGCGCACCAGGCCCACATCACCCTGCGCCCATCGGGGGTGAGGAGGGATTCGGGAGCAAAGTACTCCCCCTTTGCCCAGTTCATCAGGCCATGCTGCTCAGGCAGGAATTGCTCGCCTTTGAAATCGCCAATGAAGTAACGGCAACCCAGCTTGTGGCTGATGCAAAGCAGCACCCACTTCTCCCCCAGCTTGAACATGTTCGCGCAGGAGATATCCTCGTCTCTTCCGACCCCGAGCTTGTCCTCGTCGAAATCCGGATGGAGCAGCTCGCCGATGTAGTCCCAATCCTTGAGGTTTTCGGACTTCATGAGCACCGCCGGTTCCCTGTTGCTACGGCCGTTCACCCCATAGTAGATCCCATCGTTGATCCAGATATCGGGATCGAAGTAAGGCATATCGGTCATGAGCTTGCCGTCCTTATCCCGTGGCGTCATTTCATGAGGCTTGCTCCACTTGTCCAGGTTGTCGTCGAGGGCATAGCAAATCCAGTTTCGGTCTGACCTCTGTCCGTGATAGACCATGGCCGGCCGGCCGTCTTTGGTGATAAAACCCGTTCCGCTGAACATGCCGTGGCCGGTTGTTTTTGGTTCAAGTACAGTAGGGTGCCACTTCCAGTGCACCATGTCCTCACTGGAAACGTGTGCGAAGCAAAATCCGGTGCGGTTCCTGTAGATGTAATGCAGGTGGTAGCGCCCCTTCCAGAAGAAGGCCGGGTTGGGGTCGCCGGGCTTTGCGTCGCCCGGCCCGGGATGCGCCAGATGATAGGTCAGCCAGGGTTTCGGCGGGTTCTTTGGCATCGCAGGGGTCTCGATGACCGTCTTCGGTTCCTCTGCGCTGCACACCGAAGTGAGCAGGGTAAGGAAAAAGGATGTTAGCATTTTCTTGGTTATATTCATTGTGTGTTTCCTTTTAACTCGGTTGCCGGCTTGGGGTAAATCGACTTCATCTGCCAAGCTGACATGCGTTTCACCTTCAGGTCACCGCCTTTGCTGAAAAGGCAGACCTGCAGATCCTTCGGTTTATAGTCCTGCCAAGCCACGGCGGCCTGGCGGTCGTTGGCAAAGACTTCGATCATGTTCTTATCGATAAAGATGCGCAGGGTGAGGTCTTCCCCTTCCTGCAGCTCGAACGGCGGATCAATATAGCCGACATTGAGGGTCTTGCTGCCCTTGCCCGATGAGATGGTTAAGCCCTTTTCACCTTCTTCATCACAGAGCACTTTGACCCCGGATTCTTGGGCCGAGGGGGCATCCAGCACGATCTCCAGTTCCATGGTGTCGCCGGAAATGCCCTTGAGCCTATGAGTGGAGTCACTTTTGACCATGAGATTCGCAACCGTCTTTTCTTCGCTGCGTAGTTTTTTGAGTTCGCGCAGAGGTTTGATCAGTAAGCTGCCCTCCTCGGAAAGGCTCAGTTCGCGGGGAAGCGACTGAATGCCCTTCTGCAACCTGCCGCTTATAGGCTTTCTGACACCACGCGGGGCACACCATGCCCACATCACCCTGCGGCCATCGGGTGTGAGCAAGGACTCGGGAGCAAAGAACTCCGCACGCGACCAGTTCATCAGGCCATGCTGCTCGGGCAGGAATTGTTCGTCCTTAAAATCGCCGATAAAATAACGACAACCCAGCTTGTGGCTGATGCAAAGCAGCACCCACTTCTCCTCCAGCCTGAACATGTTGGCACAGGAGATATCCTCGTCTCTTCCGACCCCGAGCTTTTCCTCGTCAAAATCCGGATGGAGCAACTCGCCGATGTAGTCCCAATCCTTCAGGTTGTCCGACTTCATCATGACCGCAGATTCCTTGCTGCTGCGCCCGTTCACTCCATAGTAGGTGCCATCGTTGATCCAGATATCGGGATCAAAGTAAGGCATATCGGTCATGAGCTTGCCGTCCTTATCACGCGGCGTCATTTCATGCGGCTTGCTCCATTGGTCCAGGTTGTCGTCCAGAGCATAGGAAATCCAGTTCCGCTCGGATCCTTTGCCGTGATAAACCATGGCGGGCCGGCCGTCTTGGGTGATAAAACCCGTGCCGCTGAACATGCCGTGCCCCATGGTCGTTGGCCCAAGCACGGTGGGGTGCCAATCCCAGTGCACCATGTCGTCACTGGAAACATGGGCAAAGACATAACCGCTTTGGTTCCTGTAGATGTAGTGCAGGTGGTAGCGTCCCTTCCAGAAGAATACCGGATTGGGATCCAGGGCGAGTTCAGGCCCGGGGTGAGCCAGGTGATAGGTCAGCCAGGTCTCAGGCAGATTCTCCGGCATCGCAGGGGTCTCGATGACCGTCTGAGGCTCCTGCACGCTGCACACAGAAGCGAGGAGGGTGAGGAGGAGGAGTGTTCGAGAAACGTTCATGATGTTTTTAGCGTTTCTTACTCATACCCTTATGGAGAGGACCTAGATCTGGGGCTTCGTCTTTTGGCAGCCATTTCTTATGCTCAGCGACCACGGCGGTGTAATTGTCCCTGCCCTCGCCCGCTAGCAGGTTGCTGTGGTTCCAGGGATCGTCGGTTTTGCAGTCGTAGAGTTCTTCGGTGCCATCCTTGTAACGGATGTAGCGCCAGTCG
>CAXBQX010000042.1:0-16573 GCA_963978365.1 uncultured Opitutales bacterium | reverse complement strand
TCAAACAATCGTTTCATTTGGATGGAAACAAACAGTCAATCCACCCCTTTCACTCATCTGATCGCCGGAGCATCCCGTGGGATAGGACGGGCACTGGTCGATCAGTCCATTGCGGCCGGACACCAAGTCTATGCTCTTTCACGCACTCCACCTGCCTCCATGCCCACCGGTTGCCAGTGGATCACCGGAGATGTTTCCGACCCCGCCTCCTTTGCCGATCCATTACCCGAGCAGATCGATGCCCTCACCTTTTGCCCGGGCAAGGTGGTGCTTGGTCCGCTCAAACGGCTCCGCCCCGAACAGATGCTCGATGCTTACCAAACCAATGTGCTCGATGCCTTCACTCTGATCCAAGCCCTGCTCCCCAAACTTTCCGGTTCGATCGTTCTTTTTTCATCCGTCGCCGCCCGGACTGGGCTACCCAACCACTGTGCCATCTCCGCGGCCAAATCGGGACTGGAAGGATTTGGTATCGCTCTCGCCGCTGAACTCGCTCCCAAGGTACGGGTCAACCTGGTCGCCCCCACCCTTACACCCACCGAGATGGGACTGTCCATGGTCGGCGGAGAAAAAATGATCCCCATGATCGAAGGCCGCCACCCATTAAAAAAATTGCCTGCGGTGGAGGAAGCGGCGGCCACTGCTCTTTTTCTGCACTCCAGCGGTGCAGCCTCCATCACTGGACAAATTCTCAAGGTTGACGGGGGGATGTCACGAGTCAAAGTAGGGTAATGATCACCACCTCCTCTTCCCAGCCCGGCCAACGGGCCATTGTTTGGTTCCGTAAAGATTTACGCCTCGCCGACCATCCCGCACTGGATGCCGCCCTCCAGGCAAATAAGGAAATTATTCCCGTTTTTATTTGGGATGAGGAAGAAGGGGGCAATTGGTCGCCCGGAGCGGCATCCCGCTGGTGGTTACACCACTCGCTCGCCAGCCTGGGTTCCTCCATTGCCAAACTTGGTGGTTCCCTCATTCTCGCACGGGGCAAATCGGCTCAGGTACTGCCTGGACTTGCCCAGGCTCACCAGGCGGACCAAGTCTTTTATGGCCGGTGCTACGACCCCGCGGGCATTGCAACCCAGGAAGCAGTGGAGGAAGCCTGCGACCTGCAGGGAATTAATACCGAGTCCTTCAACTCCTCCCTGCTCCAGGAACCCTGGGAGACCAAGAACGGAACCGGTAAGCCCTTTCAGGTATTCACTCCCTACTGGCGGAAATCCCGCCCCATCATCTACCGCGAAGCCGCCGGATACTCCGTCAATAAGCTCACTTTCGCTCAGGGACTATCCGCTGGATCCTCCCTCGACAGTCTCGGTCTTTTACCCGAGCACCCTTGGCACAACAAACTGGGCGATCACTGGGAAGTATCCGAAGACGCCGCCCACCGCCAGATCGAGCGAACGGTCGAAGAAGTCACCCATTCCTACGCCACCCGTCGCAACCATCCATCGGTCGATGGCACCTCCCGTCTGTCCCCCTACCTTGCCTGGGGGCAGGTGAGCCCCCGCCAAATCTGCCAGGCGGTTCTGCAGGCGGAATCCGAGGGCAGCCACCGGGGAGAAAATAAATTTTTGGTGGAAATTGGATGGCGGGAATTTTCTTATCATTTACTTTACCACTTCCCCAATATTCCCGATCAGCCCCTGCGTCTGAAGTATGCAAACTTCCCCTGGCTGGATGATCCGGACAACCTCCGCCGCTGGCAGTTCGGTAAGACCGGTTACCCCATGGTCGATGCAGGCATGCGCCAGCTCTACGAGACCGGATGGATGCACAACCGGGTAAGGATGGTCGTCGCTTCTTTTTTGGTCAAGCACCTGCTCCTTCCCTGGCAGGAAGGGGCCCGCTGGTTTTGGGACACCCTCGTCGATGCCGATCTTGCCAGTAATACCCAGGGCTGGCAATGGGCAGCCGGGTGCGGGGCCGATGCCGCTCCCTACTTCCGTATTTTTAACCCCATCACTCAGGGTGATAAATTTGATGCTCGTGGAGAATATGCCAGGCGTTGGATTCCGGAACTGGAAAAGGTTCCGAAGAAATTTGTCTTCAGTCCGTGGATGGCTCCGTCCTCTGTGCTCGCGGAATCAGGCGTTAGTCTCGGAGAGAATTACCCGGACCCCTGCGTGGACCACTCCGAAGCAAGAGCCCGTGCCCTCGCTGCCCTCGCCACCCTGAAACAGGTCTAGCTCGTACCCAGCCCAATGGAATCGATTTCCCTTTCTTCTCCCCGCCGCCTGTTGCTGGTGCTGGGAGACCAGCTCGATTACGAGCGCTTTCTACCCGCTGATTTTCACCAGGATAGTGATCTCTTCTGGATGGCGGAAGCCAGTGAGGAGTCCACTCATGTTCGATCCAATAAGCACCGCATCGTCTGCTTCCTTGCGGCGATGCGCCACTTCCGCAATCACTTGCAAAAAGAGAAGATCCCTCTGCTCTACCACGAGTTGCCCGATGGGGATTCAACTCTGGGCGGGAGGCTCGCCCAGGACCTTGCCCGGCTCAAGCCAGAAATCGTCAGCGTGGTCCAACCTGGAGATCACCGGGTCGAACAAGCCCTTGCTGAGGTATGCCGGGATGCAGGAGTCGCATTCGAAGTCCGGGAGGACGAGCATTTTCTTTGCTCCCAGCAAGAATTTGAGGACCATGCCCGCGGCAGAAAATCCCTGCGGATGGAATTTTTCTACCGGGAAATGCGCCGCAAACACGATGTATTGATGGATGGAAAGGACCCGATCGGGGGTGCCTGGAACTTTGATAAGGACAACCGGGAGAGCTTTGGCAAGCAGGGCCCACCCACCGCACCCAAGACCCGGGGTTGTCCGCCCGACGAGGTTACCCGGGAAGTGATCGAACTGGTAGACCGACGCTTTTCGGATCACCCCGGTGATCTCTCCCTGTTTATCTGGCCGGTCACCCCCGAGCAGGCTGATGAGGCACTCGACCAGTTTATCCGGGAGTGTTTACCCACCTTTGGGCGTTATCAGGATGCGATGTGGACGGATGAGTACACTCTCTTTCACTCCCTGCTTGGATCCCCGATCAACCTGCGGTTGCTCGATCCTAGGAAAGCGATCCGGGCTGCGGAACAAGCTTACCTGCGAGGCGAGGCTCCCTTGCCCGCGACGGAGGGGTTTATCCGCCAAATCCTTGGATGGAGGGAATATGTCCGGGGCATTTATCATTTACGCATGCCTGAATACCGTGACCTCAATTTCCTTGAGGCCGACCGTCCCCTGCCCGATTTCTTTTGGACGGGAAAGACGGAGATGGCCTGCATGCAGTCCTGCCTTACCCAGGTACTCGACACTGGATATGGGCACCACATCCAAAGACTGATGGTCATTGGTTTGTACTCTTTGCTTCATGGGGTGAGACCGGGAGAAATCAATGACTGGTTTCTCGCCAACTATGTCGATGCCGTCGATTGGGTGACGACTCCAAATGTGGTGGGAATGTCCCAATTTGCCGATGGGGGGATCATGGCCTCCAAGCCCTACTCCGCCACCGGTGCCTACATCGACCGGATGAGCAACTACTGCAAGTCCTGCAAGTTCAAACCCAAAGAATCAATTGGCCCCAACGCCTGTCCCTTCACCACCCTGTACTGGGACTTCCTCGACCGCCACCGGGACCGGCTGGCCAGCAACCAGCGCCTGTCCATGCAGATGCGTAACCTCGCCCGTCTGTCCGAGGAAACGCTTTCCGAAATTAGAAAAGCAGCAGATTCCCTGCGTCGTCCATCCTAGGGCCGTCTCCCCTTTTCGCCTCGCCCATCCGGGCATACCCCAGCAGGTTGTCCAGGGTATCCACCTCGGCCGGTGTCTTATCCTTACGCCAGCTTTGAATACGGGGAAATCTCAGGGCCACGCCCGACTTGTGCCTACCCGATGCCCGGGCACCCTCAAAAGCGACCTCAAACACGATCTCCGGCTTGACTGATCGGACCGGACCAAACTTGCCGGTGATATTTTTTCGGACAAACCGATCGACTTCCTTGAGCTCCTCATCTGACAAACCGGAATAGGCCTTGGCCACGGTGACCAGTTCTCCGTGAGCATCGAGCACCGCCAGGGTGTAATCGGAATAAAGATTGGATCGCTTGCCATGCCCCATCTGGGCACCGACCACCACCATATCAGCGACAAAGGGATCGACCTTCCACTTGTACCAGTCTCCCTTGACTCGCCCGGAGGAATAGACCGAGTCCAACCGCTTGAGCATCAATCCTTCCACTCCACGGTCCCGGGACTCCTCCCGCATCCGGGTCAAGTCCTCCCAGCTTTTTCCCACCACCCGTAGGGAGAGCTCGACCGGAAATCCATCAGGTAATGCCCGGATCAGTTCCTCCAGCTTTTTCCGTCGCTTGGCGAAGGGGAGAGCCCGGAGATCCTCCCCACCCAGACGCAACAAATCATAGGCCATAAAGCGGACCGGTTCCTTTTTTAAAAGGGAGGGGCCAGGAGCCTTTCGGCCGAGGCGCTTTTGCAAACGGCTGAAGGAACGCAGACCCTCCGCTCCCCAGGCCAGAATTTCCCCATCGAGAATGGTTCCACTGGGTAGGTGGGGGCAAAGATCAAGCAGTTCAGGAAAGGACTCCCCGGCGGATTCATCCCCGCGAGTCCAGATCATGCCCCCTTGCTCTGAGTTGAGTAACTGGCAACGGATACCGTCCCACTTCCACTCCGCCCACCACTGGTCGGCCTGTCCAATCTCAGCGGGCTCCACCTGCAACGGACTGGCGAGGCAAAAGGGAAAAGGCAGACAGGAACTATCCTGATTGCCTGGCTCGCCAATGATTCCAGAAAAGGGCCGGGTGCGTGGATCCCACTCCCCGGACATACGCTGGGCGATCACGGCTGGCTGTACACCCCCCACTTCCGCAAGTGCCTTGCAAAGGTTTCCCTTGGATACCCCTACACGAAACCCACCGGTCAGTAGTTTATGAAAGGGAAGCAAGTCCATCGGGCGCAAATGCTCCCATGCCTGCCTCACCCGATCCGCTTTTTCCATTCCATCTGCCGAAACCAAAGGAAGCAACATCTGCTCGACCACCTCGGCCAGAGAGAGAGGTTTCGCCTCTGAGTTGCCCACGATTAATAGGGAAAGGGTCTCGGCGAGGTCACCCACCCGCTCGTAGGACTCCTCGATCAACCAGATGGGCCAACCAGATTCGACGGATGCCCACTGACGCAGATCCCCGGTGCGCACGGCCCCCTTGATGCGGTTGCCAGCGAGAAACCAGCTCGCCCAACCGGCATCCTCGGGATCTGCTGACTTAAAATAGGCAATCATCCGGTCGATACGGTCCCCCGTCTTGGTCATCCCATCGAGATCATGAAAGAGTTCTGAAAATCCCTGCATCTCTCCTTACTCCTCAGCCGTTCGCATACCCGCTCCCTCTAGCATGGACGCCTGCACTCCGCGCTCCTGCAAATAGCGGGCCAGTGGGTCGCCATCCCCATGGGTCAGTTTAATCATCTCCGCTCCCGTGCCTTCAATCACCTCGAGCAGTCCCGCCCAGTCTGCATGATCGGAAAGAACAAACCCGCGGTCGAGGTTTCTCCGCCTTCGGGCACCCCGTACCGCCATCCATCCGGAGGCAAAGGCACGTCTCGCCCCCTTGAACCGGCGGGTCCACCCGGCATCCTCCACCGCGGGTGGAGCAACGATGATGGAACCCGCCCAGTCTCCATCGCCTTCTTTCGGCTTTTTAACATCGGGTAAAGACACTCCACTTTCCCGGTAGACCGGCAGGAAGGGATGAACCGCCCCATGGGCAAAAATCGGCCCGATCGATGGATCGAGCCCGGCCAGCACCCGCTGGGCCTTACCTAAAGAGTAGGCAAAGAGCATGGAGGGTCGCCCGGCATCTGCGTTTTCCCTCCACCATTGATTGATCTGCTGGTGGATGACTTCCTCCGGCTCCCAGCGATAAACCGGCAAACCAAAAGTGCACTCACTGACGAAGACATCACACTTTACCAACTCGAATGCTTCACAGCTGCGGTCTGGCTGGGGTTTGTAGTCTCCGCTCACCACCCAGACCCGTCCGCCCACCTCCACCCGGATCTGGGAAGATCCCAAAATGTGCCCGGCCGGATGAAATGATACCACCGCATCCCCAATTTTCCGTCTTTCTCCAAACGGTATACCCTCTACAGAAATGTCCGATCCCAACCTCAGTTTTAGTAAGGGCAGGCAGGGCTGAGAAACCAGATAGTGAGCATGGCCCGGGCGGGCATGATCGCTGTGGGCATGGGTGACGAGGGCCCGGTCGACCCGTCCGCGAGGATCAATGTAAAAATCTCCGGCTTCACAGTATAGACCTTCCGGGCGAACGACCAAAGGTTCTTTCATCGCTCTCGGTTTGCCCTCCGTAAAAAACACCGGGATTTTTTCTCTTTTGTAAAAAAAAGATAATTTTCAATCCGCATGATCTTAAAATTTCCAACCATCGTTCTATAAATTGTTATGGCACCTTACAGCTTCAAGCAAACGAATGATTCGACTGATCCCATTGGTCGTTTTATAACTGACCGTTCACGCATGGCTCCCCCCACCAAGGATGAGTACACGGAATTATTTGAAAAACTTCACCAAGGTTCTGCTTCTGCTAAGCAAGAATTGGTAGAACGTCACATCCGCCTCGTTGCTTCCATCGCACTCAAATTTCGCCAGG
Source organism: uncultured Opitutales bacterium (assembly GCA_963978365.1). Taxonomy (GTDB): domain Bacteria; phylum Verrucomicrobiota; class Verrucomicrobiia; order Opitutales; family Seribacteraceae; genus Chordibacter. The sequence continues at coordinate 9,891 of CAXBQX010000042.1, read as the reverse complement.
TTAATGTACCCATGGAAGATGTGATGGCTGAGGGTATCCATGGGTTAGTGATTGCTATTGAGAAATTTGATCATACCCGCGGGATCAAGTTGAGTACCTACGCCGCTTGGTGGATCCGTCAGCGCATCCAGCGCTTTGTTAGCAAAATGGCCGAGGCGGTGTCCATTCCTCATGATGTTTCTCAAGGAAAGCGGAAAGAAAACAACCTACGCACTGAATTACAGGTTTCTCTTGGGCGTGAGCCTACCGATAAGGAAGTAAAAGATGCCCTCGATGATCGTCGTAATCTTTCTGGTAGGGTTAAACATGCCCCTGCAAGCACCATGTCCTTGGACGAGCCTTTTTCGGATGACTCCGACCACTCGTTAATCGATATGATGTCAGACGAATCTGAAACACAGAACTCCTATCGTGAAACGGGTTCTCTAGCCGATGATATTAGAGTTGCTCTCGGATTTTTGGATAAAAGAGAGCGAAAAGTCCTCAGTATGCGTTTTGGTTTAACCAAAGAAAAAGAGTCCATGAAATTGGATGATATCGCTGAAACATTAAATGTTTCCGGGGAGCGGGTACGTCAGCTTGAATCTCTCGGATTAAGAAAACTCCGGGCGGTGGTGATGAACAATGGAAAGCTTGATTTTCGGAATCTCGACAAATTGGTCGGAATCGAATTACGTGGCAAAACCAAGATGAGTCCTTTACAACTCTCTCTCATCTTGGACAATGCTGCGTAATTCATGATATCTTCCCTTTCCAAGTGGGTCTGCCCTCCACCGGAGACCCACAACGAACCCGATCACTCCCAAGACAAGGTGGAATGGTTTCGTTGTGTTCCCTACATTCTCATTCATTTGGGTGCTCTGTTGGTCTTCTTTACTCCCTTCGCATGGCCCTGCCTGCTCGTGCTCGTACTTTCCTACGCTGCCCGGATGTTTGCGATCACTGCATTTTACCACCGCTATTTTTCACACCGCACCTTTAGGACATCTAGGATTTTTCAATTTATCGGTGCCTTTATCGCCTGTGCATCGGGGCAGCGTGGCCCTCTATGGTGGGCCGCCCACCACCGCATGCACCACAGGCACTCTGATACCGACAAAGACTCCCACTCTCCACATCACAAAAATTTCCTTTGGAGTCATACCCTTTGGTTCATGACAGATTATGCACTGCCCACCTTCCTCAAGGAAATTCCCGACTGGGTAAAATTTAAAGAACTCCGCTTCATCAACCGCTATGACTGGATTGCAGTCGTAGCCCTTGCTGCGGGTTGCTACTTTTTGGGGGAATGGGCGGTTTTTCAAGCCTGGTCAGGAATGAATGGTTTGAGCATGCTTGCCTGGGGGTTTTTCCTGCCTACGGTTCTTCTCTACCATGCTACATTTTCGGTTAACTCTCTGACTCACATGTTCGGTAAAAAAAAGTACGACACAGGAGACGAAAGCCGAAACAATTGGTTCGTTTCGATCATCACCTTTGGGGAGGGTTGGCACAATAACCACCACTTTTTCCCTGGCTCTGCCCGGCAGGGTTTTACCCCATGGGAATTCGATCCGACTTATTACGGGCTCAAACTTCTCTCTATCTTTGGGTTGGTAAGCGAACTACGCCCTGTACCAGCCTGGGTGAAAAACAAGGCAATCGACTGAGTGCCTGGCGTACCGTTGTCCTACGGGTGCCATGAAAATAGCTATCATTGGATCAGGGATATCCGGCTTGGGATGTGCTCACCTACTCAAGTCCATCCATGAGATTACTCTCTTTGAAGCGTCCCATAAACCTGGCGGACATGTAAACACCATCGATGTAGCCGGACGGACGGGGGATTACCGGGTGGATACAGGATTTATTGTATTTAATGAGCAAAACTATCCCAACTTTGTTCGACTGCTCCAGTTGCTCGGTGTGGAATCCCAACCCACGCGGATGGGTTTTTCCGTACGCTCGGAAAAGACAGGTATTGAATACAGTGGGGAATCCATTCTTGGCCTTTTTGGTGGAATAAAAAACCTGACCGACCCCAAGCACTGGGGGATGGTGCGAGACATTTTACGCTTTCACGAACTTGCCCAAAAGGAAGATTCCGAATCCCTTACCGTGGGGGAATTTCTTGCCCAACACAAACTAGGTGATCGATTTACCGAGGCTTTTCTTTTACCCCTCGGCTCCGCCCTGTGGTCCTGTTCGGTTGAGCGGTTTTCCACCTTCCCGATGGAATTCCTCACCGATTTCCTGGCCAATCATAATATGCTTCAGGCCTACAACCGCCCGGTATGGAGGGTGCTCAAAGGAGGTTCCCGTACATACGTCGACAAAATCGTCGAAGGGCTAGGTAAGCAAATCAAACTAAACACACCCATCCGATCCGTCCGACGGACAGAAAATGGGGTCACCCTCACCTTGCCCGACGGCAGCGAACAAAACTTTGATCAGGTCATTCTTGCCTGCCATGCCGACCAGTCTCTCCAATTACTGGATGGTGCGGAGCGTGAGGAAATCGATCTACTGGAAAAGTTTCCATACGAGAAAAATCAGGTGACTTTGCATTCGGACGACCGCCTGCTTCCCCGCCGCCGGTCCGCCCGGGCAAGCTGGAATGCCTACCTCACAAAGGAAAAGAAGGATCATGCCGTGGTCACTTACGACATGAATATTTTACAAAGTCTGCCCACGCTCGAACCTTTCTGCGTATCCCTCAACCAGGGCTCATCGGTCGATCCCGCCCGCAGACATGGGGAATATTCTTTCGAACACCCCACCTACCATCCCGGTCGCAAATCTGCCCAGGGCATGCACGCCTCCTTTATCCAACGCCGGGGCATCTCCCTTTGTGGGGCTTACTGGGGATATGGATTTCATGAGGACGGACTGAGCAGTGCCTTGCGGGTCTGCCAATCATTCGGCAAGGAACTGGAATGAAGAGTGCCCTTTACTTTGGCGAAGTCAGCCATCACCGCAAATCTCCCAAAAAGCACGACCTGAAGTACCAGGTCTACATGGCTCATCTCTTTCTGGATGAGATCGATCAGGTCTTTAGGAACCGCTGGTTTTGGTCGATCAATCGTTCCAACCTCGGGTCGTTCGTCCGATCGGATTATCACCGACCTGAAGTGAACGACCTCTCCAACGCAGTCCGGGAAACCATGTCCGAACAATTGGACAGAGAATGCAAGGGGCCCGTATCCATCATCACCCATCTGCGCACCTTCGGATACTGTTTTAACCCGGTGAGCTTTTATTTTTTATGGAACCAGGAAAAGACCCAACCGGTCGCCCTGATGGCCGAGATCACCAATACCCCCTGGGGGGAGCGCTATGCCAAGTGCTTTGAATGGAAGAGCGGAAATAAAGAGGCCCGTTCCGATCATGAGTTTCGCAAAGAGTTTCATGTATCCCCCTTTATTGGGATGGATGTTGAGTATGACTGGCGTTTCCGCCAACCCACGGAAAATTTTCAGGTCGATATGATCCTCCGTGAAAAAGGGAAGCTCTTTTTCACCGCCCACCTGAAAATGCAAAGGCGGCCGATCGATTCGAAAAACCTCGCCTGGGCCTTGATTCGCTTCCCCTTGATGACCCTCAATGTCACCCGAGCCATTTATTGGAACGCCCTGCTTTTGCGACTCAAGGGTTGCCCTTTTTTCTCTCACCCGAAAAACTTGGAGAATCCCTCCTAATCGCATGAAGGCAAACTTTACCCCCGAAAGTACTCCCTCCGCCGGTTCACCGAAGCGGAAGGCTGGCTTTTTTGAGTCTTTGCTCATCGGGCAGTTACAAAAGATCAAGACTGGGGCCCTTATCATGCGTCATCTTGGTCAGGAGTATCGATTTGGATCCTGCGATGACCAAGCACCCATCGAATTAGATGTGACGAACCCTGCCTTTTTCCGCAAAGCCTGCCTCGGCGGCTCTCTTGGTGTTGCCGACAGCTATGCCGCAGGCGATTGGCAGACCCATGACCTCGTGGGCTTCTTTCGCCTCTTCCTGCAAAACCTTGAGGTGATGGACAATATGGAGGGAGGCTGGGCCGCCCTGCTCAACCAGGTTGCCCGCTGGGGCTATTTGCTCGGACAGAAAAATACAGTCAAGGGAAGCCGGCGCAACATCGCCCTGCACTACGACTTGGGTAACGACTTTTATGAGCTCATGCTTGACCCGACAATGACTTATTCCTGCGGTATCTTCGCCACCGAAGAAACCACTTTGGAAGAAGCCTCTCTTGCCAAGTACGATCGCATCATCGAACAGCTCGATATCAAGGAGGGGCAGACCGTTTTGGAAATTGGATGCGGGTGGGGAGGATTTGCCAAGCGTCTGCTCGATACCACCGGTGCGATCTGGACAGGCACCACCATTTCCAAAGAGCAACATGCCTATGCCCGAAAGGTGATCGATCAGTCTGGCCATGCCGAGCGGGCAAACCTGCTGATGGACGACTACCGTACCCTCAGCGGGTCCTATGATCGGATCGTATCCATTGAAATGATTGAAGCGGTGGGGCACGAATATTTGCCCACTTACTTTTCTAAAATTTCCGACCTTCTTCGTCCCGATGGAGCGGCCATGGTACAGGCAATTACCATGCCCGACCACCGCTACGAGCAGTATTTAAAAGAAGTGGACTACATACGCACCCGTGTTTTCCCTGGCAGTTGTGTGCCCTCGATCTCGGCGATGACCTCAGCGGTGGCCACGAAGTCCGACCTTCGACCCACTGGTGTTCATGACATCGGATACCACTACGCCCGCACCCTCAGGGAGTGGCGCCTTCGCTTTCTGGAAAACGAGGAGTCCATCAAGTCGCTCGGTTATGATGATGCCTTCCGTCGGGCATGGATCTATTACCTTTGCTACTGCGAGGCTGGGTTTGAGGAAGGATATACCGGAGACATTCATCTGCTCCTCACCAAACCGGGATGCAAAGTAGGCAAAGGCTTTCCCCAATGAATAACGATCGTAAACAATTTCTCATCGACCTGGTGGTCTTTCAAATTGCCTGGTTTGGGTGCGTACTTGGCTCCGCATCCGCCTACCCTTTCTGGGTTCCCCTGCTCAGTTTCTTCCTAGTACTTGGCCGCATTATTACCACCGGCCGTTTCCGCCCAGCCTTCCCTTTCCTTCTCGCCTCGACTGCTCTCGGCATGGTGGGAGACTCCCTGCTTGTGCGCCTCGACCTGCTCGCTTTCTATGCTGACCCTACGGTGGGCGGTGCTCCCCTGTGGATGATTTTCCTCTGGGCAAACTTTGGGCTGATGGTACGCCCTCTTTTTTCCTGGTTTCTGCAAACCCAGGCCCGTTGCCTGATTGGATTTTCCCTGGGTGGATTGATCGCCTATTTTTCAGGTTGGCAGCTGGACCGGCTCGCCTTTACCACGGTGCCGTTCTCTTCCCTAGCGATTGCATTTGAATGGGCAATGGCCGGATTGGTCCTTCGTCAACTCCACCTGAGATACCGAAATATTGATCGATGAGTAGCCTGGACCTCCTCCTCTACGGACAGGCAGGAGCATCGGTGGTGATGTTTCTTGGCTGGTTAATTGCCCTCGCTATCCGCAATACTTCCTATGTGGATGTGCTCTGGGCCTATGGGGTGGGTGTGCTCGGGGTGATCTACATCTATCTTTTGCAAGATGAGTGCCACCTCTCCCGCTTTGCCCTTTTGCTTGGGCTGCTTGGCGTATGGTCTGCCCGGTTGGGCACACACCTACTCCGTCGCTGCTGGAAAAAGCCTGAGGATGCCCGCTATGCCTACCTGCGGGAATACCTCGGCAAACGGGCGAATCTCGGATTTTTTCTCTTCTTTCAGGTGCAGGCATTCTGGATCGTTTTGTTTGCCAGCCCCTTTCTTATTCTTGCCCGTAATCCGTCCGAACTTGGCCCGGTTGACCAGTTCGGCCTCTTCATCTGGATTCTCGGATTCACCGGGGTGAGCCTGGCAGACAAGCAGTTGCGCATTTTTAAAAATGCCCCTGGGCGTACCCGCGGAGAGGTCTGCACCACCGGGCTTTGGCGATACTCCCGCCACCCCAATTACTTTTTTGAATGGGTCCTCTGGCTGGGCTACCTCCTCCTTGGGATGAACTGCCCGGGTGCCGACTGGCTCCTCCTCATTCCCCCGACTCTTTATCTCTTTCTCACCCGTATCACCGGGATCCCCTTTGTGGAAGCACGCAAACTGGAAGCCAGTGGCGATGCCTACCGCACCTATGTCCAATCCACCCCCTCCTTTTTTCCCTGGTTTCCCAAGAAACCGAACACCCATTCATGAGCCTGGTCGATACCTTCATTCAATTAAGCGAACGCGGCCTGATGCCCGACTTCCTCATCCGTGCAGGCATACGCAACCTTTGCAAAAAGCGCCTCGCCCAGTGCCGGGTGGATGATTGCGAGGCCAATGCCGAACTGGCGGAGGAATATTTGCGCAAGGTTGACCAATCCGACCTTGCCGTGGAAACCGATAAGGCCAACGAGCAACACTATGAAGTACCGGCCGAGTTTTACCACCTGGTACTGGGTAAAAATTTAAAGTACAGCTGTTGCTGCTACGAGCCAGGCACCCGTGGACTCGACCAGGCCGAGGACCGTGCTCTGGAGCTCACCTGCCAACGGGCCGATTTACAGGATGGGCAGGATGTGCTGGAGCTTGGCTGTGGCTGGGGCTCCCTCTCGTTATGGATGGCAAAGAACTTCCCCCAGTCCCGCATCCGCTCCGTTTCCAATTCCAACTCCCAGCGGGAGTATATTATGAAGACCGCAAAAGAGCGTGGGCTGGACAACCTCGAAGTCGTCACTTCCGATGTCAATTCCTTTGAGCCCGATCAATCCTACGACCGGGTGGTATCGGTGGAAATGTTTGAACATGTGCGCAACCACCGCCAGCTATTCCGCAAGATTCATGACTGGCTCAACCCGGATGGCAAACTATTCACCCATGTATTTTGCCACCGGTCCACCTCCTACCCCTTTGTGGTCGAGGACGAGGATGACTGGATGTCCCAGCACTTCTTCAGCGGGGGAACCATGCCCGCAGATGAGCTCTTTCTGCGCATCTGTGGAAAACTGGAACTGGAAAGCCGCTGGCGCTGGTCAGGCAGGCACTATGGGGAGACCTCCGAGGACTGGTTGCGTAACCTCGACCAAAATAAAGCCGCCGTGCTTCAACTCTTCGAGAAAGATCAGTCCCGCGAAGAGGCCAATCAATCCTTCCACCGCTGGCGCATCTTCTTTCTCGCCTGTGCCGAGACCTTTGCCTACGCCAATGGGCAGGAGTGGTGGGTCTCCCACTACCTCTTTGCGAAGCAGGGATAAGAAGCTTTTCCCCTATGACGCGATAAAGGGTTGTTTTTAGGCCCAAGCTTTGCCAACAATCTTTCTTTGCTTTTTTAGAACGAACCCCAATTACCCATATTGCTTACCATGAAATTAGAGACCCAATGCCTCCACGCTGGCTACCAGCCCGACCCCACCACTAATTCCCGCGCCGTACCCATTTACAAGACCAGTTCCTTTGTCTTCAATAACACCGAGCATGCAGCCAACCTCTTTGGTCTGCGTGAACTGGGCAATATTTACACCCGCTTGATGAACCCCACCACCGATGTGCTCGAGCAACGGGTGGCTGCCCTTGAGGGAGGTGCCGCCGGTCTCGGGATCGCATCCGGTACCAGTGCGGTATTTTACTCCATCATCAACCTCGCCGAAGCGGGGGATGAAATTGTATCGGCCAACAACCTCTATGGTGGCACCTATACCCAGTTTAATGACATTTTGCCCAAGCTTGGGATCAAGGTAAACTTTGTCGACCCCAACGACCCCCAGAATTTTGCTGCGGCGATCACTCCTAAGACCAAGGCCCTCTTTTGCGAATCGGTGAGCAACCCTGGCCTCGATGTGGCCGATCTGGAAGCCATTTCCAAGATCGCATCCGACCATGGCATCCCCCTGATTGTGGACAGTACCTTTTCCACCCCCTACCTCACCCGTCCGATCGAGCATGGTGCCAGCATCGTGGTCCACTCCCTTACCAAGTGGCTTGGTGGACAGGGCAATGGGATTGGCGGGATCGTGATCGATTCCGGAACCTTTGACTGGAAGAATGGTAACTTCCCCCTCTACGATCAGCCAGACAGCAGCTACCACGGCCTCCGCTGGGGGCATGACCTCCCCGAGCCTCTCGCTCCCCTTGCCTACATTCTTAGAATGCGCACCGTGCCTTTGCGTAACCTCGGTGCCTGCATCTCTCCGGATAATTCCTGGCAGTTCATTCAGGGAATCGAGACCCTTCCGCTGCGTATGGAAAGGCACTGCCAAAATGCCCTTACCGTGGCCAAGCATTTAAAGGACCACCCATCGGTGGAGTGGGCACGCTTCCCCGGCTTGGAAGATGATCCCAATTACTCCCTCAACCAAAAGTACCTAGGAGGTAAGGGCGGATCCATGGTCGTCTTTGGGATTAAGGGAGGAGCGGAAGCCGGTTCCAAATTTATCGATCATTTAAAACTCTTCTCCCATCTCGCCAATGTGGGGGATGCACGAAGCTTGGCCATCCACCCCGCCACCACCACCCACTCCCAATTATCCGAGGAGCAACAAAAAGCAGGTGGAATCGCCCCCGAATTGATTCGTCTATCGGTCGGAATCGAGCATGCGGATGATTTGCTTGCCGATCTTGACCAGGCCTTGGCCATCGCAACGGCTTAAACACCATCTTTTTTTAAAATGAATCACCTAAGAGCCCGGATCTATTTAACCGGGCTCTTTTTGGTTATGCTTGCCGGCTTGATCTACGGGTTTGGCTGGGGAGATTTCTGGGAAGATGGAGCCGCCCTGATGGACAACCCATGGGGGGTCGTCTCATTGGTCGATGTCTACGTGGGCTTTTTGCTCTTCCTTGGCTGGGTATGGATCCGGGAAGATCTGCTCCTTGCCAAACTGCTCTGGGCTGTGGCGATTTTGGTGGGAGGAAATTTATTTGCCTGCCTCTATGCTCTCTTTGCTCTCGGGCAAAGCCAGGGAAAGCTCGATCAATTCTTTTTGGGTAACCGAGCGGATTAGCGAAGTATCATCAAACAACAAAGCCTGCCCCGAGATGGGACAGGCTCTGCTGAAAAAAGAACAGATTTAAAAATTCTAAATCGATCGGCTCACTTATGCACCCAAGCCGGCGAGAGCTGCCTGCTTGACCACATTGTCCACCGACATACCCAATTCTTCGAGTACAATATCTCCTGGAGCAGACATACCGAAACGATCGATTCCGACAACCACGCCGTCTAGCCCAACATACTTTCTCCAGAGGTCGGACACACCGGCTTCCACCGCCATACGGTTGCGGCAGGAGCGCGGAAGTACGGACTCGCGGTAAGCGTCGTCCTGACGGTCAAATCGTTCCATGCAGGGAACCGATACCACACGGACGGAGGGCCCGAGCTTTTCCGCTGCCTGTAGGGCGAGGTTGAGCTCGCTACCGGATGCAAGAATGATCAGTTCCAATTCGCCCTGTTCCTGACGGGCGATGTATCCCCCCTTAAGCACACCTTCACGGCGGGTCTGCACAGGAATGGAGGAAAGGTTGGGCACATTTTGACGGGTAAGAATAAGTCCGGTTGGACCGTCGGTCCGTTGCAAGGCAGCCACGAAAGCACCTGCGGTTTCCTCAGGATCAGCCGGGCGGATGACATCCAAATTAGGAATGACCCGCAAACCACTGGTGGTTTCCACAGGCTGGTGGGTAGGCCCATCCTCTCCGACAGCCACAGAATCGTGCGTCCAGATATGGAAGATGGGAAGCCCCATCAAGGCGGAGAGGCGAACAGATGGGCGCATATAATCGGCAAACACCGCAAAGGTGGCACCGGATGGACGGAAGATACCGTAATAAGCAATTCCGTT